>CAZHVR010000065.1:0-15217 GCA_964536225.1 uncultured Pirellulales bacterium
TTTTGTTTTGATGTTTGTAACTCCTTATGGGGGGGGGGGGCACTTACGACTCAAAAAATATTTATCTGGATATATATTTTTATGCTTCTGTGCCTTATCGCGGCTATCTTCTTCTCTTTCGCAGGCGGTGCAGCATCGCCAAAACTTCCGCTACCGCAACGTAGAGATTTTGCGGGATTATTTCGCCGATTTGAACAGTCGAGAATATTGTCCGGGCAAGCTCCGGCCTGCGGATAATAGGCACGCCGTGCGCGCGTGCGATTTCCATAATCTTTTCGGCAACCTGGTCAACGCCTTTTGCCACCACCATCGGCGCGTTTATTTCCGGCGGGTCGTATTTCAGCGCAACGGCCACGTGCGTCGGATTGACCAGAACGACCTTTGCCTTGGGCACGTCCTGCAGCATCCGTTTCATACTCATCTGTAACTGGAGCCGGCGTATTCTGACCTTGACCTCGGGTGAGCCCTCTGTATCTTTGAGCTCCTGTTTGACTTCCTGGCGGGTCATCTTGAGCTCCTGGATGTATTTCCATTTCTGATACATCGCGTCCGCCACGGCCAGGACTAATAACGCTATGCACACGCGAATACACACGCCGAATATTATCCCGCCGATAACGGTGATTATCTGCCCGATCCACGCCCAGCGAAGGTTCATCAGCGTGTCAACCTGGCGGCTGAGATAGGCCCCGACGATTATCAATACGACTATCAGCTTGAGTATCGACAGAAGCAGTTTGGCGAAGGATTTTCCGTTGAAAAGCCGTTGCAGGCCGGTGGCCGGATTTATCGAATCGAAACGCAGACGTAACGCCTCCGGCGCGAAGTTCGGACCGCTGACTGCCAAAGTTGCCAGAATCACGCCTGCGGCAAGCGCAAACCATATAGGGATACTGATAAAAATCGAATCGGCAATCTTGGTATTTATGAAATTGATGAATGCCTCGCTGCTGCTGAAAAAACGCGTCTGGCAGGAAAAACCCTCTTTTGTGAGTGTCGCCGCCCAGTTCGCTACCCGGTGGGACAATATGGTCAGTATTCCGACCAGCGCAAACAGCATCGCAACCGACGTGCACTCCTGGCTTTGCGGAACGTTGCCTTTGCTTCTGGCCTTTAGGAGCCGACGCGCTGTCGGCTGTTCCGTCCTTTCTGCTGCGGGCTGTTCAGGCATATTCTCGTTACTCGCTGTTCGGCACTCGATACTCGATGTCGAGATATCGAGCGAAAAGAATTCACAAAGGCAATATTCTCGCCATAAGCTGGGCCATTTCACCGACAAATCCGTCAATGAACGGTACAAACAGGACCAGTATCACAAGGCCGAGAATTATTCTTAATGGAAAGCTTATAAAAAATATGTTCATTTCCGGGACTAACCTGGCCAGAATAGCCAGCGCAATCAGCAGCACCAGCAGCACCGCCAGCATAGGGGCCGCCAATCTAAGTCCCACTGCCAGCATCGTGGAAGTCGCCTCGAGCATATTTGACGCAAGGGCAGACACAGTTGGTATTTTGCCGGCGGGAAAAAGTTCATAACTGCGCTGGATGACCTTTATCAGCAAGTGATGGCCGTTGGCCGCGAGAAACGCTATGATGAATATCATTTCAAGCAAGCTTCCAACTGGCTGGCCTCGCTCCTCTGTCATCGGGTCCAGGACCTCGGCCATCGACAGCCCCATCTGGTTTTCAGCTATTCGGCCGCCGAGCTTGACCGTCGAGAAAAGAATGTTTGCGATTACCCCAAGCGCCAGCCCGTAGGTCGCCTCGCCGCTCAGAAGCAGCATTACCCGCACCGCAGAAACCTGCTCAACTGCGATAACGGGCGGATTTGTAAGACAAAAGAAAACCGACAGCAGCATCGTGGCCCCGACCCTTATTGTCATTGGAACGCTTTTCGAGCTGAAAACCGGTACAAAAAGCAGGAAGCCCGAAATCCTCGTCAGGACCATCGCAAACGAAAGAAGCTTCTCTATCAGCAGCGATTCCATAGGTCAGTGACCGATGTTCTGAATGTATGTGAACATTTCAGTGGCGAATCGCATTGTCACTTCGAGCATCCACCCGCCTGTAAGCAGCATAACGACGCCTACGGCCAAAAGCTTGGGAACTATGGTCAACGTCATATCGCGGATGGAGGTGACTGCCTGCAGAAGCGTTATTACCACGCCTACGACTATACACGTAATTAAAATCGGGGCCGACAGAAGCAGGGCCGTTTCAAGCGTGTGGCGGCCGATATATAAACTGAAGCTCGAATCCATATCGTATTCCTGAAATAAATTACCTGAAACTCAAGCTCAAGCTTTTCGCTAACAAGCTCCAGCCGTCGATGAGTATGAATAATATCAGCTTCAAAGGCAGTGAAATCATAACCGGCGGAAGCATCATCATTCCTGCACTGAGCAGCACACCCGCGGTGACCATATCAATCAGTAAAAAGGGAATGAACAGAAGGCATCCCATTTCAAACGCCGTGCGAAATTCGCTGATAATAAAGGCCGGTATCACTATGTGCAGACCGATATCCATCGGGGTCTTTGGCTTTTCAATCTTCGCCATTTGCACGAACAGTGCCAGGTCGGCCTGTCTGCTTTGCCGGAGCATAAATTCCTTGATGTTGCCGCCTGCCTTGTCCGCGGCTGCATGGAAATTAATCTTGTCGGCCAGATACGGTTGAACCGCGTCGGCGTTGATTTTTGTCAGGGTCGGCGCCATCGTATATAGTGTCAAAAACAGGGCCAGTCCTACAATCGCGATGTTGGGCGGAATCGTCTGTGTCGTAAGCGCACGCCGGACAAATGCCAGAACTATCACTATCCGTGTAAACGACGTCATCATAACAAGCAAGCTGGGTAGAATCGCAAGCCCCGTGAAAATGATTACAAGCTTGAGAGGCGTTGACCAGTCCCGGCTTTTGCCCTGCTCGGCCGTGGCCTTGTCAACTATTCTCATCAGCTCGCTGATGCTGGGCATGTTTTGAGAAGGGATGTCAGTTACCGGGTCAATAGTCAGCTTGGGCATTTCCGGCTGTAAAGGCACAGCAGATTTGACTTGTCCCGTGAATATCAGCACGGTTGCGATTATCGGCAGCAAATATCTGCTTGTCATTTGTTCCTTTAACTCCTCGCCTCCAGCTCGGCTGCAAAAGCCGTAACAGAATCGGTAACGTCTGCCAGCATCGTTATGGTCTCATTGGTGCTTGCCACAAGCAGACGCTTCGTGCCCACCGCGATCAGGTGAATCCCTTTGCGGGGCGCAATATGGGCTGTCTCAATAACGCGTATTTGTTTACCCTGAAGATTTGTAAACCGCGGCAGCAGTTTTTTAGAAACGTAAATTGCCGCAACGCCGAGGACGATGACCAGCGATATCGATAAAAGCATCTTGTAAAAAAATTCGTATCCGCTAAGGGGACTTGACAGCTCGTTTTCGGTCTTTGGTGCAGGTTGCGCTTCCTGTGCTTTTTCCGATTCAGAGAGGGCTGGCAACTCTTCCTGCTGTTGAGCGCCGGCCGCAGCTATCAGGCGGGTCGCGCATGGCAGAAATCCGCCCGCCAATATCAATGAGGCCGATATCGCAATAAGTTTTGTTTTTCTTTTCGCCACTTTATAAAACGCACCTTACCTTAGCCAAACAAGTGCAAATGATGTGCCTGACCGCTCAACTGCCGTTTTCGGTGTTACAGGGGCTGCCGGTATCGTACCGTAGGGGGAAAATCAGACGATTTGTCGAAAAACTTAACGCGGTGGGTCGGGATATGCTTATCTCTTTGATAAATCAGAAGTTATGGCAGAACCGCTTTGGTGTTTAACCGCCGCTTCTCAATATGGCAATTAATACCTGCGGCTGCGTTGAAACCGTTGTGTCTCCGGCCGTCCAGATACTCTCCGCGCCGGTCCCCCACGAATACATCGACCACTTCCCCGTCTCAGGCAGATTTGCCCTGAGAAAATCCTCGACCGCCTTGGCTCGTCTGGCTGCCAGAACAAGTTCCTTTTCCCGCGGCTGGTCCCTGTTACCTAAACACAGCACACATAACCTTACGTTTGCCGGGCTTTCGTCCAGCAGCAAAGATGAGCAGAACTCCTTGAGGAACCGTTCGGCCTGTGCGCTTATTGCGACCTCGTAGCCTGTAAAATGTATGTCCGTCAGCGCAAAATTCACCTTTTCGGCTGTTATGGGTGAGGGTGCGACGTCTCCGAATGACGCCGCCTTTTTTAGAATCCGTCTGACCCGTTCGCTGGCGGCATCCAGCGTCCTGCCGTCATCGTCTTCTTCCGGGTTTTCCACGGCATAGTAATACGCGCTGCCGACATCGAGCTTTTTGCTGGCTCCGAATCCCGACTTGAATGATTCGAGAAATGACCACCCACCGCCTTCGCCCTCGTCTAACAGCGTATCGTCGCGGATAGTCCCCATACTCACCAGCACCACAAAAAAAGCCAGCAGCAGGGCAGTCAGGGTCGTAAAGGTAACGATGTAAGCCGGAGCCTTTGGAGTGTCGTCCTCGATAGTGTGGTTCCCGCGTTTCATTTATTTTATGTCCTGTCCTAATAAAACTATCTCAAGCACTCTGTTGTTCGCTTCTTTAACGTGCCCTGTAAGCTGCTGCTCGTCTAAAGCTCTTCCCGAGGAAATTCCGATTCTTCCGGCTTCGATGCCGCCTTTTGTTATCAGGTAATCCGCTGCCGCCGACGCGCGCGCAAGCTCAAATTTGTTGTAAGTCGCAACCCCTTCGTAACTATGCTCGCCTATAATTACACCGTTGCTTACCCTCTTAAGATACGCAGCAAATGAATCGAGTATGTCTCTGCCCTGCGGTGAGATTGCCGCCGCTTTTCCTGCGAAGACCTTGCCTGACGGTATTAGAAAAACCCTCGGCTCAAAAGGGTCGCCAAACTCAGCGGATTCTTTCAATAGCCCGCCTGTTCCCTTCTCGAGGGTTGCGTGCTCGCTTCCTTCGAGGGTTGCTTCGACCGGGTTGGCGCCCATAACCGTCATTAGGGTATTGCGATACATTTTGTCTGACCACTGAAAGCTGGGCATCACCTTGCGAAAAGCATTTCGTAAACCGGGTATGGTTTCTTCTCCGATGGAAGAAAAGGTCATCAACAGCACGAAGAACGTCAAAAGAAGCGTCAGACAATCGCTGAAAGTCAGCATCCATTGCGGCGCTCCAGGCGCGTCATCTTCTTCCGGGGGTTTCTTCTTCAATGCCATTATACGGTGGCCTTAACCTCTTTACGACTGCGGAGCGATACGAACACCTGCATCTTTTCACGCACGACAGTCGGGCTTTCACCCTGTGCTATCGAGCAGACGCCCTCGACAACCATTTCTTTGGACATGACTTCGG
The DNA here is from genome assembly GCA_964536225.1 of uncultured Pirellulales bacterium. Lineage (GTDB taxonomy): Bacteria > Planctomycetota > Phycisphaerae > Sedimentisphaerales > Anaerobacaceae > Fen-1362. Next base: position 5,357 of record CAZHVR010000065.1, read on the forward strand.
CCTTCGAATACTGTCCGAGTTTGCCCGCAAGCGGAAGGAAAATGAGATTCGCTGACATCGCACCGTAGAAGGTTGTGATAAGAGCAACCGCCATACCGGCACCGATGGATTCCGGTGAGGTCATATTCTGCAGCATCTGAACCAGACCTATAAGAGTCCCTATCATTCCGAAAGCAGGGGCGGCTCCTCCCATAAACTCCAGAATCTTCTTGCCGGTTGAATGTCTCTCCTGAAGGTATTGAATCTCCATGCTCATAATATCCCTGATTGCCTCGCCGTCCTGCCCGTCAACAAGCATTTGCAGGGCTCTGCCAAGGAAAGCATCTTTGGCCTTTGGAATCTCCTGTTCCAGTGCCAGCGCACCATCTCGTCTGTTGATGGCTGCAAAGTTGACCATTTGCTGAACCAGCTCCGCCGGAGAGGGTATTCTGGTAACGATAGTTTTTTTGACGACCGAAAAAATACCCAGAAATTGCGGGAGCGAAAAATGTATCATTGTAGCGCACAGCATTCCGCCTAACGTGATTGCCATCGCAGGGTAATCGACAAAAATTGTCCAGCTGCCCCCCATCAGGATGGCCCAGCCGATAAGCATGAAACCGAAAGTCACACCGATAATTGTTGCGGGGTCCATAATTATTACTCGACTATTTCCTTTAATCGCTGGCAGAGGACCGCCGCCAGTTTTGGTTCCGTTGTCACCATTTCGGCCAGCAGCTTCGCCTTGGTCCTCTCGGTCATATAGAAAAGAATCTTCACGGCGTCGTCTATCGTGCCTCCCTGGATTCTGCCGGTCTCCATTTGCTTTTCGCACATACTGCTTATAATCTTGCTTGCGCTGGCCGGGTCCATCTTATCGTAGGTCGCTGCTATGCCTGTAAGGTTGGCTTTTTCGCTCTGTGCTATCTGTGCCTTGGTTTCGAGCAGCCGGCTCCTCTGATCCTTGAGGTTTGCCACCAGTGACGCCAGCTCCACTCTAAGCCGGTTCATTTCGTCGATATCTTTCTTGAGCGTCTCCTGGGTCACCGCCAGCCGCTCCTCGCGAAGCTCGAGCTCTTTCATCTTACCTTCGTAATCGTGTATTTTTGCGCGCACCTCGTAGATTAAGCTCTTGAGCTGTTTCTGGCTCAGTCCTTTTATTGTTTGCGATTCACCTGCGAACTGCACGCCTGACTGCGTGGGTTCGACGTCGTCCGTCTGCTGTGTTGTGCTCGCGACCGGCTGCGGTGATGGCGCGGGGGGCGTCGGCTGTTTTGACCGGCCGACCAGAAAGACCACGATAAACGCCGCGGAAAAACTCAACAGCCCCCCGGCTATTGCTATTATTAGGTGTTTCTTGCTCACTTTTAATTCTCCGGCAAATAAAATTTTATTATTCTGTTTTTTCTACTCGCTGATATTGCCTGAACGCGCAAAGCTCTGCACTGCCGTCTCATCCATCTGTTTTTGTTCGAGCTTTTCCTGCTCTTTCATAAAGTCCCTTTTGGCCTGTTCTCTGAGCTGTTCGAGCGACTCTTTGAATCGTCGCAGTTTCAATACTTCGGTTATTTTCTTCTTCTGTTCCGACTCCAACTCGTTGACTTTGTCCTGAAGCTGCCGGATTCGTTCGTCCGTGGCAGCCGAGTTTCGCAGGAAAAACTCCTGCCTGCCTAATCGCCGGCCCGGCAGCTCGGACGCTATCGACTCGAAAATGTCCCGTAGTACCCTCTGCTGGATGAGCAGCTCGCTTCGTGTCTGCGCCAGTTTTTCCGTTATGATAAAGAGCTCTTGTGTCTTTATGGCTTCCTGCTTTGTTCTTACGTCAAGTACCCGCTGCAGCCGCCATACGAATCGCCTCATTTAACGAATTACCTCAGTTTTTATCGCCTAAGAGCCGGTCCCAAGCCTGTGTGATTGCCGTCATTTGGCCCACGGTCTCCTTTAAGCCGGTTCTTTGCCTTACCGCCTGTATCAGGAAGTTCCTTATCCGGTCTATCAGTGCGATTGCCCCGTCGATTCTCCTGTTGCTGCCCGGCGAAAACGCCCCGATATTAATCAGGTCCTCGGCGTCGGCGTATGTCGCGTAAATCTCACGCAGTTTTCTTGCGGCCGTCCTGTGTTCTTCGCTGGTTACTGCCGGCATCAGTCGGCTGACGCTGCCCAAAATGTCCACGGCCGGAAAATATCCCCGCTCCGCAAGCTTTCGAGACAGAACTATGTGACCGTCTAACAAGCTTCGCGCGCTGTCCGCGACCGGGTCGGTCATATCGTCGTTTTCCACTAGAACCGTCAGTATTCCGGTTATGCTTCCTGTTTCTGCCTTTCCAAGCCGTTCAATAAGCCGGGGCAGCAGCGAGAAAACGCTCGGACAGTAACCTTTAGTTGCGGGCGGCTCGCCCGCCGCTAACCCTATCTGCCGCTGTGCCTGCGCAAAGCGCGTGAGCGAATCCATCATAAACAAAACGTTCTTTCCCTTGTCTCGGAAATACTCGGCTATCGTCACCGCCATAAACGCTGCCTTGACTCGCTGTATCGGCGGTGAATCTGCCGTCGCAACTACCACCACGCTGCGTCTCAGTCCCTCCGGGCCCAGGTCGTTCTCCAAAAACTCCCGAACTTCCCTGCCTCGCTCGCCTATCAGCGCAACCACGTTTATTTCCGCCTCGCTCGAGTTGGCGATATCACCTAACAGCACGCTTTTGCCGATGCCGCTGCCTGAAAAAATGCCTATTCGCTGGCCTCTGCCGCAAGTAAGTAATCCGTCTATTGAGCGGATGCCCAGCGCAAGCGGCTCGGTTATCTTCTTACGCGTCATAGGCGGGGGGCTTTTGGCGTCCAGCGCCTTTTTTTCTGTGCCCTGCAGCGTCCCTTTTTCATCGATTGGCTCGCCTAATCCGTTGATGACTCTGCCGAGGATGCTCTCACTGAGCACAATGTGTCTCGGCGTGGTCCGTGCGGTCACCGTGTCCCCGGGCGATATGCCGTCTATATGCTCTAACGGCAGCAGAATGATATGGTCGTTCTGGAAACCCACAACTTCCGCCAGCACGCGGTTACCGTCGCGTATATGAATACCGCACGTTTCACCCAGGCCTAATATCGGCCCGTTGGATTCCACCGTCAGTCCTGAAACCTTTATCACCGTGCCCTGGCAATCCAGCAGATTGATTGTCTCAACCACCGAATGAAGCCGGTCGAAATCCACGTCTAACTCTTTCAAATGATTCTCTGTCATAATCTCATACCTTGTGCTTACACTGTTTTGCTGAGCACCATTGCTACCTGCTCGAGATGTTCGTCTATCAGTGACTCAACCTTTCCCTTGGGCGTCTCAACCACGCACTGGGCAGGACCGATACCCGGATCTGCAACGAATTTAACGCCCGCGAAATTCTTGTCGGCCTGCTGATAGCACGCCAGGTCCTGTGGATTCAGTCGAACAACGATGTCCTGCCTCGCCGGGGCGTTATTCAGCGCCTCGGCGATTATCGACTCAATCTCGTAGTCCCCGTCTTTGGCCTTTTGCACGAGTATCTTTCTTGCTATCTCCACCGCCAGTTTCGCTATACCCTGCCTGTGCTCGACAATGGCCTTTTCATATACAAGCTGAAGATTGGCCGCCAGCGTTTCGAGTGTCTGCAGCAGTTGTTCGTACTGCTGCTTTTGGCCTTCCAGCCCGTCTGTACCCGAGACGGGCACGTCAACCACTATCGTCGGCGTCTGGATGACCTTCAGCGTTTCAATCGGCCTTGCAAGTTGTACCGCAGGCATATTCGTCATATCGTCAGCTTTCCACGAACATCAGTTCGCCTTTTATGTTCATCTCTCGCAGTATCTTGACAATTTCCTCCCGAGATTCTGCTATCTCTTCCTTCTTGGGCGCCGCCATAAGCGATGTCTCCTCGTCCACCATAGCACTTGCCCGCTCTGATATGTTAGACCGTATTTTTTTCTTTATCACGTCGTCGGCCTTGTTCAGGGCAAGCGCCATTTTTCTTGCGTCTATGCCACGCAGCCCCTGTTGCAGCGACCTGTCGGTAACCAGCGGGATGTCTTCCCAGATTATCATCAGCTCCGCAACCTTGTCGGCCGCTGTTCCGTCCTTTTCCTTGATTGCCCCTAACATACCGTCACGCAGCTCTTTGCTGAGGTTTCGCAGAATCACCGCCACCTTTCGCAGTGATTGCTCCGCCTCCGGCTGGGCGGCTGCCGCTTCCCCTGCGCCTGTCTGGGCCTTCAAACGGTCGCTTACTAATTTCGCTATCCGCAGTTTCGCTTCTATGCCCATGCTTTCCTTGCTGGTCATTCTGCTGATGACGCTTAACCGCACGCCTTCTGCCAGCACGCTTAAGACCTCCGAGCTTTTCCTTGCGTCTAATTCCGACAGGACAGTCCCTATTGCCTGGGGATGTTCGTTCTCGAGCGCCTTTGCCAGAACTTTCGAGTTAACCGACCTGATGGGCATAAACGGGTCTCGCCTCCGCAGCAAATCGCTGATTTCCCTTTGTATCTGCTGGGCCTTCTCGCCCCCAACGGCGTTCTTGAGCATCTCTTCGAGGAACGTCTTGAATTGGAACGTGTCGCCGCCTCTGAGGTAATTGCAGAAGTCAAGCGCAAGCTCAATGCTTTCCTTGCTCTCGCGATACCCCGAAGCGTCCAGATATGCCAGCTCCAGCGCCAGCTCCTGGACCGTCTGCGGGTCCATCCCCTTTAGCAGCTCGCCCGCTGTAGGCGCATCCAAGCTCATCAGCAGCATCGCCGCCTTTTGCTTTCCCTTCAACTGTATAGTCGCCGTTTCCGCCATATGTACGCTACTCGCTATCCGCTATATGCTGTTTCTATGCTTTTTCCTGCACCCAGTTGGAGAACAGCCGTCTTGCTTGGTCGGGGTTACTTCGCATTACTTCCGCTAATTGCCTGCGAACAACAACTGGTTCCGCGCCTGTCCCCGCTGCGGGAAATAGCCCCGCCGCTTCTGAGCCCGCGGGAAGTTGCCCAGCCGCCTCGGTCGCGGCCTTCTTTTTCGCCCTGGTAAATATCCGCAGCACAAATAACGCACAAATCGCCGTAATTCCCATCGAGGCCTGACCGGCGATTTTTATGTAATCCAGCCCTTTGGTCTGTGCCTCCTCCGGTGCTGCCGACGGGCGGAAAAACCTCGCCTCGACGACCTTCAGTGAATCTTTGCCTTCGAGGTCAAGCCCAAGCGCGTTTTCAATTAGTTTCTCCACGTCCTCAAGCTTCATTATTTTTGCCGGCTGCCCGGCGCCTTGCGCCTGGTTTACGTCGGCAGGCGTAAGGTCCACAACTGCGGCGACCGACAGGGCCGTCACTTCTCCCGGCACTATTGCCTTTTGCTCCACGGTCTTTCCAACGAGGTATTCAGTCATCGTCGTTTCATCTTTTTTCACTCCGCCGGCAAGGGTCTGCCCCGCCTCTGATGATGTGGCCGGCTCTGTTTCGGAATTGCTCGTTATTTCTTCCTTGGTAACGACTTTTCCCGTGGGACTGTAGCTTTCGGTGACTGTGCTCACGGTGGTCATATTTACATCTGCGCTTACCCGAACGGTGGCCCGGCCGGGCCCTAATACCGTCTGAAGCATATGCTCGACCTTTTCTGCCAAACTTTGCTCGACTCGCTGCCTGTAGTCCGCGACGGTTCCCGCGCCGCCTCCCAGCGACTGGTCCGACTGGCCGCTGAGAAGCCGTCCGTCACTGTCTATAATTGTTACGTTTTCCGCTTTAAGCCCTTCGACGCTGCCCGCGACAAGATTGGCAATTGCCGCGATATTGCCGTTGGCTAACCGGTACCCCGGCTTGATTTTCAGAACAACCGATGCGCTTGTCTGCTGCGGGCCGGAGCTGAAAAGCGTCTGCTCGCTGCTTACTATATGAACGCGTGCGTAAACCACTCCCTCTATCATCTGTATGCTTTTGGCAAGCTCGTCCTGTACTGCCCGTTTGAGATTTATGTTCTGGACGAAAGGGCTTACTCCTATTTTCTCATTGTCGAATAAGCTGTATCCGCCCTGTTCGCCGCCGGGCAACCCCTCTTTGGCAAGGTCGAGTCGAAGCTGGTAAACCATCTGCCTGGGGACATAAATACTTTTGCCCCCGTTGCGAAGCTCGTAGGCAATACCCTTCTCGCTGATTTTGTCGGTGACCTTTGCCGCATCTTCCGGGCCGAGCTCCGAGTATAGCATCTGCATATCAGGCAGCCTCGCCCAGTAAACCAGCAGTGCCCCGATAATCCCCATCGTCAGGACAATCGCCGTCAGCAGCGCACGCTGCACGACGTTAATTTTTTGCCAGACCGCGATGATTTGCTGCAGGAAGTTCATATTTTAATTCCCTGATAACCGTTTACAGCTGCATATTCATTGTCTGTTTGTATGCTTCGATAAGCTGATTTCGCACCCCGACCAGGACCTTAAAACCGATGTCCGCTTTTGCCACCGCGGCTACGACCGTGGTGATGTCCTCGTTGCGCCCGGACAGGAGGTCCTGCACCGACATGTCCGAGGATTTCTGCGACTCGTCCACGTTAGAAAGATATTTATCAAGGGCCTTTACGGCGTCAGAGAATCCTGTCGCCTGTTTTGTGCCGCCGGCCGGTTTTTGTAATTGCTGCAGGTTGTTGTTCGCTAACGGGCCGACGTTAGGGTCGAATTTAATCATCGTCTTTCACCTCATTAGAGTATGAATTGATTCACTGTGCTCACTTAAGCAGCTCCAGCGTCGTATCGACCATTTGCTGATACCGCCGCAGCACTGCCGCATTGGCCTGGTACGTGCGCGCCGCCATTGTCAAACTCATCATCTCGACGGGGATGCTGACGTTGGGCATTTGCACGTAGCCGTTCTCGTCTGCGCTGGGATTGCCCGGGTCGAGCACCCTTGTAAAATCGCTCATATCCTTGGAAATTTTGGAGACCTCAACGCCGCTTATGTCATCGCTTTCCGTTTTGAATATGGCCTCTAATCGGCGGTATGGTTCGCCTTTGCCGGCATCGGTTGTCCTCGCGTTCGCTATGTTCGAGGAGACAATTTCCATCTGTTTGTTCTGTGCCCGAAGGCCCGAAATAGCGATATCAATGGGGCCGAATCCATTCTCTATTTTCATTTCACGTTCTCCGTAACCGTGATATTCCCGGCTATCTTATGGTTATCGCATCGTTGATTTGGTCATATTTTTTGTTAAGAATGCGAATAAAGGCCTTTTGCCGAAGGGAATTCTTAACCAGTTCCCCTACTTCAACTTCCAGGTTGACGTCATTGCCGTTGGATTTTACGGCAGTGTTTTTCGGCTGATATAATTGAGCTTCGAGTTCATCAAGGTCCAGCTCCCCGCCCGATTCTATCGCTTTGGCCAGAAGCTGCTCGAATTTCACATCGACCCGCCTGTACCCCGAAGTTTGCAGGTTTGCGATGTTGTTTGCGACGGCCCTTTGCCGCATCGCTTCGGCTCTTAGTCCGGCCTCAAGCAACTCAACTAAGCTCGTTTTGGACATTAGTCAGTCCCAAATAAACCTGCCCCCTGCAATCCCAAAGCAGGGTTGCGCATTTACTTCTTGCTGTATGAATAGAGCAATAATCGTGCCATTTTCTTTATGAAGGTCAAATCCGGTGTTTTGACTCAAAAAACGGGCATTTTCGGTAAAAAGGTGCCAGGAACCTTTTCTATCCAACGTCATGTTTTTATACACGAAGGCGGCTTTTTTGACGCAGATTCAGGTATGCCGAGATGGCTTTTCTGTGCCGAATATTCCCGCAGTACGGCGATTGTTGCCTCACCGGTCGGAAATTTTCGCCGGATTATTGTTCGAGCATCGGTTTATATAAAAAAATCGGTCGGTTCCGAGCATATAACCCCATCGATAACAAGAAGTTACGCGCTGTAGCCCTTTTGCGGATATATCCCGGCACGCCGATTGCTAATTTTGATTGGAATTGTGCTATGAATACGAATCTATTGACAATTGGCGTCTCAAATATAATGCCGATTCAGCCGGCCAAGACAGGTTCCGCTCGCAATTCCTCTAAAACCGGTCGTTTCGACGATTTTTGCAGCGAAAACGAACGAATTTCGTCAAAAACAGGGCATTTCTCGGCAAAAAAACGCTATGAAAGCAGGATAAGTGGCGGCGTGAGAGGTGCTGATGATATTGAGCCGTCCGATAATGTCTCTTGTGGTAAAAAGGTATCCGGCGATGAACCCCAAAGCGAGTTTTTTGAAAATGCCTTGAGACGACGATTAAAAGCTAATCATTCCAACGATGATTCTGGTGAGGATGAGGCAGCGAACAAGCAGCAAATCACCGAACTTGCCCAAAGAATATCCCCGGACCAGCAGCTTAATAACGCTCAAAATACTATCGCGACAAAGCTCGAACAAAAACTTGCTGCACAGGATGATAAACTTTCGGACCAGGGCGACGGTGTTATTAAACAAGCAGTATTACAAGAGACGCCACTATCACTGAAAGAGACGCAGGGGGATATTGTTGAAAATAATGACCAAAACACTCAAAAGAATGTAACACAACAGACCGGCGTTAATTCGCAGGCGGTTACTGCTCAAACAAAAGAAGGGCAGCAGATAATCTCAACAACTGAACAGCAGGCGGGCATTCAGCAAAGCGACGGGCAAAAGCAGCAAAACGGCACTCAGCAAACAACAGTTGACAATAAGCAAATATCACAAAACACTCCGGCTGCAGGCGAGCTTATTGACAAGACAGGTTCGAATAAGCCGGCCGAAGCGACTGAACAGCAAAAACCGATTACGGATTTCGAGACCGTTGAATCAAAAACATCCGGCGCGAACACGCCTGAACAAAAGCAGGTACAGGCGGAGGCATATTTCGATAAAGAAGCTGTGGGCAGGGCACAGGAGCAGGCAGTAGAACAACGGCGTATCGAAGCGGAGGCGGTAAAAGAAATAGCCGTTAAGAATGAATCAGGCAAAGAGCAGCAGGGGGCTGCACGCCAATTGTCCGCTGATACACAGACCCCGGCGGGCTTGGCAGAAAAACCTGAAAAAGCGGAACTTTTTACCGTAAAGAGCGTCACAACAAAGTCGGAATCCAGCGGTGATGCAGTTCAGACATCGAGAGGCCCTATAGCCGATATTGGCGTCGGCCAGGCCGAATCGAGCGTTAATGTAGGCCGTGCCGCGAATACCTCCGCGAATGTCCCCCTGCAGGACAACGCCGCGTCGGTTCGCGAGCAGATTTATGAGTCCGTCAGAAGCTCTATCCAGCAGGGAACAAGCGAGATTACAATTCGTCTCAATCCGCCGGAGCTTGGCCAGATATCCGTAAAATTCAGCGAGCAGGGTAACGAGCTTAGAGGAGTCCTCGAGGCGACGAATCCGCAGACGAGGGCAGAGATTCGCCAGGCCATACCTGAAATAATACGCTCTCTCGAAGAATCAGGGGTCAGCATAAAACGTATTGATGTGATGCTTTCTTCGGATTCGCCGCGTCAGTCGGCTCAACAGTCATTCCGTGATAACGCCTCGCAGAACCCGTGGGAACAGTCGGGCCAGCACAGTTTTCAGGATAACTCCGGCAATCGGTCCTCATACGAATCATATATAAAACCTGCTTATAACGCCGATACGCCCGAAGTTCACGGCGTTGCGTCTGCGTCTTTTAGCCGGAATCAAGCCCAGCCCTCAGACAATCTGCTGGACGTCCTAATCTGAAATTCCTCCTGTGATTTTTCTTAGCTTCGCTGCACGGCGAGCTTCATCTGGCTTCGGGAAATTTAACCTCGCGAACTCGCCGTGGTATTTTCGAGCGGCGGAATCGTATGCGCAAGCGGCTGCCTCGCCAGCCCGCTTCGGTATTCATTCCTTGCAGAAGCTTAGGGCGAGAG
>CAZHVR010000066.1:0-15175 GCA_964536225.1 uncultured Pirellulales bacterium
ACCGATGTCCCTGCCGGCGATATCGGTGTCGGCGGCCGGGAAATCGGATTTATGTTCGGCCAGTACAAGAAGCTGCGAAACGAATTCTCGGGCGTCCTAACGGGCAAGGGCCTCGAATGGGGCGGCTCACTGGTTCGCACCGAAGCGACCGGCTACGGACTCGTTTATATTATGGCCGAAGCACTTAAAGACCACGGCAAAAGCTTCGAGGGAACAACCGTCGTCGTTTCCGGCTCAGGTAACGTCGCTATCTACGCCACCGAAAAAGTTCAGCAGTTAGGCGGCAAAGTAGTAGCGATGAGCGATTCGAACGGATATATATACGATGCCGAAGGCATCAACCTCGATACCATCAAGAAAATCAAGGAAATCGAGCGCAAACGCATCAAGGAATACCTCTCTTACCACAAAAATGCCAAATACACCGAGGGATGTGCCGGAATATGGAACGTCAAATGCGACGTGGCGCTGCCCTGTGCTACGCAGAATGAGCTTGACGAGACGGCAGCCAAAACACTTGCCAAAAACGGCTGTATCGGCGTGGGCGAAGGCGCAAATATGCCCTGCACACCTGAAGCCGCCGACGTATTTCTGCAAAATAAGATGCTGTTTTTGCCCGGCAAGGCGGCAAACGCAGGTGGCGTGGCCGTATCGGGCCTCGAAATGGCGCAGAACAGCCAGCGGATACCCTGGACATTCGAAAAAGCAGACGCCGAGCTGAAAATTATTATGACCACCATTTACACCAACGCCAAACAGGCCGCCGAGGAATACGGCCAGCCGAACAACTACATCATCGGTGCAAATATAGCCGGATTCCTCAAGGTCGCAAAGGCGATGCTCGCCCAGGGCCTCGTCTAAGAAGTAAACGAATGATTTTTTCAGAGGGCGGCTTAAAAACGGCCGCCCTTTTTGTTGCCTCGACTCACTTTAACAATTACAATCTCAACTATGCAGAATCATCCTGATATCAATAAAGTCGTCCGGCAGCACGCCGAAATGGCCGAATTTTTTTCGGGCGGACTGACGCCAAAGACGAATACACCCGCGATGCAGCCGGAGCAGCAAACAGCCAATAGAATCGCCTCGCCCGAAACAATTAAAGAGCTTGAGGAAATTGCCGAACAGACGCGCCAGTGCCGCAAGTGCGACCTCGGCTCACTTCGGACAAACGCGGTGCCGGGCGAAGGCAACTCGGCTGCACGGATTATGTTTGTCGGTGAAGGACCGGGGGCAGACGAAGATGCTCAAGGCAGGCCCTTCGTCGGCCGGGCGGGACAGCTCCTCGATAAAATCGTCGCCGCCTGTGGTCTCAAGCGGGAAGACGTCTGGATAGGCAATATCATCAAGTGCCGCCCGCCGAACAACCGCGACCCGAAACCGGAGGAAATAATCGCCTGCCTGCCGTATCTGCAAAGACAAATCGAGCTTATCGACCCGGAAATCATTGTTGCCTTAGGCGCTCACGCCGCAAAGACACTGCTCGATACCCCCAAGCCAATTGGCCAACTGCGGGGCATATTCCACGAATACCAGCCCGGATTAGGCAAAAAACCCGTAAAACTGATGGCGACGTTCCATCCGGCCTATCTTCTCCGCAATTATTCCGCCGAAAACCGCAGGAGGGTCTGGGAAGATATGAAAAAGGTCCTTGCCGAGCTTGGCCTGCCGGTTCCCCAGGGCGGCAAAAAGTAAAAATGGGAAAAATGTCAGTCCCCCTCTTTTTTTAACCTGCGATAAGTCCATTTCAGCTTTTGCCCTGTCAATACATAAGCAAAAACGTATTCTTCATAAGGACGCCTTATATATTAAAATCCCTACGATTTTTTAGGATTTTTTTCTTGACATTATAGGCCCATATGGGGTATTCTAATTCCTAATGAGAATCAGCGAAAACCTGAGTAGAGAGTAAGGTATTCGCTGATTGTTGAAAAGAGAGAAGGGTACATGGAAGAAGCACGAAGGAGGAGTAGAGAATAGTGGCGCACCTGAGGTTGCACATCGCGTTATTTGCGATAGCGATTTTATTCGTATTTGCAGGAGGAGATTCATTCGCCGACTGGGATGTTGGTGACCCCGCGCTATATTATCAACTGCCTGACCCGACCGGCTGGGACGTTTATTCCGAGTGGCGATACGGCGTCGCAAATGACTGGACCGCTGATATAGATACATCCATCACTGATATTCATTTCTGGGGCTCATGGGAAAATGATGTCGTCGGCGATATGGGCGACCTGCTCATCCAGGTATTCGACAACGACACCAGCAGCAGTTTTGCCAAGCCCGGCAATCAGCTCTGGGAAGGCGTCTTCTCCAACACTGACAGCGACCCTGACAATGATTACACAAGCAGATTATATACTACAGGAGACCAGGGCTGGTACGACCCGCGAGGCCAGGATTCGTGGGAGCGTCATGATCACGACAATATGTACCAGTACAACATTTCCACCATTGACAATCCTTTCGAACAAGAGGCGGGAAAAACTTACTGGCTTATGATATCGACAAACTACGAGGGGTGCAACTGGGGATGGAAAACCTCCACCGATGTCGAAGGCAGCACTTCGGTGTTCTGGGACAAGTACGGCTGGTGCGGCTGGGAATGGCAACAGTTGAAGCAGCCGTATGGATGGTGTAACCCTCGAACGCCGCTGGATGTGGCATTTGTGCTGACGCCTGAGCCGGCAACTTTACTGTTGCTGGCGGCAGGGTCTTTAGCGGTATTAAGGAAAAGAAAAAAATAACAGAAACCGGCAAGAAAAAGGGGGAGAAGAACAAAAAAACTGTGAATGACTCATAGTTTTTTTGCTTTATACCGGGCCGGTAGTCATTTAGGCACACACGCGGGATTTCCCGGCTCAAGATAGCAGTCAATCAGCCAATTTCCCGTTAATACGGCGAAATCAAGCAGATTTACACCACCAGTTCCATTAAAGTTGGCAGGTCCGCCGGACAACAACCACTGTTCAGCGAAAAACTCCAGGTCTTCCGAATTTACCCTGCAATCGTCGCTTATATCGCCGGCGAGAACATAGTCGCAGAACTGCATTATAGCAGGACTGAAATTTTCGCCGGCCGCGATTGCGACAAAACCTTTTTCAGCTGGCGGTGTCGCCTGGCCATAGTTGTTACGTCCCCAGCCGATTACCGAACCGTCGCCTCTCAAGGCCAAGCTGTGGTAACCGCCTGCGGCTATTTCGACGAAGTCATTGCCGGAGGGAACATCTGTCTGACCGTAATCGTTGAGACCCCACCCGGCTATGGAACCATCTCCTCTTAATCCGAGCCCGTGAGAGAAACCCGCAGCTATGGCAACAAAGTCGTTGCCCGCGGGTGTAATTATCTGGTTACAGTCATTGCGGCCCCACCCGACAATAGAACCGTCTTGTTTCAGGGCCAAGCTGTAATATCTCCCCGCTGCGACGGCGACAAAATCATTGCCCGCAGGTGGATTTGCCTGCCCGTAATTATTTCGGCCCCAGCCGACGACGGAGCCATCCTGCTTCAGGGCCAAACTGTGATAGCTGCCCGCTGCAATTGCAGCAAAACCACTGCCGGACGGCACGCTTATCTGCCCGTAACTGTTATTGCCCCATCCTACTACAGAGCCGTTCTGTTTCAGGGCCAAGCTGTGATAAGTGCCTGCTGCTACGGATTCGTAGTCATTACCGTCAGGCGTGTCAATCTGGCCGGATTCGTTATCGCCCCATCCCAGAATCTCGCCGTCCTGCTTCAACGCCAAAGTGTGCGTGCTGCCTGCGGAAACCATGACAAAGTCGCTACCCACCGGAGGGTCGGCCTGGCCGTAGTTGTTTCGGCCCCATCCCACAAACGAGCCGTTAGTTTTTAAGGCCAGACAATGATACAATCCGCCGGAGATTGCCGTAAAGCTGTTACCGTCAGGCGGGCTTGCCTGCCCGGCCCAGTCGGCGCCCCAGCCGACGAGGGTGCCGTCCCGCTTCATTGCCACGGCGTGCTCCCCGCCCGCTGAAATAGCCACAAAATCATTTCCATCCGGCGGCACCGCCTGATCATAGTTGTTGTGTCCCCAGGCGACTATCGAGCCATCTTGTTTCAATGCGATGCTGTAATGCTCGCTGGCGCTGATTGCCGTGAAATTGTTTCCATCGCAGGGGTCGGCCTGACCATAATAATTATCTCCCCACGCTATGATGGAACCGTCCTGTTTTAACGCGACGTTGTGCCAGCCCCCGGCCGCTATGGCGACAAAGTCATTGCCGTCGGGCGGCGTTGATTGTCCGGAATCGTTTCGTCCCCAGCACACAATGGAACCGTCCCGCTTTAACGCCATGCTGTGCTCGAATCCCGCGGCAATTGCAACAAAGTCATTGCCGTCGGGCGGGATTGACTGACCGTAATCGTTTCGTCCCCAGCACACAATGGAACCATTCTTTTTTAACGCGATGCTGTGCACAAGTCCCGCAGCAATTTTTGTAAATTCAGTACCGGCGGGAGGCGTTGCCTGACCATAACTGTTGCCGCCCCAGGCGATAATGGAGCCGTCACTTTTCAGAACCAAACTGTGATAGCCACCGGCAGAAATTGCGATGAGATTATTTAGGGACGCTTGCGGGGTAGCGGTTTCTCCCCAGCCAAGAATAGTGCCTGCGCGGACGGCAACCGCTGCCATAACGGCAAAAATAATACATACAACGGCACCCAACCGTTTCATCGAAACGCTTTCTCCTCTCTACTCTCTCGCCCCTATTATTGATAGGTGGCATTATTATACACCCTCTATAAATTAAAGGCAAGAAAAATATCGAAATTTTCGGCAGGAAACTTAACAAGCAGCTTTTGGTCCGATTCGCTGTTTTTGCCTTGATAAACAGGCAGTTTCCCTTATAATTGCCCTGAACGTTCTCTGCGGCCACCCGTAAAAATTTGACAGACGGCCAAAAAAAACGTTGTTCAGGGGCGATTAGCTCAGCCGGTAGAGCAGCTGATTCTTAATCAGCGGGTCACAGGTTCGATTCCTGTATCGCCCATTTTTTAATGGAACTATCGCCATCCAAGAAGGCAAATCGCAAAAGCTCTCACAAGCTAAGGGCCGTCGTAATCATTTTTATCGCTTGCGTCTGCGGCTGGTTTGTGATGGAGCTGGAAATCCTCGGAGTAAGGGCGCTGACACCGCATTTCGGCAGCGCAGTGTACGTAGTAACAGGCAGCGTAATCGGGGTATTTCTGCTTTCTCTTTCAGTCGGATATATGCTCGGCGGATGGCTTTCCAGAAAAACAGCCGGCGCGCGAGTGCTCGGATTCAACCTGATAGCGGCTGGCGCGTGGCTGTGTATTATACCCTTTTTAACAGAGCCGGTATGCGAATGGATGTTCAACGTCGGCTTAGACGAAAAATGGGGCTCTCTTCTGGCGTCCCTTGCTCTTTTCGGTGTGCCGACCGCACTGCTTGGCACAGCTTCGCCAATCGCGGCCCGTTGGCTGACCACACGCGCCGGCGATTCCGGATTTAACGCAGGGTTAGTGCTGGCGTCTTCCACGGCGGCCAGTTTCATCGGCTGCATTATAACCGCGTTCTATCTCGTGCTCCTATCGCTGCGATATACGCTCTACATCTCGGGCGCCGCACTATTGGTCCTCGGCGTTGTGATAATCCTGAAAAAGGTAAAACAAATACCCGCAAACCAGAGTAGCTCTTCAAATGAAGAAATATAACCATCCGGGAGATTGAATATGAAAATCAGGTCCGTGAAAGCCATTGCGAACTTAGCTGTTTTAGCCGCGGCCTTTTGGCAGCTGTCGTTCGCAGACAGGGCGGCCGCAGACGAATACGGCCGACTTATTTATCATAAAAATTCGCTTTATCACGGCATATTCGTTTATCAGCAGGGCCCCGTCGTGACCCTTCGCTTCACCAGCGAAAGGTTCGGAACGCCGATTCAAAGCCAGGTAAACCTGGATAACTTACGCGAACACATGTGCGAATACACCAAGCTGTCATTTTGCGGGTTATTTTACAAACCGGAACCTAAAAGAGTGCTTGTGCTGGGACTGGGAGGCGGCGTGATTCCCAAGGAGATGCATCATTACTTTCCCGATGCCAACGTCGATGTCGCCGAAATAGACCCTGAAATTTCCAAGATAGCAGAGCAGTTCTTTAATTTTCACCAGGACGACAAGCTCAAGGTGCACATTGCCGACGGCAGAATGTTCATAAAGGAACAATCGCGTCTCGACCCCGTCCCGAAATATGACCTTATAATCCTCGATGCGTTCAACAGTGATTACATTCCCTTTCATCTTATGACCAGGGAGTTTCTCGAAGAGGTCAAAAGGGTTCTGGCAGACGACGGCGTTGTGGTTGCCAACGTGTTTTATAACAACCGGCTTTTCGATGCGGAAACGGTAACTTTTCTCGACGTCTTCGTGCGCTGCCAGGCGTTTTTCGGGGTCGATTCCACCAACACTATGCTCGTAGCCCTCGGTCCCGACGCCCCGATGCTGACTATCAACCAGGCCTTAAGCCGGGCGGAAACGCTGCAGCACAAACACAGGTTCGAGTTTAATATTCTCAAGGTAGCGCAGCGACTGCACCCCAATTTGAGCCCGGATTCGAGTGCAAAAGTGCTTACCGACGACCGTGCGCCCGTGAACCTGCTGCGCACACAGCAGAGAAGGCAATCATCACGAAGTCGTTAATCCTTGTAGGTATGCGTGTGGTCCTGTGTCAGGCCTCGGCCCATAACAGCCAGCAGGAGCAATTCAGCCGAGATGAGCATAAAAACAGGCCCTAATAAAATACTGCAGACCGCCGTGAACTCTTTGATGGGTCTGTCCCAGAAGCGCCTGCCGTAACAAAGACAGGCCGCCTCCATCATAAAGTATGCCGCCGCCGACGTCATAATCCATATTAGCACCCACGCCACAGCCATAATATCGTCCTCCAGATCGATTTCAGCTCCTCCGGCTTTTTATGGTGCGAACTGCTGACGTCCTGTTCAGCTCCGACCTATTTATTATACCACAAAAAATTGACTTATGAGCTTAAAAAAATGAAAAATATCCGCGAAGTGTAAGGGATTTTTGATAAGCCGAATTGATGATAAAAATGCACCGTTCAGGCCCCGAATGTCCTTATTACCGCTAATGTTACCAGTAACATAACGACTAATAACGCCGCCCTTAGAATTCGTCCTGACTGGGTTTTCGGCTCGAAAAGCCGCCAGACAAACCCGCATATCACCAATAAAAGGCATATGCGCAGAATAAAAATTATCGTGCCTCCAACCATACCAACATTTTACCCCATTTTAACACCCTAAGTCAAGCAAAATTGCCCTAATTTACCAAAAAACCGCTTTTTATAACATACTCCTGTTGACTAATCCGCATATCAGTATTGAAAATGGGGTTCCCAAGCAAACAGGCCGAAAATATCGCCTGCATGATCATTCGATGAGTGTATAGGGCAAGTACGGGACAGGGTTCTATAAATATTAAAGACGGGGTAAATAATAAGCCGACAAGAACCGGCAGGACGTTCTAAAATATCTCTGGTTTAAGTTTTAAGGAGAAACAGATGCAGTTTTTTAATGAAATCAAGAAGTGGCTTGCTGAGATTACAGAAATAGCGCTGCTGCTGATTGCCCTCGGTGTTGCAGTTGAGATTCTGTTCGGCAGCCAGGTCCCGTTCCTAGGCGGCGTGGTTGGCAACATCACGCAACTGCTCACGATGCTCGGTGACAAAGGGCTGGTGGGACTGGTAGCGCTGGGGATTATTTTGTTCTTGTTCCACCGCAGGAAAGTCACAACTTAAAACAGAAGACCCTGACCGGCTGAAGATTCTTTATTCACTATTGCTGCGGATAACAAGCCGCAGGGCGCAAAGAAGACAGGCGACAGATGAAAACATCCGTCGCCTGTCTTCGTTTTCATTATTCAGGAATTCAGCGAGAACCGGTCCAGAGATACATCACCTGAGGAACGGCAAGCTCGTAAAGCAGCTTCCTGTCTATCCGCAGCGAGGTTTTGGCCTCTGCGCCCAGAATATCAGACAACGAGAAAGGCCTGCGGTATTCCACTACCTGGGCTTTTTCAATACCTGCCATCGACTTGACTTTCTCGATTGCATCGTCGAGATAGCCGATATCGTCTATAAGTTTTACTTCGAGTGCCTGGTCCGCCCAGTAAATGGAGCCGTCCGCCAGGCGGTTCACGTCCTCCTCGGTCAACTCTTTCCTGCCGTCAATAACGACCTCGACAAACCGCCTGTAGGCCGGGTCAATTAATCGTTGCTGCATATACTGTAACTGTTCGTCGGTAGGCATTCGAAAAGAGCTTGGCCAGTCCTTTTTTGCGCCTGCCTTAACCACAATCGGCTGCACACCTAATTTGTCCTCCAGAAGCTGCTGAACGACAAGGTAACCCATAATTACGCCGATTGAGCCGGTTATGGCTGTCGGCTCGGCAATAATCGTATCGCAGGCGACCGAAGAATAATAACCGCCCGAGGCCGCGACACCCTGCATAAAGGCAACAACCGGCTTATTCTCCTCGCTGCGGTACTTGATAATCTCGTGATAAATCTGGTCGCTGCCCGACAGCGTCCCGCCCGGCGAATTTACGCGGACAATCAGCCCTTTAACGTGCCGGTCTTCTTTTGCCGTCTTCAGCTGCCAGTACACGTTGCGGAACTGTTCATCGTCTATTATGCCGTCAATCGAGATTACGGCTATCCTGGCGGTCCGCGGGCCTTCCTTGATGACCTCTTCGGTGAGTTTGCGCTCCTTACCGGCAGCAAATAAAACGACAACGCCGATAAGCATCAGGAAAAGGGCAAAATTCGCCAGGACGGACAATCCCGTAATTATCCCCCATAGTATTTTCCAGCCGCTGCCTTTTTTGCCCCCGCCGCCCCCTGCCGGCGGCGTTGGAGGGTAGCCGAACTGCTGCGGAGGTTCATTCGAATTTGTAAAATCCATAAAAATCTCCTTTCCGATATATTTCAATGCTCGCTTAAGGTTGATTGACAATGAGCCATTCGCTACAATTATCAATAATCAACTGGCAATAATCAATAACAAATTATCATTGCAAAAAGGACTGACCCGTGGCTGACAATAAGGGATTTACTCATCTTCATCTTCACAGCCAGTATTCGCTTTTAGACGGCGCTATAACCTTCGAAAAGCTCTTTGAGCGATGTAAAGAGCTTGGGATGGATTCGGTGGCCCTGACGGACCACGGCAATATGTTCGGCGCAATAGAATTTTATACCAAGGCGCTGGCCGCACATATCAAGCCCATAATCGGAATCGAGGCATACATCGCCCCCAACAGCCGGCTCGGCCGCACAAAGACCTCAATCAGCGACGCTGCCTATCACCTCATACTTCTGGCACAAAACAACACCGGCTATCAAAACCTGCTGAAACTTGCGACTATCGGCTATACCGAGGGCTTTTACTACCGGCCTCGAATCGACAAAGCAATCCTGGAAGAATTGAATGAAGGGCTGATCGCCAGTTCCGCCTGCCTGAAAGGGGAGCTGTCTGCGCAGATGGCCAGCGGCGACGGAAAAGCGGCAATAACTGCGGCCGAAAGCTACCTCAAAATCTTCGGCCCGGAAAGATTCTTCGTAGAAATCCAAAACCATCAAGGTGACGACCCGCATATATGCGAGGCGCTGGCGGACTTGGCGAACAAGCTGGGTATCGGCCTTGTCGCAACAAACGACGTTCACTTCCTAAATGAAGATGACCACGAGGCGCACAACTGTCTCTGCGCAATCAGCACAGGCAAAAAGGCCACCGACGCCGACAGGATGATTTACCCCGCCGACGTGTTCCTGAAAAGTCCCGAACAGATGAGAGAGCTTTTTGCGCCGTGGCCTCAGGCCTGCGACAATACGACTTCAATAGCCCAACGCTGCAACGTCCAGCTTGACCTCAAACATCGCCACGCCCCCCGATTTACTCCCGAAGACGGTTCGACTCCGGAAAAATTCCTGACCAAACTCGTGTTCGACCGGGCACAACAAATCTATGGCAAAATCGACGACAACGTAAGGGAACGTCTCGACAGGGAGCTCAACGTCATCGAATCAAAGGGCTTCGCCAGCTACTTTTTGATTGTCTGGGACTTCTGCAATTATGCCCACGAGCAGAATATCCCCGTCGGCGCAAGGGGCAGCGCCGTGGGAACACTTGTCGGCTACTGCCTAGGCCTGTGCAACGTTGACCCGCTGAAGTACGACCTGCTGTTCGAACGATTTATGGACCCCCAGCGAAACGAAATGCCCGATATTGATATCGATATCTGCCAGGCGGGCCGAGGGCAAATTATCGACTACGTCCGCCAAAAATACGGCCACGTAGCCCAAATTATAACCTTCGGCACTATGAAGGCACGCGCTGCAATACGCGATATTTGCAGGGTGCTCGACGTGCCGCTGTCCGAGGCCGACCGGCTGGCGAAACTCGTGCCCGAATCACTGAATATAACCCTCGATACCGCACTGAAAACCGAGCCGCAGTTAAAAGATGCTTACGATAAAGACCCGCAGACAAAAAAGGTTATCGATATAAGCAAAAAACTCGAAGGTCTCGCCCGCCACGCATCGGTCCACGCCGCGGGCGTCGTCATAGCCGATGAGCCGCTTACAAATTTCGTCCCGCTGTACAAGCCCCCCGGCACCGAGGATATCGTCACGCAATTCGAAGGCCCGATTGTCGAGAAGGTGGGGCTATTGAAAATGGACTTCCTCGGCCTTAAAACCCTAAGCGTCCTCGAACGCTCAAGGCAACTGGTCGAGCAGATTCACGGAAAAAAGATAAATCTCGAAGAAATCGACCTGGCCGACCCGAAGGTCCTTGCGCTTTTCGCCGCGGGAAAAACCAAAGGCATATTCCAGTTCGAATCAGGCGGTATGCAGGAGCTGCTGATGAAGATGAAGCCCGACAGGATTCAGGACCTCATCGCCGCCAACGCCCTCTACCGCCCAGGCCCGATGACCCTAATCCCCGATTACAACGACCGCAAACACGGCTCCAAATGGTCGCTGCCGCACACAATAATGAAAGACGTCCTCGACGAGACCTACGGCATTATGGTCTATCAGGAACAAGTAATGGAAATCTGCAACCGTCTCGGCGATATCCCGCTGCGCGAGGCATATACGCTTATTAAGGCCATAAGCAAAAAACAGGCAAGAACCATTTCAAGGGAGAAACAGCGATTCATCGAGGGCTGTACCAAAAAGGGTCTTAAACAATTGCAGGCCGAGCAGATTTTCGAGCTTATCGAGCGCTTCGCCGGTTACGGCTTCAACAAAAGCCACTCCACACGCTACGCCGTAATCGCGTATCAAACCGCCTATATGAAAACATACTGGCCGGTCGAATATATGGCCGCTCTGCTGACCTACGAAATGGGCGACACCGACAAGGTCGTCGAATATATTACCGAATGCAGCGATATGGGTATCGAAGTGACCGCGCCCGACATAAACGAAAGCGGCGTCGATTTCACGCCACTTTATAAAGAAGAAAATGGTAAAAAGGGTATGATTCGTTTCGGCCTGGCAGCGGTCAAAGGCGTCGGCGAAAAGGCCGTCGAGCAAATCATCGCCGCACGCGAAAAACTAAGGCGCTTCCAGAGCTTGTTCCACTTCTGCGAAAACGTCGACATGCGGGCAGCAAACAAGCAGGTAATGGAATCGCTGATAAAGGCGGGCGCCTTCGACCGCCTGGGCGGAAACCGAGCCCAGATGATGGCGGGGCTTCAATCGGCGATGGAGCACGGGGCCGATATTCAGACCGACCGGCTGAACGGCCAGATGAGGTTCTTCGGCCGGGAGGCCGCACCGGACTACTCGCAGGACCACAACCGCCTGCCCTTTGCCGACCCCTGGCCTGAGCAAATGATGCTGATGTATGAAAAAGACGTCCTCGGCTTTTACGTCACCAGCAATCCCCTGAGTCACTGCGCCGAGACAATCAATATATTTTCGAATATCAACACCGCCCGGATAGCCGAGACAACGCAGGAAAGAGAAGTTACTATCGGCGGCCTTATTTCCAAAATCCGTTACAACCTGACCAGAACCGGCAGAAACGCCGGCTCGAAAATGGCCGTTTTCACCCTGCTCGACCTGCAGGGACAGGTCGAGGTGGTCCTGTTTCCCAACACGCTCAACCAGTTCGCCAAACTGCTGGCTAACGACAAGATTGTTTTTGTCAGGGGCCGGCTGGATTTCAGAAGGGAGAAGCCGAACATCATCGCCTCGGAAGTGGTTTCACTCGATGAGGCGACCGATAAGCTCGCCGGCAGGGTCCGTATCAACCTCGACGCCAAAGAAGTTACCAAAGAAAAGGTCGCTGAAATAAAAAGCATCTGCCGGCACCACAGGGGCAAATCCCCCGTTTACGTCGCAATCAGGACCGACAGGGGAAAGGTTTACGCCGCCGCCGACAGGCAATTGTCCGTCAATCCCGACACCGAATTCTGCCGAAAGATGCGCCACCTCCTCGGCCACGAAAACTTACAACTAACAAGATAGGAAAAACAAATGTGATGAAATTAACGGGTAAATTCATCGCCCTCGATGGGCCGGACGGTTGCGGCAAGACAACGCAGGTCAAATTGCTTGTCGATTGGCTGACCAAACAGGGTGTGGATACGGTCAGCTTCCGCGAGCCGGGAGCTACGGCCATCGGTGAGAAAATTCGACAAATCCTTCTAAATCCCGAACATATCGCAATGACAACGGCGGCAGAGGTGATGCTTTATATGGCAGCGAGGGTGCAATTGTGGAACGAGAAAATCGCACCGGCCCTGAAACAAAATAAACGCGTAGTCCTCGACCGCTGGTTATCCAGCACCTGTGCATATCAGGGCAACGCGGGCGGCTTCGGAATGGACAAGATCATAAAAATTGCAGCCGACTGCCTCGAAAGGCCCTGGCCCGATTTGACAATCATCCTCGACGTTGACACCGACACCGCCGCCAAGCACCTCAAGTCCCGTAAGGGATGCTGCGCAAAAAACCTCGACCGTATGGAACAAAAAGGCGACGACTATCACAAAAAAGTCCGTCAGGGCTTCCTGAATCTTGCCGAACAGCAAAAAGGTTTCGTAATAGTAAACGCCTCGGATGGTATCGATGCAGTCCACAAAAAGATAATAGAGACAATTGAAAAATTCGGGGCCGAATAAATGCCGCTCAAAGACGTATTCTGTCAGGAAAAAGCGATCTCCGCTCTTCAGTCGGCCTTTGCCGGTGACAAAATCGCGCACTCATACATATTCGCCGGCCAAGACGGCGTCGGCAAATTCACCACCGCCAAGGAATTTGCGAAGCTGCTGCTTTGCAAAAATCCGGTGAAAAAGGACGGCTTCAACGACAGTTGCGGAAACTGCGAATCCTGTCGATGCTTCAATGCCGGCTCGCATCCCGATTTCGAGCACGTTTATAAAGAGCTTATCGAATTTACTGAAGATGGCAAAGGCAGAACCACGCCCTTGGAATTTCCCATCGACGTCGTCCGTGAATTTCTTATCGAAAAAGTTAGCAGCAGGCCTGTGCTTTCGACCAAAAGGGTCTTCATCCTCACCGAGGCCGAAAAGCTCAACAACATATCGCAAAACTGCCTCCTGAAGGTCCTCGAAGAGCCGCCCGCCTACTGCTGTATAATCCTGATATGCACCCGGCCGGACAAGCTGCTGCCAACGATTCGCTCAAGGTGTCAAATCCTGCGATTCGGCCACGTCGCGGAAGAAAAAATAATCGAAAAATTAAACGACCTCGGCCTTGATAAAAAACAGGCAAAATTCTTCGCTCGCCTCGCGGACGGCTCACTGGGGCTGGCCTGCACATACGCCCTGCTCGAACAAAACGAGGCAAATTTGTATCAGACCAAAACAACACTGCTCGAAGAACTCGCCGAGCTGGATTACAAGGACACCCTTGACCTTGCCGACCATTTTATCAGCCGGTCGAAGGATCTGGCCGAGGTCTGGGCCGAAATCGAGCCGGCCACAAGCAAAACCGATGTTAACCGCAAGGCCGACAAAATCATCGTCCGAATCGTCGTCAGCGCCCTTCACGATGCGATGCTGGCAGGCGTCACCCCTCGTGAGCAGCTAATAAATTTCGACCAGGCCGAATATATCAAAAAAATCGCCCGCCGGCTCGACCCCGAACAGACCGCCCGGAAAATCGTAGATTGCTTTAGAACAATGCACTGGATTGAGTCGTCGGTCAATGAACGGCTTATTTTCGAGAGCTTATTGTTAAATCTCGCCGAAACTGATAAAATCACGTCCGAACTTTAGAAATTTAAACGCGGATAGCACCGCCGGAACAGATAATGGAAGAGACACAGGCACCAAAACCCAAGTTGCCGAGAACGAAAAAATATATGCTCGTCCGCTACAGCCGGATGCGCCTGCTGGGGCTTTTCGAACATAACGAAACACAGATACCCTCCGTGTCCGTGCGTGTCATCGTGAAAACCGACAAAGGGCTGGAACTGGGCAGCGTCGTGGGTCAGCTCTGCGCCTACCGGGCCGGGCAACTCAAGCTGGCCGACGAGCAAATCAAGAAATACTTCGACGATTCCGAAATTCCCTTTTCCGCGGAACCGGCCGGCAAATTCATCAGATACGTGACCCCCGAAGATATCAACGAGGAAAAGCACTTCCGCAAAATAGCGAAGGATGAGGCCAAGTTCTGCAGAAAACTGGCAAAGGAGATGGACCTGCCGATGAAAATCGTCGAAGCCGAGCACATCTTAGGCGGCGAGCGAATCATCTTCTACTTTATGTCTGACGGCCGGGTCGATTTCCGTGAGCTGGTCAAGAAGCTCGCCCAGGAATACCAGACCAGAATCGAAATGCGGCAAATCGGCTCACGCGACGAGGCCAAGCTTCTGGGCGATATGGAAAGCTGCGGGCAGCGATGCTGCTGCATCAGGTTCCTCAAGACCCTGAAGCCCGTCAATATGAGAATGGCCAAGCTCCAGAAGGCCACGCTCGACCCGGCGAAAATCTCCGGCTACTGCGGCCGGCTAAAGTGCTGCCTGCGTTACGAGGACAAAACATATACCGAACTTAAAAAACTTATGCCGCCGAGAAACACGCGGGTAAAAACACCGTCCAAGGCTTCTGGATAGACATCAATAATTTTAAT
>CAZHVR010000067.1:0-15091 GCA_964536225.1 uncultured Pirellulales bacterium
GAATTCGGGACTTCAAAAATGAAATCTTAAGTCCGAAAATTCCCTTCCGCCGCTTGGAAACTGCCGCCGCAGAAAGCGGCAATAATCCGAAATTGAAATCCCAAGATTTATTTTTGTTTTGGTCATTATTTTATTCGGGTTTTGTATTTGCTTCGGATTTCGGGCTTCGTATTCAGGATTTCGGCTTATATTCGGGAACGATGCTTATCCTCTTTAATATAATCTTTCACTGTTCGGCAGCCAAGTGTGATTTGATATTGTTGCCGGTCGGTGTATAATAGGCGGGTATGGAAATGCTGAAATTGTTATACGATTATTTTCCGACGGCCGTATATACGGGCAAATGCCTTGTTTTCATAAGCGAGGACTGGCGGGTCGAATTGACCGAGCATAAGGACAGCGACTATACCAATCCCGACAAGTCGGGACAGCCGTTTATTATCCGCGTCAGGATATTCAAAAAGGCGCTTAACGGCGAGTTTGCGCCCGGGCATTTCGAGGACTTTCAATTACCGTCGCTTAGCGAATTGGCTGAGCAGATTGAAAAATACGTCCAGTCCGCCATCGGCGCAAACCTGCGAGAGCGGACAGAATAGACCGCTATGGAGCAGCTTCAAATACAACAGGCGGATAACGCGGTGGTTTTTTTAGTCAAAGTGGTTCCCCGTTCGAGCAAAACCGCATTGGCAGGAACCTTGGGAGGAATGCTGAAGGTCAAATTAGCTGCGGCTCCTGAAAAGGGAAAGGCCAACGAAGCGCTCATCGAATTTTTAGCCGACACTTTGGGCGTCAAAAAAAGCACCTTCAAAATAACCTCAGGCCAGACCTCACCTGTAAAAACAATCCAAATCGAAGGTATTTCTGCTGAAACAATCCTCCAGAAGCTCAGCTTGTAGCCCGCGATACCTGCCTTTGCCTAACCAAATTGACACAGTTCTGCCGATAAATCAGTAATAAGAGAATTACGCTTTTGGAAAAGGAGGTTTATTTTATGAGCAGGATATATTTTGCATTTGCACTACTGGCTGTTTTGGCAATTCCCTGTTTTGGCCGGACGATAACCGTCGATGACGACGGCCCCGCAGATTTCACCACAATCCAAGCCGCAATCAACGATGCTGATATTGGTGATGTTGTAGAAGTCCAGCCGGGAACTTATACAGGCGAAGGGAACAGCGACATTGACTTCTCAGGTAAAGCCATCATTGTTCGATGTGTTAATCCTGACGACCCGGACATAGTTAATGCGACAATTATTAACTGTCAAGCTAATAGTTCTAACCAACACCGTGGCTTTTACTTTCATAATGGAGAGGGTGAAGATTCAGTCATATCAGGTTTGACAATTACCCATGGGTACACAATCTCAGGGGGGGCAATACTATGTGAAAATAGTTCAGGTCCTACTATAGATAAATGTAATATAACGCAGAACATAGCGGCGGCATATGGAGGAGGGGGTGGATTGTATATAAAAGGAGGTAATTCTACAATCATTGGCTGTAAATTTTATGGCAATTCGTCTCCTTCCTGGGGCAGAGGTGGGGCAATATACAATTCTAACGGCAGCAATGCGATATTTATTGATTGCGAATTCATTCAAAATTACATTCAAAGAGAAGGAGGAGCGGTATTTAATACAGGAAGCAGTCCAACTTTTATTAACTGCCGTTTTGTCAATAATACTAATTCCGCAAATCTTGGGGGCGGATTGTATAATGAAAGCGGTAATCCGGTCCTGGTGGACTGTTTGTTCAAAGGAAATACCGTTAGAGAGCACGGGGGAGGAATGTATACTCACGGGGGACAACCGCAACTTTTAAGGTGCAAGTTCGAGAATAACTATTGCCGCTGGGACGGCGGCGCGATAGCCATTGAAGGAGGCAGTCCCGAGTTTTCAGATTGCTTTTTCTCCGGTAATAGTGCCGACAACGACGGCGGTGCGATATTTAGCAAGTCGGGAGGAAACCCACAGATGACAAATTGCACCGTGGCCGCTAACACCGCTGAAGCTTATGGGGGTGGGTTTTATTATCGTTACAGCAGCTGGACGATGAACAACTGTATTTTCTGGGGCAACAGCGTGGGAGGAGTGACTAACGAGCAAACACAGATTATAAAAGATGGAGGCACCGGGATACAAGTTGTAAACTACAGTTGTATTCAAGGATGGACGGGAGCTTTAGGCGGCACGGGAAATATCGGGCAGGATCCCTGTTTTGTGGACCCAAATTTTCACTTGACAGACCAATCCCCCTGCGTTGACAGCGGCAGCCCCAGTTTCAGTTACGACCCCTGCAAAGTGGATATTGATGGGCAGCCCCGCGTAATAAACGGGCGTATAGACATGGGTTACGATGAGTATGATTATGGTTACGCTTTTCTTGGCATATCGTCTTGGGAATTCGTCTTCAGAGCTAAACAGGATATGCAAGACCCGCCTTCACAGACGCTGCATATTAGAAATGCCGGAACGGGAACATTGTCCTGGCAAATCGAAGAAGATTGTGACTGGCTTGAGGTAGTACCATCAGACGGTGTGTCAACAGGAGAAGTCAATGACGTTAATCTGCAGGCAAACATTTCATCTCTAAGTGCAGGAATATACATGTGTCAGCTTACAATCGAATCCAACGAAGCTAACAATAGCCCTTTAAATGTTGTGGTTAATCTTGAAGTTAAGGGCCCTCACATACATCTTTCCGCAAACCAGTTTGAATATGTTGTCCAAGGCAATGATTTAATCGGCGAAGAACAAACCTTAAGGATTTTCAATACCGGAGGAGCGTTTTTGAACTACGCTATCGATTACACGTGTGATTGGCTTAATATTGAGCCGAATCAGGGCAGGATAATCTCTGGAGATTATAATGATATCTACATAAATGTGGATTCAAGCTCGCTATCACATGGTACTCACTATTGCAAAGTAAGTGTGGTAGACTCAAATGCTGAAAACAATCCTCAATTTTTTGATGTTTATTTATATATAGATACTATTCAGCATCAGATTGACGCAGCAGAAGAAGGTGATACAATCATTGTTTCACCTGGTATCTATAAAGGCAGATACAACCGTGACCTTGATTTTAAAGGCAAGGCAATTATTCTCCAAAGCGAAGATCCTAATGACCCAAACGTCGTCGCGGCAACAATAATTGACTGCAACGGTAGTGCTTCTGAGCCGCACAGGGCGTTCTATTTCCACAGTGGAGAGGACGCTAACTCAATCATCAGCGGACTTACAATAATCAACGGATACAGAACACAAGATAATGGTGGAGCTGTATCTGTGGAAAACTCAAGCCCTACAATAGAAAAATGTATAATTCGTGATAATACCGCTCTGCGAGGCGGCGGAATTTGGGGTGGTTATGGCAGCGGTATAGGAGTTCACAACTGTGCGATTACAAATAACTTCTCGAATCATCAGCAGTATGGCAGCGGGGGCGGATTATGCTTTGATGGTAGTGAGTCGCCGATAGTCAGTAACTGCCTGATTACCGGCAACAGAGCTCTTGGTTGGTCAGGCGGTCTCTACTGTGATTATGCCACAAATGTTTTAATAACAAACTGCACGTTCAACGGCAATAAAGGTGTAACAGGTGGAGCGATGGCTTTCTGGGGAAGCACCGCAACAGTGGATAACTGCATCGTATGGAACAATATAGATACATATGGAACCGAGATGTATATAGAACAGGAGTCTGGAATTAGTGTTAATTACAGTGACATATACAACGTGTTGATGAGCATATATATAGAACCTGGCTCGACGCTTAATGGGAGCGAAGGCATTATAGACATTGAGCCGTTTTTCGCAGAGCCGGGCTATTGGGATGAGAATTCCACGCCATACGAACAGGATGACGATTTCTGGGTAAATGGCGATTATCATTTGCAGTCCGAGGCGGGCAGGTGGGACCCGGAAAGCAAGGAATGGGTGGCGGATGATATGACAAGCCCGTGTATTGATGCGGGCGACCCGAATTCGGACTGGACGGAGGAATTGTGGCCTCACGGAAAACGCATAAATATAGGCGCTTACGGCGGAACGGCCGAGGCGAGTATGTCCCTATCTAACGAAGGCAACATAGCCGACCTTGATAACAATGACCTTATCGATGTTGACGACCTCTACTGCTTTGTAGAGCAGTGGCTCGTTGAAGCAGCACCACTCAAAGAAGACCTCGACAGAAACGGCTTTGTAGATTTTGCTGATTTTGCTGTTTTAGGTGATAACTGGGACCTCTAAAATACCGATAATAATGATTGGTAAGATAGTTGTTGCGAGATTCGTCAAAAAATAACATCGTAGCCAGAACTTATGAAGATGAAGGAAAAGACATTCCCATCTCAACGAACACGTAAGGCACAGAGGTTGCTTTATATCCTTCTCTGTGGTCTCAGCGTTTTCAGCGGTGAATGCACCCTATGTCTTGCGGATGAGCCGCTTGCCAACGACAATCTTTCAGGCCTTTACGTTCGCTCGATTGAGCAGGTGCTTCGTTTAAAGCCCGACCAGATAGACATAGGGATAGCCGCATTGATTGTGTCCGAGGCGTGGAGCGATATGGTAGCCGGCAGGCGCTACCAGCAGGAACTTGACGATATGGCGATTGAAATTCGCAGCCGGCTCAAAACCGACAAACCCGGCGCCAACGCAATCCCGGTCATAAATGCCTACCTGTTCGACGAATTGAAATTCAAGGCCATCGACAAGGCCGACGACCCGGAAGATTTGTTTCTTCATTCCGTTATGGACAGGCGCCGGGGATATTGTCTGAGCTTATCAATTCTTTATCTGGCAATCGGCGAACGACTGGGGCTGCCGCTTTATGGTGTGGTTGTGCCGGGGCATTTCTTCGTCAGATACGACGACGGCCGGCTTCGCTTCAATATCGAAACGACCAGCAAAGGCGGCACCGCTAAAGATGACTACTACATCAAAAAATTCAATGTTCCCCGAAATGGCGATACCCTCTATATGGTCGATCTCAACAAGCTTCAGACGCTCGGCTGTTTTTTCAATAATTTAGGCAATGTTTACAACGACGTCGCCAACTACGACCAGGCGATGGCTGCCTTGCAGTGTGCCGTTCAAATAAACCCGATGCTGGCCGAATCACGGATGAACCTCGGCAACATTTACCTGATGAAAGACCGTGTTGATGACGCGATAGTCGAGTATCAGCAGGCCTTGAAAATCAATCCTGACGATGCGAAGATTCATAACAACCTCGGCAACGCATATCAAAAACGCGGCTGGCTGGGTGACGCTCTGGCTGAACACACCGCCGCTGTTCGGCTGGACCCGAAATTTGTAGATGCATACAGAAATCTTGCAGCGACCTATCGAAAGCTCAATAACCCTGCCAAGGCCAAGACGGCATTGCTTCAGGCCATTGAGCTGGAACCGAAAAATGCCCTGCTTTACTGCGAGCTGGCCGACGTTTACAGTCAGTTCGATGATTGCGGCGAGGCGATACCGAGATATGAAAAGGCCCTCGCGCTTGACCTCGACCTTGCCGAGGCGTATTTCGGCAAAGGGGTATGCTTCGGCAAGCTCGGACAGACCGGCGAGGAGATAAACGCCTACCGCAAGGCGCTTGCCATTAATCCGAATATGCTTGCCGCACTTGCAAATCTCGGCAACGCGTATTTCGCCAAAGGCAGCTACAAGGAGGCAATAGAGAAATATCAGCGGGCAATCCAGATAAGTCCCGATGACGCCAAGCTTTATTATAATCTCGGCATTTCGTATTCCGGCCGGGGCGAATATGAAAAGGCCGTAAAAGCCATCCTTAAGGCCGTCGGTCTTGACCCGGAAATGGCCGATGCGCATTACGCTCTTGCCTTTGCTTATTATAAAATGAAGGACTACAACTCGGCCGCCAAGTATATCAAAATGGCCGAGCAGTTAGGCACAAAAATCGACCCCGACCTGCTCAAGGCAATCGAGCACAGAAATTGAACACCGTCTGTGGCGGGCTGTTCGTTACAATTCCGTCTTATCAACCTCAGCGAAATAAGAGCTGCGGGCGAAGGGTGCGGAGATTATCCAGTCGAAGCCAAGCTCGATTGCCTTGTGTTTCCACCAGTCGAACTTTTCAGGAGTTATGTATTCGACGACTTCGAGGGAGTCCTTCGAGGGTTTCAGGTACTGGCCGATTGTAAGCCGGGTGCAGCCGACCGCTCGTAAATCCTTAAGCACCTTTTCGACCTCTTCATCCGTTTCGCCAAGGCCGAGCATAATCGACGATTTTGTGGGGATGTCTTTGAAGGATTCACTTGCGAGCTTGAGCAGATTCAGCGACTGTTTGTAATCGCCGCCTGCCCTGGCATTCGGATAAAGCGAGGGGACCGTCTCGACATTATGTGCGAACACAAACGGCTGCGCCTGTGAAAGAATCTCAATGGCTTCCTCTTGGCAACCGAGGAAATCGGGCGTTAGGATTTCGAATTTGACATCGGGGCATTGTCTTCGGACCTCGTTTATACAGTCGCGGAAATGTCCCGCGCCGGCGTCGGGCAGGTCGTCACGATTGACGCTGGTGATTACGAGGTAATGCAGATTCAGTTTTTTGGCAAGTTGGGCACATCTCTGCGGCTCGGTTTTGTCGGGCGGGGCGGGTTTGCCTTTGGCGACGGAGCAGAATTTGCAGCCGCGAGTGCAGATATTACCCAGAATCAGGACTGTGGCCGTACCTCTTGACCAGCACTGGCCGCGGTTGGGGCAGTTGGCGTTCATACATATCGTCTCAAGACCAAGCGAACGCACGATATCGCCTGTCTTGTTATAATCTCCACCGGCGGGCATCGGCCTTTTGAGCCAGTCGGGCAACCTTTTTATTTCGGATTTCCGAAGCGGGCTCTCCGCTTCGCTACGTGTCGGATTTTGGATTTCGGATTTAAAATGCCTCAGGAGAATCTGAGACAAATGTTTTTTGACTTCGGCCATTGTGTGCTTTTCGCCTGTTTCATTCAGGACGGAAGTCATTTCGACGTTTTCCAGGCCGCAGGGAACGATATGGTCGAAGATGCCCAGGTCGTTGCAGATATTGATCGCCATACCGTGATATGTAATCTGTCTTGAGACGCGGACGCCGATTGAGGCGATTTTTTTATCGTTTACCCAAAGTCCGGGGAAGCCCTTTCGTCTTTCGCTTTCGATGCCGAGCTGTTTCAGGAGTTCAATCCCGATTTGCTCGAGTGTTCTGATGTATTCGTTGATGCCGAGGTGCAACTGCCGGAGGTCCAAAATCGGATAAAAGACAATCTGGCCGGGATTGTGCGCGGTTGCTCCGCCGCCCCTGCGAATCTCAACGACGTCGATTCCGTGTCCGGCAAGTTTATGGGCGTCCGCGAGCAGCTTGTTGGCGTTTTGTCTTGCGCCGAGCGTTATTACCGGCTTATGCTCGACGAGCAGGACGGTATCGCCGATTTGGTTTTGGCGTCTCTGCTCGACTAATCGGTGCTGCATCTCCAGCATTTTGCGGAAGTCCTCCAGCCCGCAATCCATAATCTGTAATGATTCACGTTTTGTGCTGGTAAATTTCGGCATTATTTTTCTCTGACAATTGTTGTCTGTGCGGCGTGGAACATTCTTATGCCGCCGGTATCGAGCTGTAAAACGAGCCCCTGCTGCGGGTCTATGCCGATGCAGTGGCCGGCGAAACGTTTTTTGTTGTAAACAAGCGCTATATGGTGATTCAATTGTGTGCTGAGCTTCTGCCAGTGCTCGACGATTTTTTTCTCGTCATTTTCAGCAGTAGCCAGCCAGTGGTCAACCGAGGTCAGCAGCCGTTTTGTCAGCGAGATTCGGTCAGTAAATGTGCCCGATTCGATATCGATGCTCGTCGCGGTTTTTAGAAGATCGGCGGGGAAGTCCTTTTTGTGCTGGTGACAGTTAATCCCGATGCCGATTACGTAAGCAATGTGCCTGACTATCTTCTTTGATTCGACGAGAATTCCCGCCACTTTTTTATTATTCAGGATAACATCATTGGGCCATTTGATTTTGGCCTCGGTTTTTGCACATTTACCGACGGCTTCTGCGGTCGCTGTCGCGATTGTCAGGGGCAAAAGCTCGGTGTTTAGCTTGCATTGTGTCAGCAATATCGAGCACAGGATACTGTCGCCTTTGGCGCTTAGCCACCTGTTGCCGCCTCTGCCGCGTCCCGAAATTTGTTCCTCTGCGAGCACGACAAGGCCGTCGTTGGTATTGTTTTTGGCGTATTCGGCGGCGACGTTGTTTGTGCTGGCCGTGCTGGCGTAAACGATGACTTTTTTGCCGATGCGTTTGGTCTTTAGGTTTGATTTTATTTTATCGGGGTCGAGTAAGTCCGGCACCGATTTTGTTTTAGTCACCTGTCAACTCCGATATCGACGGCGGTTGCCGAATGCGTGATGGCCCCGACGGCGATTCGCTCCACCCCGCACTGGGCAATGGCCGATACGTTTGTCAGCGTAATATTGCCCGACGCCTCCAGCAGCGGTTTTTTGCCTTTGCCGCACATCTTGTTCCTCATATCTACGGCGTGCTTGAGCTGCCACTGCCCCATATTGTCTAAAAGCACGATATCGATTCCCGGTATATCCAGCACATAGTTGAGCTGGTTATCGACGTGGTCCACCTCGACGGCGATGAACTTGGCGTGTCTGACTTTTTTTGCCTCTTTGACGATTTTAGTAAGTTTCGGCTGAAAATTTCTTCCCAATTGCGCCAGGTGATTGTCTTTAATCAATATTC
Organism: uncultured Pirellulales bacterium; assembly: GCA_964536225.1. GTDB lineage: Bacteria > Planctomycetota > Phycisphaerae > Sedimentisphaerales > Anaerobacaceae > Fen-1362. The sequence goes on from CAZHVR010000067.1 coordinate 8,753, forward strand.
CGTCGTAAAGCCCCAGCCGGTGGTTGTGCCCGCCGCCACAGCGCACGGCATATTTCTCCAGCACGCGCCAGCCGGGCATCGTCTTTCGGGTGTCGTAAATTTTCGCCCTTGTTCCCTGAACGGCCCGAACGTATTTGCGGGTTGTCGTGGCTATTCCGCTTAGGTGCTGCAGGAAATTGAGCACGACCCTTTCGGCGGTAAGTATCGAGCGAAGCGGTCCCTCGATGGTCGCAAGGCGGCATCCGACGTATGCGTGCTGGCCGTCCTTTACGAACACTTTCAGCTTTAGCCGCTTGTCATACATTCGCAGAAGCTCCCTGACGACCTGCATCCCGCATACGACTATCTCCTCGCGGGAGATGATATTTGCCTTATCGACAATATCGTCGTCGAACAGTAAGTCGCTGGTCATATCTCCTTGGCCAAGGTCCTCGTCGGCGGCCAGCTTCAGCAGGGGCCGCACCTTTTTAATATCAAGCTTCTCCATATTAATTTTCGCTCTTGTCCTTGAATCTTTTCAGTTTCTTTTCCGCCAAATGGTTACGTTTTTTCTTTTTCGATTCGAGCAGCACCAGCTCGGGTAAATCCTTGAGCTCCCTGAGCCGGTCACGCAGGAAAGCGGCCCGTTCGAAATCAAGCGATTCTGCCGCTTCGAGCATCTCCTTTTCGATTTGCGAGGCCAGCTCGACCTTTTCGAACTCACTTTCCTCGAACCGCACCGCCTCGCGGGCGGCCTTTCGGGCCTTAAGCTCCAGCGCCAGCCCGGACCGTATTTCCTTGCGTATCGTCTCGGGGGTGATGTTGTGCTCTTTATTATACCGAAGCTGTATTTTACGCCGCCGGGTCGTTTCGTCAATAGCTTTCTGCATCGACTCGGTGACGGTGTCGGCGTATAAAAATACCGTGGCGTTGACGTTGCGGGCGGTCCTGCCTATCGTCTGGATAAGCGACGTCTCGCTTCGCAGGAAGCCCTCCTTGTCCGCGTCTAATATCGCCACCAGCGAGACCTCAGGCAAATCCAGCCCCTCTCGCAGCAGGTTTATCCCTACCAGCACGTCGAATTTTCCCTGCCGCAGGTCGCGCAGAATCTCGACCCGTTCCAGCGTTTCAATCTCGCTGTGCAGGTACCGGCAGCGAATTCCCTTTTTGGCGATATAGCCGGACAAGTCCTCGGCCAGTTTTTTTGTCAGAGTTGTTACCAGGGTCCTCTCTTTTACCTTGATGCGTTTTTCAATCTCGCCTAAAAGATGTGACACCTGGTCTCTGGCCGGGTGCACAAAAATCTCGGGGTCGATAAGTCCGGTCGGTCTTATTATCTGCTCCACTACCTCGTGATTGCACTTTTCCATCTCGAAGGGCCCCGGCGTCGCGGACACAAAAGTGACCTTGTTCCATTTTTCCGCGAATTCCTCGAACCGCAAAGGCCGGTTGTCCAGCGCGCTTGGCAGCCGGAACCCGTGCTCGACGAGGACCTCTTTTCTGCTCCTGTCGCCTGCCCACATACCCCGAAGCTGGGGTATCGTTACGTGCGATTCGTCTATAAACAAAAGGAAATCCTCTGGGAAATAATCTATCAGCGTATATGGCCTGGCGCCGGGCGGCAGTCCGGCAAGATGGCGTGCGTAATTTTCTATCCCGCTGCAAAACCCGACTTCTTCCAGCATCTCGATATCGTATTTTGTCCTGGCTTCGAGTCGCTGCGCCTCTAATAGTTTTGCCTGGCTTCGAAGATCCATCAGGCGCTGCTTCAATTCGGCCTTTATGCCCTCTACCGCGCTGACTAATCTGTCGCCGCCGGTGACGTAATGCTGCGCCGGATAAATAAAGACTTGCTCTTCTTCGGCGAGTATCTCCCCGCTGGTCGGGTTTATATAGCTGATTTTTTCAATCCGGTCGCCGAAGAACTCGAAGCGGACAGCGAACGATTCATACGAAGGATACAATTCCACGACGTCGCCTCGGACCCTGAATTTGCCCCTCTGGAATTCGATGTCGTTTCTTTCGTACTGGATGTCCGCTAATCGGCCCAAAAGCTCGTTGCGGTCAACTGTGTCCCCGACCCGCGCCGCCACCATGCTTGCCTTGTATTCTTCGGGAGAGCCCAGTCCGAATATGCAGGAGACCGAGGCTACGATGATACAATCCCGGCGTGTGGACAAGCTCGTCGTCGTCGAGAGGCGCAGCCGGTCCAAATCCGCATTCTTGGATGCGTCCTTTTCAATGTATATGTCTCTCTGCGGAATGTACGCTTCGGGCTGATAGTAATCGTAGTAGCTTACAAAATACTCTACGGCGTTGTTGGGGAAAAGCTCCTTGAATTCCTCGTAAAGCTGCGCAGCTAAGGTCTTGTTATGGGATATGACAAGGGTCGGCTTATTGGCAGCCGCTATCACGTTGGCCATCGTAAAGGTCTTGCCTGAGCCGGTGACCCCCATCAGCGTCTGGAACTTTTTATTGGCGCGCAGGCCCTCTATCAGCCGGGCTATCGCCTCGGGCTGGTCTCCCGCGGGCTTCATCGTCTTGTTCAGCTCGAATTCAGGCATAGCTGTCTGTTTCTTCCCTTATATTCAGAATTACCCATTATAACCCAAACCCCCCATACTCGATAAATCTAAAAAGCGGTTTTTACTTTACGTAGCCGCAGGCAATGAGTATAAAAGTATTTCCGCCTGTGGCGGATAAATCCGTAAGGCCCTAAATGTGCTTGACATAATATACGGTTAAGATTAGGTTTACGGGTCTGATTTTAGTGCAAGGTGCGGTATAAATTGATTTGTCCGCCGAAGGCGGATTAAGATATTTTTTTTTGGAGGTTTTTGTGGCTAAAGAGCTGGCAAAAGAGCTGATTGGCGCGGGCGTCCACTTCGGGCACAGCGCCAATCGGTGGAATCCGAAGATGGGGCCGTTTATATTCGGCAAACGCGGCCAGATACACATTATCAACGTCCGCAAGACGCTGGCAGGTCTGGTGATAGCAAAGAAGCTGCTGGTCGATGTGGTGTCGAGCGGCAAGGACGTTGTTTTTGTCGGAACAAAGAGACAGGCGCAGAAAGCCGTAGAGGCGGCGGCGGTAAAATGCGGGATGCATAGTGTTTCGGACCGCTGGCTGGGCGGCACGCTCACAAATTTCAGAACGATACGGTCGCGTGTTCAGCGGCTCGATGAGCTCGAACAGATGCAGCAGGCAGGGACCCTCGAAAGCCAGAGCAAAAAGCAGGCCTCACGCCTGAAACGCGAGCTTCGCAAGATTAAAGGGAATATGGAGGGCATACGCAAAATGTCCCGGCTTCCCGGTGCGGTCATAGTAGTGGACTGTAAAAAAGAATATCTGGCGCTTAGAGAGGCCAGGAAGCTGGGCGTATCGACCATTGGCATTATCGACACCGATTGTGACCCGGATACCGTGGACGTGGTGATACCGGCCAACGACGATTCGATAAGGGCGATAAACCTGATATTAGACGAGCTTGCCGATGCAGTTGCCCAGGGCAAGACGATGGTTACGGAGCGCAAAGAGGTCTCACCCAGGCCGAGGCGGACGAGGTCGAGGAGAGCGGTCCTGGCGCGTGCAGAGGCAAAAGAAGCAGAGCCGGCGACCGAGAACGAAGGCGGAGAGGCCGGGCCGCAGCCGGAAGCTGAGCAGCCCGGAGCGGCACCCGAAACAGCCGATACTGCTGAAGCTGCGCCGGAAAAGCAGGAACCTCAGACATCATAGCAAAGTTTTTTTGAACAGGAGCTTTTGAAAATGGCAGAAATTACGACTTCGCTGATAGTTAAACTTCGCAAGATGAGCGGCCAGGGAATGATGGACTGCAAAAAGGCGCTCGAAGAGGCCGGCGGCAATATAGATGAGGCGATGGGGATACTGCGGAAAAAAGGTCTCGCGACACTTGCCAAGAGGGCCGAACGCGAAACGACGCAGGGACTGGTTGTAAGCAAAACGAGTGACGAAAAGACGGCCGTGCTGGGGTCGCTGTGCTGCGAGACGGACTTTGTCGCCAACAGCGATGATTTTATTGCGGCTGCGGAAAAACTTGCCGATTACGCCATTGCCTGCGACAAGGACGAGGGGGTCGAAAACCTGCTCAGTACGGAGGTGGACGGCAAAAAATACAGCGACGTTATTACCGAATTAGTGAGCAAGACCGGCGAAAAAACGCTGGTCGGCGACTACGCGAAATTTCGGCTTGAAGGCGACGGCCTGATTTGCTCATACGTCCACTTCAACAGGAAGGTCGGGACGATGGTCGAAATCGGCACCAGCGACTCGAACGTTGCTTTGTCGGAGCAGATGAAGCGGACGGGAAACGATATCGCTATGCATATTACCGCGACAAAACCGCTGGCCTTGGATAAAGACAGCATTGACCCAAAGGTGATTGAGCGGGAAAAGTCGATTTACGCCGACCAGGTGAAAAACAAGCCCGCCAACATCGTGGACAAAATCGTAGAAGGCAAGATGAGGAAGTTCTACGAGGAGAACTGTCTGCTCGAGCAGAAATTCGTCAAGGATGATACCAAGACAGTCGCGCAGGTACTGGCGGATGCGGCGAAGTCAGCGGGCGGCACGGCGCAGATAAAACGTTTCGCGCGTTTCGACGTCGGATAGCAGTTTTGCGGGATTGTGTCTGCCGGCCCGGCGCGGATGCAGAAAGCGGGAGAAATGGGCCAGAATAAATACAAGCGGGTGCTTTTGAAACTGTCGGGGGAAAGTTTCTGTAAGCAGGGGGGATACGGCATTGACGGGGGCCAGCTCGAATCGATAGCAGCCAGAATCGCCGAGGTCGGCAAGCTCGGCCCGCAGGTGGCCGTTGTCGTGGGAGCAGGCAACTTCATCCGGGGGCACAGGTTTTCGGAAAACACACAAATACCCCGCAACACCGCCGACTATATGGGTATGCTGACGACAATAATCAACGCCTGCGCCCTGCAGGAGGCGCTTGAAAAACTGAGCGCCACGACCCGCGTAATGAGCGCGATAGAGGTGGAGGCGATGTGTGAGCCGTTTATTCGCAGAAGGGCACTTAGGCATTTCGAGCAGGGCAGAATCGTGATACTTGCCGGCGGGACGGGGAACCCTTTCTTCACAACCGATACCTGCGCGGCGCTTAGGGCGGCGGAGCTTGACGTCGATTTGCTGATAAAGGCGACGAAGGTGGACGGCGTGTACAGCGACGACCCGGAGAAAAACGCGAAGGCCGAACTGTTCGAGCGGCTTTCTTATCAGGAGGTGTTCGAAAAGAATTTGCGCGTGATGGACCTTTCGGCCATCAGCTTGTGCAGGGACAACAAAATCCCCATAATCGTGCTGAATATTTTCAAAAAGGGCAACATCACAAAAGCGATTAACGGCCAGTCCGTTGGGACGATGATTTGTTAATCTGCCTGAGGCAGGCGAAAAGAGGAGATGAAAATATGCCGGTAAATCAGGTAATGGCGGACAGCGAGAACAGGATGAAAAAGGCCGTAGAGGTCCTGCAGGACGAATTAAAGGGCGTGCGGACGGGCAGGGCATCTACCGGCCTGGTTGAAAATATAAAGGTCGAGTATTACGGTAACCCGACGCCGCTCAAGGCGCTCGCCGCGCTGTCAACGCCCCAGTCGGACATGATTTTAGTCAAACCATTTGACCCGGGCTCTGTCAAGGACATAGACAAGGGGATACTGGCAAGCGGGGTGGGGCTGACGCCGATGGTTGACGGCAAGGTCATCCGTCTCAATGTCCCGCCTTTGACCGAGGAGCGCAGACAACAACTGGCGCAGCAGGTAAAAGGACTGGGAGAACAGACGAAGGTGAGTATTCGCAATATCAGGCGCGACGGCATAAAGCTGCTTGAAAAGGAAGAAAAAGACAAGCTTATAACCGAAGACGACCTCGAGAAGGGCAAAAAACAGCACGACGACCTTACGAAACAATATACGGACAAGACAGACCAGGTCGTAAAACACAAATCGGATGAGATAATGCAAAGTTAAGCTTCGTGAGTGAGGCGTAGGGCCTTTCTCGGGGGATAGTTTTTCACCGGCGTATCGATTCAGGCGAGATTGAATTGGGGTTTAATTTATTAAGGGGAGGTTCTTATGGAAACTTCGGAAGAAAACAAAGAAACGGCGGCAAAGAAACCAAAGAAAAAAGCATTAAAGGTGTTTCTTATAGCACTGGGCGTGGTGCTGCTTGTCCTGGTTCTGGCGGTATATTTTGCGGTGCCTGCTTATGTGTCCAGCGACGGTTTCTGGCATATGGTACTGAAAAAAGCCATCGGTGAGGGCGCCGGCAAGCTGGAATTTACAAATTTGTCGATGAGCTGGGCAAAAGGAATAAGCATTAGCGGATTCAGC
>CAZHVR010000068.1:0-13892 GCA_964536225.1 uncultured Pirellulales bacterium
AAATGGATGTTGAACTAAGCGATGAACAAATCAGGCGACAAGATTTCGTTGATAATGCGGTCTTTCAATTAATTCAAGATATCAATCCTGCCTCAGAAAAACTTGCTTGGGACATCGAAATGATTGGTGAAGTTCGTGATAATATCAGGCAATGGCTTGTTGAAAGATTGAAAATCTGTGAAGAGATGGCGTTCTATCCTTATATTAAGGAATAAATAATGGAAATCAGGGAATCGCAGATTGAAGATATTTTAGTAAGTGCTCCTGTCTTAACCAAAAATCTCTTACATCTTGAAGACGAACCTCGATTTTTATGCCGTCAAATGATAATGCCTTCGGGTCGCCTTGATCTTCTTTATACATATCACACTGAATTGCTCTTGCTGGAATTAAAAGTCGTTCCTTTCAAAAAGCAATTCGTTGAGCAACTTTCTTCCTATAGAAGTGACTTATTGAGAATGCAAGATGACGGAGACCTTGTTCGGGGTCGTATATGCACTTATTTGCTCGTTACAAAAGATAGACCAACCCGACAGGAAATCCGCGAGGTCGATGATGTAAAGTGCATTGTTTACGATCCGGCAGAAGTGCTAAATTATTTCTATAAGAATATGAAGCCAATCGCTTTGTTTACAGAAACAAAGCCAATTGACATTGGAATATGGAATATCCATCTTATCCATGGGTTGATTTATTCAATCGAAAGCGGAATAACCAGTGTTAAAGAATTGCGAAAACATATTGGCGGCTCTCCTCGAACTCTTTACAATAAAATAAAGTTTACACACGAACTTAAACTAATCGATTGGTCGCCTAATGAAGATGCAATCTCTTTAACCGGCCTCGGCAGAGAATATTGTAAATGTAAAGATTCTGTTCTACCCGCCCGATTAAGTGAAAATCAGGCCGCCCTAATTCGTTCCTTCGTTATGAGTAATCCCTATAAATCATCTATTATACTTGGGATCGCTTCCGCAGTGGAAGCGGTCTTTGCGCTTGCGAAAAATACTTATCCCGTACCTATGTCTAATATGATGGCGTACTTTACTTTTCATGCTGGGAAATACTTCGACTGGCAAACAGATAAAGCAAAGTATAACGCAACTCGAATGTACACCAATTATGCTACTGATCTAGGTCTGCTTGGTAAAACTAATGATAATATCTATCTCACACCCGAAGGTATTAGATTTACAGTGCAGATGCAATTGCACAAAGGGTTAAAACTCGTGGAATCGATGAAGATACTATAATCTTATGGCTAATGAAATTACTAAAACACCACCTACAGGCAATGATTCGCCTTTTGAGCGCATAAAACGAACCAACGCGGCAGGCAACGAATACTGGTCAAGCAGGGAATTTGCTCAGATTCTTGGTTATTCCGATTACCGCAATTTTGAGCAGGTTATCAAAAAGGCCAAAGCCGCCTGTTTTAACAGCGGGCACCGCATAGAGGATCATTTCGTTGATATCACCGAAATGATAGAAATAGGTAAAGGCGGTCAACGGCCTGTGCATTCTGTCTACATGTCTCGCTATGCTTGTTATCTTATAGTCCAAAATGCGGACCCATCGAAAGAAATCGTCGCATTGGGTCAAACATATTTTGCTGTTCAGACGCGAAGGCAGGAAGTTTCCGAACAGGAACTTGAAGACAATAGGAGGCTGCTTCTACGTCAGGAGATGAAAACGCATAATGTTCGTCTTGCGGGAGCGGCCAAAGAGGCTGGGATAGTCAAGGCCTCGGATTATGCCATTTTTCAAAATCACGGCTATATGGGATTGTATGGTGGCCTGACTTCAGGAGATATTCATCACCGAAAAGGCCTTAAAAAAGGACAGCAGATTCTCGACCATATGGGCAGTTCCGAACTTGCAGCTAATCTCTTCAGAGCAACGCAGACAGAAGAAAAATTGCGTCGTGAAAATATTAAGGGCAAGGAAAAGGCCAACCGCACACATCGCCAAGTCGGAGCCAAAATCCGCCTGACCATTAAGGAGCTGGGCGGCACCATGCCGGAAAAGTTGCCTGCTGCGGAAAATATAAAAAAGATAGAGACAAAACACAAAAAGAAATTGAAAGACAAAACCAACTGACCCTCGGCATTCTGAATGGCTTAAATCAGTAGAAAGACGTGCCGGTCTTGGTGAATTATCACCTCAACCATATTGGGGTTTTGATGACCTCGAACATAAGGCAGGCACTAAACTTTTGAATTGTTTCTATGTGCAGGCCAGAACAAAGAAAGAAAAAGGGAAAGAGTATTTTTCTTATGAAAAGATACAAATGCTGCAAAAATTCAGCATCCGCACCTTTACTAAGGCCATCGAAAAAGGTTATGTCTATGTGGATTTCGATGCGAGAACGGGGCATAATCACGGAACAAAATTTCGGCTAAGACAGAATAAATTTCCGGAATTATACGAGGATATACAAACTATCTGAAATAATCGTCCGCGACACGAAGTGCAGCGCAGCGCCCGCTTCGGCAATGATTAGAAGAAAAGGGATTGATCCTACCCCGTAAGTACTAACTTTTGCCTTCCACTGGGTAATAAACAAAGGTATATTATTCCCAATCGAAGAGGCAATTTTGCATAGGAGAGGCACCTAATTGTACGGCGAAGACGCCGGACGAAATCGCGATTGTCGAAGGGAAGAAATAATCCCATTGGCTGGCCAATAAAATAATTATGAGGGGAGAAATGACTGGAGAAAATGAACTAATTTATAGTGAAGAGCAGAAATTTAGTTTATGGCTTCGTTGGCTAATCGCAGCTTCAATGGCTTTGGCAGTGTCGTTAAGCATCTTCTCATTAACAAAAATCCCTTCTGAGCAAGGTTCAGCCGATATACTGCCGATTCTCGCAGTCATCATTGCTGGAATATGTGTGCCGATAGCTGTTGCCTGGCTTTTTTAGGTATTGAAGTTGGAAACAGAGGTTCGCCCAGACGGTTTGTATATACGTTTTTTCCCGTTTCACATTCATTTCAAGCGATTTGGGTCGGAAGATTTGAGTGAGTATTATGCGCGGGAATACAAACCCTTACGAGAATACGGCGGCTGGGGGATTAGATGCAGCTTAAAAAAAGGTAAGGCATATAACTTAAGCGGCAATAAAGGCGTGCAGCTCGTGTTCAAAAGCGGCAAGCGACTACTCATCGGTTCTCAAAGGGCCGAGGAGCTTGAAGAAGCAATTCGTTCGATTATGGAAAGCAATTAGTATTCAGACAATTAACCCCGATAACGGCTGGCCAATAAAATAAGGGAGTAGGAAATGCCTGACAGAGACGCGGCGCGAAGTGCGAGTAGCCGATAGTTGAGCAGGAGAACAGTTGAAAAGAATTTGAGATTTAAGATTTGAGAGAAACTGGATTCCCGCTCCCTGAGGGATAAATTTCGCGGGAATGACCCCGGTGAGACAATCCCGATGAGGTAGTTGCCACACCTCACGGGATAAAAAACATCTCACGGGGCAAGCAATCCCCTACGCCTTCGGCGTGGCGTGTCCGTCTTCTCCCGATAAATCGGAATCGGGCTTCGCCGTGACCTGCGCTACGCTTCGGAAAGAGGTTTTGACAAAGGGGAGGCGTAAGGATAATATACAGCGTTCAATCCACCTGAAGGTGAGATCTCGCCAAGGGCGGACGTACGGCAGTCCCGACAAACGGCGTCGGGATCTCCGCTTCGCTTCGAGGTGACGCAAGGCGTCAGAAAGGAAAAGGTTATGGAAGGAAACACAGTCGAGGTAAAGGACAAAACGTCGAATCCGGCACCATTGGGGCTACTCGGGTTCGGAATGACAACGGTGCTGCTGAATATGCACAACGCGGGATGGTTCGGATTAGGCAGCATGATTCTTGCGATGGGGATATTCTACGGGGGAATGGCACAGATTATCGCGGGGATATTAGAGTGGAAGAAAGGCAACACGTTCGGGACGACGGCGTTCTGCTCATACGGGCTTTTCTGGCTTACGTTAGTGTGGCTGGTAGTAGCACCGAAAATGGGATGGGCGGATGCCCCGGCAAGCAGCGCAATGGCGGCATACCTTTTTATGTGGGGACTGTTCACGTTTGTTATGTTCATCGGCACTTTGAAATTAAACAAGGCCCTTCAGGTAGTATTTTTAACACTGACGATACTGTTCTGGATGCTTGCGCTCAAGGACCTTACGGGCAACGCGGCGCTCGGCAAGGCAGCCGGCTATGAGGGTATGTTCTGCGGATTTTCGGCTGTATACGCAGGGCTTGCCCAGGTCCTCAATGAATATTACGGCAGGACGGTTTGTCCCCTGGGACCGGTGAAGAAATAAAGGGATTGCAGATTTCAGATTGTAGATTGCGGATTGAGACGGCCCGGCGGTATCTAACTACCGGGCCGGTTTTTTGCGCAGCGAATCCCGGCTGCGTTGTAAAGTATATAAGTATATGCGCAGGCGAGTTTGGGTATGTGTTGTTTAGTTGAGGACAGGATTTATCTGTTTATCTTTCGGCGGTAGAAGCCCGGGCAACGAGGTTCTGCTGGAGTTTAACGCACTCGGGGTGAAAATCAGCGGGCGATTGGAGGTGCTTAAGCAGCATATTTGCCGCAATTTGCCCCATTTCTCTTGAAGGCACAGCCACAGTCGTCAGGGGCGGCGTAACGATATTGCACATATACTCGTCATTAAAGCAAATCAAACTGACCTGTTCGGGAATCCGGATTTCAAGTGAATGCGCGCCCTGGAGGATTCTCATCGCCTCAATGTGGTCGTAAGCAAGGATTGCGGTTGCGTGATGTTCCATTACCGAAGAAGCGAGAAAGGCAGTCACAGAACCGATAATCTTGTCGTGGCCTGGGACAGGTTCCAGACCTAAATGTGCCATCTCCGAGAGATATGTTTCGTGACGGTCGGTGATACTCCTGTGCCTTTTATGTTCGCTGGTGGGGCCTGCGTAAGCGATTTGAGTATGCCCAAGGCCGACGAGGTGATGCAGGGCCAGCCGAGTACCTTCAATGTCATCAGGAATAACAGATGAGCAGGTCGGCCCCCCGACGCCATTTATAACCACATAGGGGACACTGGTCCTTTCCATCACATCTATGGTTTCGGCGGAGCATTCCTGAAGCACAATTGCGCCGTCCACTTTCCAGGGAGGCAGCTCGCAGCGGTCTTTCGACAGGTTAGGAATCGACATACAAACGTCATAATCACCCGAGTGCAGCTCACGAACGCAGGAACCGACTATGGCCTGATAAATGTTTCCAGGCCAGCCCAAGGCGATGTCGCAGCCGAGAATGGCAATAACCCGTGTTTGTTGGCGGACAAGATTTTTCGCCGCCAGGTTCGGCCTATATCCGAGAGCATTGGCCACGTCGATAATACGCTGATGGACCTCCTGCCTGACGGAAAAACCATGCTTGTAATTACCGTTTAATACCCGGCTGACGGTGGCCTGGCTTACGCCGCAATGAGCGGTAACCTCTTTTATCGTCGGCGCGCCGTTGGACTTAATTACAGCCATCGATACACATTTCCTCCAAATCTCCTTTATTATGAACTATGATGTTCAAAAAAGCAAGAAATACTCCTGCAAAAATACAGGGAATTTTCTTCTTCGATGATTAAATCGGCCCTGCGGTTAGATACCACCCCCGGCCAACATCCTGCCGGGGCAGGCGGGCCGATTTTTTGTGCAAAAAAGCAGAATGTCCCTCTTTTTCTTTTCCACCCGTCAAAGTAAGATACGTTTTTTAATTATTAAAAAGGTGTGCTATGAAAAAATACGGGGCCGGAGGATTTGCGGCTTTTGGGGTATTACTACTTACTTTGGCCGGCTGCAGTATTGCGGGTAAACCCCGGCCGAGGCCGGGCTGTTACGCGTCCAATACGATGGGCGTCAATTTCCGAAATGCCAGGTCCATCGGCAGGCATAATTTCGGGTCGTCTTTCGGCGAGAGCAAGGGCATCGTTTATACGTGCAGCGGGGGGCATATAGACCTGGCACACCTTCGTATCGCTTCCGACCACGTGTATTATCTTTATAAATTCTGCCGCAAGCGTCTTGCCGCCGGCGAGACGGACCTGCGTTTCAATCTCAGTTACGACCCGACGCAGTTTCACGCGATTATCGAATACCCGTCCGGTTTCGATTCTATGCCGGCCGCCGAGCGGGAGAGGGTCATAGACGATGTTTCGCTCGAGCTTGCCGAGTATTTCACGTGGTATCTGACGACCTGGCACGAGGTCATCACGTGGTACGGCCACGGGACATTCCTTGTATCGGAATTTCATTCGGCCTTTGCGTGGGAAGATTCGTATTCTAACCTGCTCGGGGTGATATTAGGCGCAAAGGCGACGGCCGCGGCGGCCGGCTCAGGCACGGGAGCGTATAACTCGGCAATGACATCGATTCTCGAAGACGAGCTTATACGTCTCGGGGCCGTGTCGGCATCGCAGGCGCGGGACGCTTCCGAGAGTATGCGCGGCAAGTGGTACTCGGGCTCTGTTTCGGTACAGATGCTGTTGCGGAATCTCGACGTCGGCGGCGATGACGGATGTGTGTTCCCGGCGATTGTGCCCGTCACCTGTAAAGATGTAACGCCTGAGTGCCTGCCCGTGCCGAAACTGGAGAAGTTTAAAGCGGCGGGATTCGAGCTGCGCCTCGAAGCGAGTCCGCCCGGCCATATAAAATCAAAGATTAAGCGCTTGATTTATAAGGACGGCGGCACCGGCCCAATCCTGGCGGACGAGCACCTGCAGCTTGTAATGGACCATATCGCCTCAAGAGCACGCGAAATGGGATATCTGGTTATTGAGTAATACGGGTAAAGGTTGTGCAATTTGGCGTCAGCATTTGAGACGGTGTGACAGGCGCCTAAAAAACACCTGACATCAATCCGCCGTTTGATGCGCAAGCTATGCTTTGCCATTATCGGACAGGCAGGGTGAATAGCGATAACTGAACCCTTTACCTTTTCGAGCGAAGTTATTATAATCATCTCAGCGAGATAGTTAATCAGGGCAACCCTGTTCCGGATGTGTTCGGGGCGGTCGGCCCGGGCGGCAAGAAAAGGGGCAGAAAAATGCCGATAGTGACATTTTATTTTCAGCTTCACCAGCCGTTCCGGCTGCACCCCCAAAGGGACAAGTTTCTCTGGGAGGACAAAAACAGGGAAATTTTCGAAAAGGTCTCGCAAAAATGCTATCTTCCCGCCACGAAGATGTTCACTCACCTCATCGCGGACTACCCGCAATTCAAAATTACTCTCAGTATGTCCGGGACGTTCCTGGAACAGGCGCAGATGTACAAGCCCGAGGTAATCACGTGCCTGCAGAAACTGTTGGACGCCGGCAAAAAAGGAAACCAGGTCGAGTTTCTCGAAGAGACATATTATCATTCGCTTGCGGGCCTCTTTGCGGACCCCAAAAGACAGGAGTTCAGGGACCAGGTCTCGCTTCACCGGGCAAAAATGGAGGAGGTTTTCGGGATAAAACCCGGCTGCTTCAGGAACACCGAGCTGATGTTCAATAATGAGATTGCCGACGTTGTCACGGATATGGGTTTCAAGGCGATTCTGTGCGAGAAAAGGAACGATATGTTCGGCCTTCAAAACGGCAGACAAGTGTCTCCCAACGCCGTATTCAGGGCCAAAGGCAGCGGCCTGACGGTAATTCCGAGAAACAGGGAGCTTAGTGACGACGTCGCCTTTCGGTTTCCGCATGCACCGATTTCGGCGGAACTGTACGCCGGCAGCATAGCACATATTGACGGTGAGGCGGTGTTGCTGGGATACGATTACGAGCACATCGGCGAGCATATATGGAAGGACAAGGGCATTTTCGAATTCTGGAAGGCGCTACCGGCGGTGCTGGCGACTAAAAGCAGTTTGAAGATTGCAAACCCGGGCGAGGTCGTGGAAATTTTCAAAGATGCCGACCGCCCCGTCGCCGATATTCACGGCCTGTCCACTTCTTCCTGGGCCGACGCCGCAAGGGACACTTTCGGCTGGTTAGGCAACGGCACACAGCAGGAGATGTTCGGCAGGATTCAGGGCCTCGAAACAAAAGCCAGGTCGGGAAATAGGGAATTGCTCACAAAATGGAGACATCTGACCACGTCCGACCACCTCTACTTTCTCCATGAGGGGAGCGGGCCCGACCAGGCGGTGCATTCTTATTTCAGCCCGTACGGCTCGGCCGGCGAAACCGTCAGAATCATCACGGACAAGGTATGGCTGCTGGAAAAGTCACTCGACAGTTTCGAGATACTCAAAAAAGCCGAAAGGACGCCGGTCATAATAATCAGCCCCGAGACCGACCGGCTACCTACCGAGGGGATGGGTGATTTCGCAAAATACGTCTCAGGTAAATCGGGCGGTATGGGCGAGGTGGTAGCGGCCCTGTGCAGGGGACTTTCTAGCAGGGATATACCGACCTATATTATCACGCTCAACCTCGAACGAAAATTTATGGAAAAATCCGCGATGTCGAGGGACGAGTACATTCAAAAACTATATTGTCTCCCGCGTGATAAAATAAGGACCGTCGATTCGGCTTTGTTCGAAAATTATATGAGCGCCTACGACGGCGACCCGCGTGCCACGGCGGCGGAGTTTCAAAGGACAATAAGACGTTTTCTTATCGGGGAAATAGTTTCCAAGCACGGGGGAAGGGGTATTATTCATTCGCACGACTGGATGGCCGGCGGCATCATCACGGCCTTTGCCCGCCTGATGCACATCCCCCTGATTCACTCCGTTCATAACACCCATACGGGGCATATACCGCTGAGTATGTTTTTCGGTGTGAATTTCGCAGAGCTCTGGAACTATCTGTATATTTCCAGCGATATGGGCAGGCAATGCGTGGACTGCCAGGCGACGGCGATAAAAAGCGCCGACCTCGTCAGCTTCGTGGGTCAGAGATTTCTGGAGGAGACGATACAGGATTACTTTCTTGACAGGAGCTTCATCCCAGCCGGCGTGAGGCAGGAGACCATGGTAAAATATCAATACGGCGGCGTGCTGGCGATACCCAACGGAATCTCGCCATCGGTATATTCTGAAAACCAGGAAGAAAATCCGGAAGCGGATAAACCCGGCCTTGCGAAGAAATACGGGATAAATGATAACGTAATTGAGGCGAAAAAGCTTAACTTAATCAAGTTCCAGAAGAAAACCGGGCTGGCTGTCAATCCGGAGGCGATTTTTTTATACTGGCCTTCCCGGCTCGACCGGATGCAAAAAGGAGTTGAGCTTCTCGAAAGCATCGCCCTTCGGTTCGTCGCAGAGCACCCCGACGTGCAGATAGCAATTGTGGGTAATCCGGTGGGAAACGACAAGCGAGACGTGGATATGCTCGGAAGGATGGCATGGGTATCGGGAGGAAAAATAACTTACTGGCCTTTCGATGACGACCTGAGCATACTCGGCTATGCGGCGGCAAGCGATGTTTTCGGGGCCTCGCTGTATGAGCCGTTCGGACAGATTGATTTGATTGGAAACATTTACGGCGCTACGGCGACGAACCGCGATACCGGCGGTTTTCACGACAAGATTACGACGCTACGGTTAAAGTCGCGAGGGGAGCCCGAGGATACGGGTAACGGCGTGCTTTTCAGGGACTATGATCCGAGCGGACTGTGGCAGGGACTGCATTTGGCCGTAGAGAACCACAGGTTTTTCAGAAGCCGGCCCGACGAATGGGAAAGGCAGGCAAAAAGAATAATGAAAGAGGCCAGAGATAAATGGGGGCTGGACAATATGGTCGCTGGGTACCTCTCCGCTTATCAGAAAATATTGAAATATCCGCTTATTTAACAGGCGGCCTGCCGACAAAAAAAGCCCCCGAAGCCAAGGGCCTCGGGGGCTTAATATTTTGAGATTTTCTAAAAATTGTAAATGAAGGATGTTTGGGCTCGCAAGCTTTCGGCGTCGTCTTCCCCGAGATAATCGGTGCGCCAATGCGACAGCTCGAAGCCGATTTGCGCATTTTCGTCGAGCGAGTAAATCACGTTTCCGAAAATCGAGCGGTTGAAGGTACGCTTGTCGCCGCTCATACCTTCGAGGTCGCTTTTGTCCACGTCGTCCATAGTAATGCCGACGTTGAAGTTCCATTTGGGGTCGGGGGTAATTGACGCGGCGACCCAGCCGCCCCTGTCGCCTATCTCTTTTGACCTGACGGTATTGACACCCTGGCCGATGCCGCCTAAATAAGCGTCAAGGTCCTGGCCCCAGTATATTTCTCCCTTGAAAGTAAGCCATTGGTTAATCGGCTGTGTTACGTCAACATTCAGCGACCAGCTGTCGAAAGTTTTGCTGCCGTCGGCCGTTGAGCTGACGGAGTTGGTATCATATTTCTCTTTTCCATAGTGACCTGAAAAGCCGATGGTTGTCGGCTTATAATCAAGCCACGGGAACGTCAGCGCGACACGTCCCTGGAAGGTCGGCATCCCGGAATTTTCGCCGGAATCGGTCTGGTCGGCCGTCATTATCTTCGAATTCGTCCGTCCTATCGTCCTCGCAAGGGCGCCTTCCAGTTTCAATTCGGTTTTATCGTCGAGGGAGTAAATCTTGGTAAGGCGAATCTGTGGTCTGCGGTATCCTATGTTTCCCGCCCACCAGGCAACTGAGTAATTCAGCGTGTAGGGAAACAACGGTGATATTACGTCGGAGGTTTGGCCGGCCAGGATGCTGAATTTCTCATCGGGCCAGTCGAGGTTCAAATAGGCGTGTCGCAGCATCGGGTTGGATTTGTTCTCGGCGCCGCCGCCGTAAAAATCAATTTCGACCCGGCCGCTGGTCTGCAATTGCTTATCCTTGGGTCCGAAAACCCACATTCCGAGCCGTGACTCGTTTGCGGTCATATCAAACTGTGAGTGGTCGTTGCGTCCTCTGTCCGGCCGGATCCACTTTACGAAGTTGCCTGTGTCGGCCCTGGATGTGCCGATTGCCGCATCGGCTTTCAACCGTCCGTAGAGCTTGATGTCAAGACCCGACAACACCGATTTTTTCTCGGCCGGCACTGCGGGTTTCTCAGCCGCCTTCGCCGGAGCCGCAGTCACGGGCGCTTGTTTCTGCTCGGCTACGATTTTTTTCAGCTCCGCTAATTCTTTTTCCAGCTTTTCTATTCTCGCCTTTAACTCGGCGTTTTCCTTTGACGGGACCGTGCCCGCATCCGCCAAGCAAATCCCGCTCAGTGCCGCTATCAGCAGCAAACCGGCAAACAATCTTGCCTTTTTCATAACAGGCCTCCAAAGCAAAATATTGTTAATCCGTGTTTTCCCCGCCACCGAACAAAAGTATGGATTTTACTTCATACCACCGGGCCGGTCAACAACTGCTTATAAAAAAAACTGGGCCTGCTCCGAAGTTTCGGAACAGGCCCACATTCAATGTATTTTATAAGTGATAATTTATCGGACTAACGTTTTCTGCGGAGAAGGGCAAGACCGCCCAGACCCAGCATAGCAATCGTCGCCGGCTCAGGAATCAATCGCGCATTGTCAAGATAGACAGCGCCCTCTAAATCAACAGGTCCGCGGTTTGTGATAAGCAAAATGGTGAGGTCACTGGTAAAACCATCCTGGCCAGGTATAGAAAATTTGTACTCAAACTGAGCATCACCATCTTCGGGCTTCCAGACACCGTCGCGGGAACCATCGCCGGCAAAATCCGGCAGGACATCGGGAGTAAGCTGTTGCCACCAGCCGGTCGCATCGTCTTGAATTACGATGTTTTCAAGCGGCCTAACCCCCCAGTGCGTCTCGTTTCCCTGGGTATCAATTTCGGAACCAAGTTCCCATTCTTCAGCGAGCATTGACATATCGATTCTGAGTATTTGCCCGACATCGAATCTCAGCGCCATTGCTTCTGCATTAGTAAATGTCTTACCCGCCATCTGTATCCAACCGGCATCGTTGTATATCCCCAAAGCCCAGTTATCCAGAGTAACTACACGAGAGTCGCTGCTGTAAAAATACCCGGGGGGAGGCATAAACTCATCGAACCAACCGTCGGACTGCAGTTCCCAGTTGCCGATAATGATATCAGCGTAACAGGGATATACTAAAATTAAGGCGAGACAAATAACAAACACTTTCCTGCTCATACTCTGCTCCTCCTTCTTCGTTTTTCCCACTCTCTTCCAACGAGGCAGTCGGCAGAACATTGTAATCCTGCCCCCTACACTCATATAGTTAGTTTACCCCCTCTTTATTGATTTTGTCAAGAAAAATGTCAAGAAAAAAACGATTTCTAACTCTTTTATTTATAGTAACATATAAGCCGGTAAAATTTATTTTTCGTCTTGAAACTGCTTTTGATTTTTGTTAATAAATAACCGCTATGAGAATCGACTTCAAGAAAATACTGGTGTCGCTTGTTCTTCTTTCGACGATAACAGGTGTTGTTTGTGCCGGGCTTAGTGAACGGGTCGACGCGATAGTCGCCTCGCAGGTGCAGGCAAAGGTGCGTGTTGCCGTGCAGATACTTGACCCTGTCAGCGGCTCAATCCTTTACAGCAGGTCAGCGTCTTCGCCGATGATACCGGCGTCGAATATGAAGCTCATCACGACCGCTGCGGCGCTGAAATACCTCGGCCCCGATTTTCATTACCAGACCCGCGTCGGAATAATCGGCAATACGCTGGTCGTTATCGGCTCAGGCGACCCGCTCTTGGGCGACAAGGTCACCGCAGAAAAATATTCGTTCGACCCGCACTGGATGCTTAAAGACATTGCCCAGCAGCTAAAGGCCGCCAACGTCGCCTCCGTAAATGATATTATCGTTGACAGCACCATTTTTGATGATGAGAGGGTGCATCCGAGCTGGTCCAAAGACGAGCTGAACCGGTGGTATGCGTGCGAGGTCAGCGGCCTGAATTACAATGGCAACTGCGTCGAGGTAATCGCTGAGACAATCGGGCCGAGAGTCCAGTTGACGCTCGACCCGCAGACGGCATACGTGAAGATAATCAACAAATGCACTCCCTCCTCAAAGCCGCCGGACACCGTCTGGTGTGCCAGAGAGCCCGGTTCCAATACCATAACCGTCTTAGGTAAATGTCACAGGCAGTGCCGGCCCGTGCGTGTTGCTATCGAAAGACCTCCGGCCTTTTTCGGATTTCTGTTGGCTGAAGAATTGAGACGAAGCGGTATCGCCGTCACAGGCAAGCTCATCGAAAAAGAATTACCCTCTGCCGGGCAGTTCAAATCCGTTGCAGTTTATCGAAGCTCCATTTGGGACGTTTTTGAACGCTGCAACAAGGACAGTTTAGGCCTGGCAGCAGAAGCCCTTCTTAAGACCATCGGTGCCTCGCAGCAACCCTCCGGCAAAGGCGGCTCCTGGCCTAACGGCCGGCAGTTCATCTCGCAGTATCTGCTTTCACTGGGAATTCCCTCCGACCAGTTCATTATCGATGACGGTTCGGGTCTGAGTGAAAAAAATCATCTCAGCGCAAATGCAATCTCGACCGTTCTGCTCGACCTTTATAAAAAGCACGATTGGAAGCGCTACAAGGAGACCCTCGCTGTCGGCGGGCTTGACGGCACCATCGATAACTACTTCACCGACCCGAAATACAGGGCAAAGGTGTTCGGCAAGACCGGCTATATCGCGGGCGTCAAGTCCTTCTCCGGCGTCTGCGAAACCCCCGCAGGCGACCGCATATTTTCCATAATTACCAACAAGGCCAACGGCAATACCCGCCGGGCAATCAACGATATCGTCAAGGCCATCATTGACGAATCTCAATAACCTGTCGCAAGTGAGCATTTTTTCGATATGGCCTTTGTTAAAATCTGTTGAAGAATCACAGTTTTTTTCGTATGTTGTCTGGCGCTTAATCGGGCGGCGTAGCCAAGTGGCCTAAGGCGACGGTTTGCAAAACCGTTATTCGTGGGT
>CAZHVR010000069.1:0-13860 GCA_964536225.1 uncultured Pirellulales bacterium
TCGTCATATATATCCAGAACTGCCTCGGCCGCATAAGCGTGAATCGATATCGCCCTATCAGCGGATTGTTCGAAATCACTGCGCGTCTCCTTCAGGCGTATGTGTCTGCTCTTTACCGGATATTTTCATAAACAGGTCTTCAAGGTCGGTCTTTTGCTCGCTGAATCCGCACACCCTTATGCCTTTCGAGACGAGGTGCGAATTGAGATTGGCAAGGCCTGCATCGTCGGCCTTCATTTCAAACGTGATGCTGTTTGCATCGGCGGAGAGAATATTTATGCCGGCAAAACCCTTAATTTCGGTGAGGGCCCTGTCTGCGTTTTCGACAACCGACACTTTTATTCGCCGTGAGTCGTAAATCTCTCTGCGGATGTCATCGATTGCCCCATATGAAATGATGCTGCCTTTGTTCATAATGGCGATATGCGTGCAGAAATCCGAAAGCTCGGTGAGTATGTGTGATGAGATGATGATGGTTTTTCCCCGCCGGGACAATTGTTTGAGGATATCTCGCAATTGAATCCTTGCCTTTGGGTCGAGGCCGGAGGCCGGCTCGTCGAGAAGGAAAAGATTGGGCTCGTGAACCATCAGCGCCCCCACGCCTAATCGCTGGACCATACCGCGGGAAAGATGCCGGACAAAATCGTTGCGCTTGTCTTCGAGGTCGATGAAATGAAGCGTTTCGTCGATGAGTTTCGGTATCCGGCTTTTCTCGATATGATAGGCCCTTGCGAAAAATTCGAGGCATTCGCGAAGCGTCAGGTCGTTATATAAATTGAAGAAATCGGGGAGGTATCCGAGGTGCTCCCGTATCTTGAGATATTCCGTTGCAGTGTCGAACCCGATAATTCTGATTGTTCCGCCGGTCGGGCGAAGCACCGTGGCAAGCATACGCAGCAGGGTCGTTTTTCCCGCTCCGTTAGGCCCTATCAGCCCGATTATATGTCCGTGGTCGATTTCAAAGCTGACGTTGTTAACGGCCACAAGCGTGCCGTATTCTTTTCTAAGGCCGGTTACCTCAATCGCCCGCATTTCATCCCTCGAACAAAGCGTTTCAGGCGTTGTGCGAAATCTTTTGTATCGCCTGTTTTGGGGATTATAAGGGATTGCTCTGCCTGTTCAACAATTATTTTCCGGCCGGCCTGCGAACCGGCGGATTAGGCCTGTTTTTCAATGTATGAAGTTTAAAACGCCTTTCATCGGATTTGATATATTTCTCCGGCGAGTAAGATGTCCCATAACACATTTCATCCATCGCATATCAAGTTTAATCTGTCGTATATTAAGTTTAATATGCCGTATATGAAGCTTGATTTATCGTATATGAAGCTTCATATGCCTTAAATCACATCTGGTTTACTTATAATGAAGTTTAATATGCCGCAAATCAAACATCATCTGCCTCATATCAAATATGATTCGCGGCATATTAAGTTCAATCCGTGGCAAATCAAATTTGATTCATCTTAAATCAAGTTTAATATGTCGTATATCAAGTTTGATCCGTGACATATCATTTTCGACTTATAAGACCTTGGCCTCAAAATGCCCCGTTTTCAGTTCAGTATCGAGGTATATAAGCAGAGATTATAATTTGTCCCCGCTCAAACGCCGCGGGGGCTTGGAAAAGTTATCGGAATTGCCTCGACAGAACGCTTGAGAAGTTATCAGACGTGATTCTACAGAGTTCGAGAGAGTTAGGGCAGTTCTTTTTAGCGTTTAGCCCTTCGGCAAGCTCAGTGTAAACTTACAGCGGACAGCGGATTGTTTAATTGAGAATTTAAGAAACAAATATGTTGTCCCCGGAATTTGGATTTGACAAATCAACAGGATATCAAATTTTTTTGTATCTTTTAAGGATTTTCCTTGAAACAGAATAATTTAGCAACCGGGTTTAATAAATTTCCTTCTTTTACAATAAAAATCTTATCTTTGTAGGCAGTAGATACGGAACCATAACCAATTCTCAGATTTTCAAAAATACCATTGTTAACTATGGCGCCTTCTTTGTCCAATATGTAAAAATATAAACCGTCGCTTTCGCTCCGTTTGCCAAATGTAGATAATATAGCCAGGGTATGAGCATCCTCAAGAGCAGTTATAGACATCCTTGACACCATCACATCATTTCCATCGAAAATATGGGTCGTCCAGTTTTTTTTCAGGTCTTTTGAAAATTCTGAAACATATATTTTGTAACTTCCCATTTCTGCGTTGTCATAGATAACAATTGGATTGTCTGACTTACTCAAACAAAAAGAAGGATTCTTGCCAATATTAGCGATACCTTTAAATTCAATTTTGTTTTTGAAGACGCCTTCTGAATCAAGGTTGGCCAGCCACAAGCTTGAATCTTTAGTGGTAAATTTACTTTCAGGTTCAAAAGAACACCCAAAGGCAACAAGCATATTTTCTGATTCCGAAAATTCTACACCTAATGTTACATCATCGCCTTTATCAGATTTATAGTTTATATCCCAGGCGATATTTCCGTCACTTTTAACTTTTCTTATATAACCTGAATTGCCGCAAAGGAACACATCTCCACTCATATTCCTGCATGCCCCAAGTGTTGAAACGCTGTTCCTTGTTAGCCCGGGGATTTCTCTGGTCTTAACTTGCCAGTTATTACTAATAATCAATTCCTGAAAGTTAGAAGTTCTTTTACTTTCTTGAGGGATAACATGATGTTTTATAATTATAATATTACTATCAATCAATCGTGAATCTATTATTTCAATGGGCGAAGAAATTGCAATATCGCCTTCATTCATTTTCATCAGTGTATGTGATTCGTATGTGTTATCTTCCAGATTAAGTCGATACTCAAACAACTCGAGGTTTTGTTTTCTAGGGGTTTCTTGTTTTCTATAAATGTAAGAGACGCCTACAACATGGAGGATATTTTTATTCTCATCTACTTTTATTGCATAGGGTATTATCGAGTTTGCATCACTTCGAACAATATCCTTTTCCCATATCATTGAGATATTGGGCTTAGAAAATGAAACGGATGTAGCAATGATGCAAAACAAATCTATGAAAAATACATGTATTTTACATCTCATAGTTCAATTCCTAATAGAAGTTGGATTTCTCATTCACAAATCCATCCACCATCCTTCTTTCCTTTTTATTTCTAAAGGCGTTTGAAAAAAATAGGTGCTTTCCTTATTTTTCAAATAATGCAAACAATCCCGACATTACTAAACAAAGGGTCATAAATAAGATTCCCAAGATTGCAATTCTGCGAAGATTTCTTAATCTTCTTAGGTCCAACTCCGCTCCTTTGACATAACACAGTCTATTCAATATAGACCCCGGCTTTCCAATAAAGTATGCAGCAATCAAACAACCGTATAAAACGGAAAATTCTATTATATCAGCCAGGTCTAGCCACATACTTTCAACTCTCTTAACAACCAGTCAATTCTAGGAAGCCATACTTCTATCCTGTTAAATCCTCAATTTAAGCTATCCGCTATACGCTGAACACTGCACGCTATTTCGGGGACTATTATATCGACAAACAGGGAAAGGGGATAGTTTTTAATTCAACTGGTAATTTAAAGTTTCAAATGCAAAGCCACAACGTAAAATTTTAAACCTCGTCGCATAGCGACACCGCAATTTTGCTTTTTGCATTTTGATATTTGCTTTACTTTTCCCCCCTTGAAACCCCCGCGGTTTTAAATACATCCGCGGGCAATAATTGGCCGGTTGCGTTACTTTTCCTTTAGAATACTTTCTTTCGGCAACTGTTCCTTCCTGTATTCATCTATATATATTGTCATCGGCTCGGCCATTGTGTCGCGATATAAACCCATTTTGAAATAATAATAGCTTCCGGGCGGGAACCCTTCTTTTTCCGTATACCCGATTTTACCGTTATATTTAATTATCTGCTTTTCATTCAGCCAGGCGTATATCTTTCCGTCGTCATTTCTGGAAAAATGAATCTCGAATTTGAAATCGAGCCATTTATTTCTTATTTCTTCCTTCGTGCTGAATAAAACGACTTTTTTCGGCCCGACCTTGATATTTATTATCAACTCGCCGTCCGCATAACGAACGGCAATTACGGGTGAATCGTCTCTGTCGGAGTCCATGTTCGGGAAATATTGTTTCCACTGGGCAATTACTAATCTGGTAGGCACAACAGGGAAATCTTTCGGCAAAAACATGCTGAAAGAATAAGAGTAATCGCAACCTTCTCGTGACACATATTTCGGAGATTCCATCAGCTCCGCCCGTTCCAATTCGGTGCCTTTTTCTTCTTTCAGCTGGTCTCCCTGTGTTAATGTGATTCTGACGGCGCCTCTCCCGCTTTTAACGATTTTGGATTGAATCTCAACCGATTTGGGCAGGAATCTTCCACTGCTCCAGATATCGTTTATATCCTGTGTTTCGAAACCGTCGTAAATAACATAGGATTGGCATATTGAAGGAAAAATAAAACAAATTAATAGTAGAAACATAAATCTTATATCCATGCCATTGCCTCCCGATGCAAAGTCGGTGGAAAAACTGGGAAACAGTCACCATCTATTGCCGTCCATTTTAATGTGCGGTTGTTGTCTGACGAATCCTTCCGGCCTTAATTTTCTGTCCAAATAATTATAAAACCTCCCGCGTTTTCTGTCAATCCGGCATCCAGCAACCTGCAACTAATATCGAGAATCCAGCATCGAGTATCGACTCGCTATGAACTCCGAACTATGAGCAGCGAACTATCCTCTCCCGTCCGGCCATATAGGTCTGCAAGACCTTCGGCACCGTAATTGAGCCATCCGCGTTCTGGTAAAGTTCCAGAATAGGTATCAGAATTCTTGGGCTGGCGATTACCGTGTTATTGAGCGTGTGGCAGAAGATGTTTTTCTTCGTCGCCGACTCCTTGTATCGCAGGTTCATTCGCCGGGCCTGAAAATCGTAGAACTTGCTTGCGCTGTGCGTCTCGCAGTAATTGCCTCGCGACGGCATCCACGCCTCGATATCGTATTTCTTCGCCTGGCCTCTTCCCAAATCGCCGGTACAGACGACAGCAACGCGGTAGGGCAGCTCCAGCGCACGCATCACGACCTCTGCATTTGTCAAAATCTCCTCGTGGAATTTATTGCTTTCCTCGATGCTGTTTTTACAAATTACCACCTGCTCGACCTTGTCGAACTGGTGAATCCTGTACAGGCCGTAAGTGTCTTTGCCTGCGGCACCTGCCTCGCGGCGAAAACACGAAGACAATCCCGCGAACTTCAGCGGCAAATCTTCCTCATTAAGTATCTCGCCCATCCGGTAAGCGGTTAGCGGCACCTCGGCCGTACCCGCAAGGTTGACTTCGTCTTTTTCCATCCGATAGGTTTGCTCCTCCGAGCCGGGATAATAACCCGTACCACGCATCGCATCGTCTTTCATCAGTAGCGGCACCGACATCGGCGTATAGCCCCGCGATACCATCACGTCCATCGAAAATTGCAGTACCGCCCAGTGCAGACGTGCTCCATCGCCCTTGAGGAAGTAATTTCTCGTTCCCGCTAATTTTACACCCCGCTCGATATCGATTATTCCAAGCTCCGTACCAAGTTCTAAGTGGTCTTTGGGTTTGAAATCGAACTGGCGAACCTGTCCTTCTTTTCTTAGCTCGACATTTTCCGTATCATCTTTGCCCAAAGGAACGTCATCGTCGGCCGGCTGGGCGACAAGCAGCATCAATGCGTCAAAATCCGGTTGAAGCTGTTTGACTTTTTCCTCGAACTGCGGCTCATCGGCCTTTAATTTTGCTAATTGTGCCAGTGCCTGCTGTTTTTCCCCGCCCGCGGCTTTGGGTATCGACTTGCCTATTCGGTTTTTATCGGTGGCTATATCCTGCAGACGCTGTTTGGCCTGTGATAATTCGGCGTCCACTTTCAGCAGCCGGTCGATATCTACCTCTATATTCTTGTCTTTTGCCGCCTTTTTAAACCGCTCCGGGTTTTCTCTTATTACTTTTATATCTATCATTGTTTTTGTCATTCCCGCGCAAGCGGGAATCCATTCTTAGTCCTCTTTCCACTTTTTTACAATAACGACGTTATTCTGCCCGCCGAAGCCGAATGATTCTTTCATTGCTATATCGACCGTTATTTTCCTCGGCACGTTGGGTACGTAGTCCAAATCAAGCTGCGGGTCCGGGTCATTATAATTTATCGTTGCCGGAACAATGCCGTCCCGTATCGCCAATACGCACGTAATCAGCTCTGCCGCGCCTGCCGCACCGATTAAGTGCCCCATCATACTCTTGATGGAGCTCACCGGTATCTGTTTTGCTTTTTCTTTGAATACCGCCTTGATTGCCTTTGTCTCTATCGAATCGTTCTCAGCGGTGCTTGTGCCGTGAGCGTTGACGTAATCCACGTCTGTATAACTTATTCCAGCGTCCTTTATCGCCGCCTCCATTGCCTGAATCGCGCCGCGGCCTTCTTCGTGCATATCCGTTACACGAAACGCATCTGAGCTGCTGCCGTATCCGATGACCTCTGCGAGAATCGGCACGCCTCGTTTTTGGGCCGAACTCAAACTCTCTAATATCACAATCGCCGCGCCTTCACCGAGTATGAAACCGTCCCTGCTTGCTGTAAATGGCCTCGATGCTGTCTGCGGGCTGTCGTTTCTTCTCGATAGTGCCGTGAGCCGGTTAAAACCGGTTAAGCCCAGAGGGTGTATCATCGAGTGTGCGCCGCCTGCGATGATAACATCCGCGTCGCCTATGCGAATCACCATTGTCGCCTCGCCGACCGCCTGCGTGCTGGCGGCACAGGCAGTAAGACAACTGCGTATCGGGCCGCGAGCGCCGGTCAGCATCGCTAAATGCGCCGCAGGCATATTCGCTTCCTGCTCTAATTCGTGCATTGCCCTCATTTGCACCGCTGCGATGTCCGTCCACTTCGTCCAGTCCATAATGTTGGCCTGGTCGTTCCAGCCGGCTGCGATTGCGCCAAAAAATGCCTCGTGGTTGGCTGCCCCCTCGCCTGCTCCGAGATATATGCCGAGCCGCTTGCGGTCGATACCGTCACCGATTTTACCGCTATCGGTCTCAACATCTATACCTGCCTGTTTGCAGGCCTGAACCGTTGCGCCGACGGCGAATTTACTGCCTCGGTTGCCGTCTTTGTGCAATTGAGGCTTTTTAGTATATTTCGCAAGGTCGTAATTTTTTACTTCCGCGCTGAAGGTGGTCGGGAAGGTCGATGCGTCGAATATCGTCGTCTTATCCACACCGCTTTTGCCTGCCAGCATCGCCTGCCAAGTTGACTCAATATCGTGTCCTAAGGGGCAAACGATACCCATTCCGGTAATGACAACTCGCTCATTTTTTCCGTTCTGTGTCATTCTATGTCTAATTCTTGAATTTCTTTAGTATCACCGCCGCGGTTTGTCCGCCGTAGGTATAGCCGCAGCACAGGGTGTAACGTATGCCGGTCTTGATTTCACTTGTAACTATATTGAGATTAGATCCTGTCCTTTTTTTCCCACAATTTTTGGCGGCAGGTATTCGGCCGTCTTGAATTGCGTAAGCTGCTGCAATTATGTCAAGCCCGCCGCAGGCAGCGCCGGTATTACTGAGCATACTCTTCGTAGGCCATACTGGTATCCGTTTTGTCTCGCTGCCCAAAGCCGCCTCTATTCCCTTTGACTCGGCGAGGTCATCCTCGGGTATCCCTGTCCCGTGCGGGATTAGCAGGTCAACATCTTTCGGTGTTATGTTCGCTTGTGAGAGTGCTTTTTCAATAGCGATGGTTATGCCTTTTCCATCCGGCTCGATATGCTCATACGCTGGGTTTATACTTGCGCTTTGGCCCGTGCCGACAACTTCGGCGTAAATCTTCGCCCCTCGTTTGGTAGCGTTATCGAGAGTTTCCAGCACAGCAATTCCACCGCCGTCGCCGAATACCGAGCCGCTCGCCTCCGCGTCAAAAGGCCTGCACGCGCCTTCGGGGTCGTCATTATGTTGGGTAGTGGCTCGCTTTATGAGGCACTGGCGCATTATCAATACCGGATTTACTTTCGCCTCAGCACCGCCTGCTAATGCGATATCGGCGGCGCCGCGGGCAATTACCTCAACTGCCTCGCCTATTGCCAAATGCCCGGAGACCTCCGCACAGGTTATCGTATTGCTCGGTCCCTGAATGTTGTGAATAATCCCGATATGGCAGGCGAGCATATTCGGCAGATACTTCAAAAGCCAAAGCGGCGTCACTAATTCGATTCCCTCTTTGCCCCACTTGCGAATATCAAATTTGCCATCAGTAATACTTTTGGCGACCGCCGGCGCAAGCTCGCATGGGTCACAGCTTATCAGGCCCGCTCCAATATTGATTGCCATACGCTCGGGATTGATGTTTATCTTTTGTTCGTCAATTGCCTTTGTGACAAGGCCGCTGTCCCTTACCGCTTCGTCCGCCGCGATTACCGATAGCTCGATATCGCGGCTCATCAGCTTGGTCGCCTTGCGGAATGATTTCGGGACGTATTGCTGGATTTTATATTCCCCGACCTCGCCTGCTAACCGGCAGCTGAACTTGGACGGGTCAAATGATGTTATGCGTCTTAGGCCGCATTTCCCTGCGCAAAGTCCATCCCACGTCTGCTTAGCCGTCAGGCCGAGCGAGCTTACCGCCCCGACTCCTGTTATGACTACGCGGGTCCTTCCCACGGGAGTTGTCTCCTACCCTTTACCTGTGTTGAAGACCGAACCCTGCAGCAGCGACTTGAACGTGTCTGTGAACACGAAATTCTCCTCCGGGAATTCCTTGCCCGCCAGGTTCTGGTCGATGTGACTGAACATCAGGTCTATTTCTGCAACCGTTTTTTCGTTACAGGTTACTATTCCCATTGTGCTGGCCGCTTCGGGTGCTATCGATTCAATCTTCGCCGCCAGTCGTAAGCTATCTCCCGGCCTGACGAAATCGTGAAATACCGCCTTTTTTATCTTGGCCAGTATTACCTTCTCCTCGAATTTCTTCGCTTCGCCTACCAGTATTCCCGCCGTCTGTGCCATTGCCTCGATAATCAGGCATTCAGGCATAACGGGAAAGCCCGGAAAATGGTCGTGCAGGTGCTCTTCGGCCAGTGTTACGTTCTTGACCGCCACGGCCGATTCACCGCTGTTGAACTCGACGAATTTATCTATCCAGATCCATCGCATAGGTCAGCATAATAAAACAATCGGCAGGTTTTCTCAAGTGAAACCTGCCGATGACATCTGAAACCAAAATCCCGTTGTTAAGCCGCCTTAAGCTTGCTCTCCACGAAATTGACAATCATCCCTACTGTAAACAAATCCGCGAATTTGCTCATCTCCGGGTTCTTGGCAAATTCGCTTATGTCGGTGTGCGGCATTTTTGCCTTGAGCTCGGCCAGACCATTTTCGGTCAGCTTGCCGTTATTTACAAATTCAGGATTATTCATTATCGCCTCCGCCGGAAACAGCTCCTCTCGCGGTATCTTAATCCCGAACGCCTTTTCCAGCCGAAACACTATATCCAGAAAGTCGATGCTCTCGGCCCCTAAATCACCCATCAGCGTCGATTCCTGCTTCACCTCATCGTCATCCACTCCCAGTGCGTCCACCATCACCGTCCGGACCTGCTCCAAAACCTGCTCCCTGTTCATTACCATATTATCTCCTGCATCCGCATTTTTGATTTTTTATTTATTTTTCAGCAGTTCCCAGCGTTTCTTCATTTCATCGATAATCTTTGCATCCACCGCGTCAAGCGCCGAATCCCGTTCAGCAAGGTTAAAATGTCTCAACCCGAATCTTGCCTCTACTATCTGCCGGCCGTCGGTTACACCCGAACCCGTGAAACTGCTTACATTTTCCTCGATGGCTTTTACCTCGACGGTATATTCAATCTGCGTTCCAGGCGCCGCGAAGGTCTTATATTTAACATTTCTCGCCTCTTCGAGCAAGACCATACTGTGGGCAAAATTTTCCGTCGCCCGCACAAGCCACGAGGCCGACTCAATCAACCCTTCCAGAAGCAGCACTCCCGGCAGAACGGGAAAAGTCGGAAAATGGTCGGCCAGGTATTCCTCTGCCAGCGACACGCTTTTTACCGCCTTTATCCGTTTGCCCGGTTCTATCTCAACGACTTTGTCTATAAGAATGAATCGCATAATTGCGGCAATTGTAGCCGTTAAGCGGGGATTCTCCAGCATTTTTTTGAATTGGCAGAGAAAGACATAAACGGGCAATCACACAGGGATACCCCTGCGCGACATCAATCCTTCCATTTCATCAATTCGGGGTGCAGATTCTGGACGGTCTTGTCGGCGGGTCTTACCCGGACGTTTATGTCCTGCAGGCCGTATCCCTCGATTGTAAGTGAGCCCTCGTAGCGGGCGAGGTTGCCTTTTTTGTCCTTAAGTGTCAGCGGGACAATCTTGTAACTTTGCAGGTTGTCAAATTTGTAAAACAATTCCACACTGAACAGCTCCGTCTCGGCCTTTCCGAGGTCAACGACGCTTTCTACCGAGAGTTCGTCGCCCTCGGTGAGACGCCGGTTTTTATTGAGGTTAGTCGTGAAATCCGTGAACTTGACGGCATCCCAGGACTTGAGAATCTCCTGCTCACGAGCGACAGAATCCCTTAGCTGCCGGAAATTATTTTCACTGAGGCGGCTGATTTGCGAGACGGCAGGGGAGTAGAATTTTGCGGAATATTCGATTAGTACCCTGTTCATATTGAACTGCCGGCAGACGGAAATGACGGATTCCTTCATCATTGCCAGCCATTTTTTGGGTATGCCCGACTTGTCGCGGTCATAAAACGCCTCTGTGATTTCCTCTTCGAGCAGGTCGTAGAGCTGGTTTGCCTCGACGGCGTTCTGCAATTCGGAAGGGCCGTAGAATTCGCCGGCGGTTATTGCCCAGCCGTTGTTCTGGTTGTAGCCCTCGGCCCACCAGCCGTCAATGACGCTGACGTTGAGCACGCCGTTCATCGCCGCCTTCATTCCGGAGGTGCCGCTTGCCTCATTTTCACGTATCGGGGTATTGAGCCATACGTCCACCCCGCAGAGCAGATGTCTTGCGACGTTTATGTCGTAGTTTTCGAGAAAAATCACCCTGTCTTCGAGGTCGTTATCTTTGGCGAAGTCGATGATTTCCTTAATCATATTTTTGCCGCCTGCGTCGGCAGGATGCGCCTTGCCGGCAAAAATAAGCTGGACCGGCTTTTGCGGGTCGGAGAGGATTTTTTTCAGCCGCGGCTTGTCTCTCAAAAGCAGCGTTGCCCGTTTGTAATGGGCGAAGCGCCTGGCAAAGACAACCGTCAGATATTCGGGGTTAAACAGGCGAATGAGGTTGGCGATTTTGAGCGGCGAATACCCCTTGACGGTAAGGTCATCTACGAGTTTTTTCCTCATAAAATCAATGAGGTTATGTTTATTGGTGTTATGGGCCTCCCATAGTTCGTCGTCAGGGACGCTGTTGAGCTTGTTCCATAGTTTGCCGTCGCCCTGGCTGTGTATGTAATCGGGGCCGATATGCTTTTTAAGGAGTTTTGTGACCGGCTCGCTAATCCACGACCAGTGAACGCCGTTGGTCACGTAATCGAACGGGACTTCCATAACGGGGCCGGCCGGGAAAACGCCGGCCCACATCTTTTTCGACACGTCCATATGGATTTTCGAGACGCAGTTTATGTAATCGGAGAACCTTATGGCCAGCGCCGGCAGCCAGAAGGTGTTTTTGTTGTTCTCAATAAAACCGAATCCGGCGAAATCATCAAATGTAAGACCGAGCGTTTTTATTTCGGGTTCGAGATATTTTTTAACGAGGCGTGTATCGAAGTTTTCGTTGCCAGCAATGACGGGCGTGTGCGTGGTAAATACCGTCGAGGCCCTGAGCATAGCCCTTGCCTCGGGGAAGGACAGCTTCTTTTCGGCCATCAGTTTCTGGAGTCGTGCGATAACCAGAAAGGCCGAGTGCCCTTCGTTTAAGTGATAGATTTTGGGCTCGATATTTAGAAGCTCCATCGCCCTGACGCCGCCGAAGCCGAGGACCAGCTCCTGCTGAAGACGTTTATCCTTGTCAGCGACGTAAAGCTCGTTGGTGATATCCCTGAGGTCGGGGGGATTTTCATCAATGTCAGTATCGAGCAGGACCAGCTTTGTCAGGCCGACGTCAATCTGCCAGAGCTTGCACCTGCACGTCCGATCGAGGATTTTTACCTCGACGCAGAGATTTTCAGCGCCGGGGCCTCGAAGCTGCGTTATGGGCAGGAAGTGATTGTCGAATTCTATAAACAGCTCTTCCTGGGAGCCCTCGAGATTGATTCGCTGGGTGAAATATCCGAACTTGTAAATTAGGCCGATTCCAATGACGGGTGCGCCGAGGTCCGAGGCGGTTTTGAGGAAATCGCCTGCCAGAATGCCCAGTCCGCCTCCGTATATCGGTATGCACTCGTGGAGTCCGAATTCCATCGAAAAATAGGCAACCGTGTCATTTCTGCCTAATCGATCGGTCTCGTCGGACCCTTTATCATATTTCATATCGTTCTGGAAATCCTCCCAGACGCCGTCTAATTCGGTTAGGAAACCGTTGTCTTCGGAAAGCCGGTTGATAGTTTCTTTCGGCAGCATAAGGAGAAATTTTACGGGATTGTGGTTGACCGTTCTGAAAAGCTGCGGATCTATTTTATAAAAGAGGTCTATCGCTTCGTAGTTCCAGGTGGCCCAAAGATTTCGGGCAAGTGCGTAGAGTTTTTTGAGGTTTTCGGGGTATCGCGGATAAACGAAGATGTTCTTAAAAATCATAACGTCTGCTCCTTAGTTCAGTGGGCCGGTAAATAGTGAAAATTTCCCGCTTTCTTCAAGGCCGGCAATATCTCGCGTACCCGCCGGCCTTGTAATTTTGCCCGGTATAATACCTTCGAAACCTGCTGCAAACAAGAGGGTGTTATTAGACGGGTTTTTCCTGCCGGATTTCGCCGAGACGGCTTATTATTTCGATACAGGCCCTGCTGTTGTGGTAGGGACCTTTCCATTCGGAGACCTTTAAGCTGGCCCTGTCCACTCTGCCTTTTGCATCGACCTTCCAGAACCATTCGCCGTTCTTTTTGTCAACGATGTGGTCTTCAATGAACTGCCATATATTGTGCGCGACGTCGAAATATTGCTGTTTGCCTGTGAGCTGGTATGCGTTCAAAAAGCCGACGACGGCCTCTGCCTGGACCCACCAGTGCTTTTCCTTATTGCTGATGCCGGTCGGCCGGGATTCGTAGAACAAGCCTGTTTTATTGTCCAGGCCGTTCTCATATACCGCCTCAGCTAATTTAATGCTCATTCGGCGAATCTTCTCCAGCGTTTTGGGGTCGTTAAGTATCTGGGCGTCCTTGTAAAGCAGCCAGCTTGCCTCGATATCGTGGCCGAATGAGACGGTCTCGCCTTTGGGGTACCACATTTCGTTGAATTGCAGCTGACAATATATTCCGTACGGGTGCATAATATGGTCGGCGAATATGTCGAGCATATTTTTGACCCTTTTGCCGACCAGCGCATCTTTATCCACGTCGTAAAGATTTGATATGCCTTCGACAACGTGCAGGGAATTATTCATTCCTTTGGCGGAGGCGACGTCGCCGGAGGTAAGCTGCTGGACTTTGGACATTTTCCAGTCGCGGTCGAAGCTCTCGAAGTATCCGCCGTATTTTTTGTCCCACGTGTGCTTTTCGAGCAGGTCGAAGACCTCTTTTGCCTTATCAAGCGCCTCTTTATTGCCGGACGCCCTGTAATACTCGGAAAGGGCGTAAATCACAAAGCCCTGTGCGTAGATTTGCTTTTTCTGTTCGAGGGGTTTGCCCTGCCAATCCACCATCCAGAACAT
>CAZHVR010000070.1:0-13686 GCA_964536225.1 uncultured Pirellulales bacterium
AAGTCGTGATATTTGCCGGTGAAGGGGACTTCGGTGCCTTTTCGCTGCGTGACCCTGTATTGAAGGGGGGTGAGTTTGGCCTTTAATTTTCCTTTCTCGTCGGATGTTTTTTCAGTCATTTTAGAATAATTTCCTTTGCTAAACATACAAATGAACGGACACGTCGAGATGCCTGTTGCGGCCCGTCTTTGTGCCGATACGCCTATTACCATCGCGGCGGCAAAGCCGGCCGCGATAATGAACGTCCACTTAGACGTCTTTTTATTTTCCATATTTCACCGAATACCTATTTAGTATGGTCGCCGGTGTTCTGACTGCTTTGCCGCAGGTCAGCATTCATTTTTTCTATAAATTGATCTACGTTTGTTCGGATTAAATGGTTTGTAACAATTTTGCGATAGACCCGGTTGGCGGCGGGTGCTAAAATCCCTGTGCTTTTTGCGGATTTGAACTTAGTGGAAATGGGCAATAATAAGGAGGAAACCCGAATATGGTAAGAAACCTGTTGTGCTGGGCTTTATTAGCGATTGTTTGTGCGGGGTGTGCGTGCCCGCGAGGCCAAAAATGCTGTCCACTTGTGAAATCGGGATGTCCGAAAGAAACCCGTCTGCTTCGCCACGTGATTTTGTTCAAATTCAAGGAGGGCACTACGCCGGAGCAGATAAAGGAAGTGGAAGACGCGTTTGCGTCTTTGCCGGACAAAATCAGTGAAATAAAGTGTTTCGAGGGTGGCGTCAACGTCAGCCCCGATAAGCGCAACGAGGGCTTCACGCATTGTTTTGTGCTTACATTCGACAGTGCGGCCGACCGGGATGCATATCTTGCGAACCCTGAGTTTAAAAAGTTCGGCAAATTGCTGTGGGTTTATCTCGATAAGGTGCTCGTTGTCGATTACTGGAAGACATGAGAATAATCGCGGGGACAAAGCGGGGAATGAAATTATTAAGCCCGCCGGGGCGGGATTCACGCCCCATTATTGACCGCGTTAAGGAGTCGTTGTTCAGCGTGCTGCAGAAATATGACCTGCCCGCGGACAAAACCGTTGCGGATTTGTTTGCCGGTGTCGGGTCTATGGGGCTCGAGGCGCTTAGCAGGGGGGCGAGTTTCGTTACCTTCGTCGAAAACAATCCCAAAATCGTCCCCGTGCTGGAACAGAATATCGCAAAGGCCGGTTTTGTCAAAGAATCGAAGGTAATCAGGGCCGATGCATTTAAGGTTGGTCTTTCAGCCGACCTTGTTTTTGTTGACCCGCCTTATGCTGATTCGAGAGAGGTGCAGGCGGGGTCGCCGCTTGCGAACTTGTTAAATCGTCTGGCGGAAAGCATTTCGGCCGATGGTTACGTTGTAGTCAGGACGCATGAGGATACAAACTTGCCGCAGGCGTACGGACGGCTTAAAATTATCGAGAGACGGCGGTGGGGCACTATGGCGGTAACGATACTAAGAAAGGTAAAAGCCGATGACTAACAGGCAGGCGGCGATACAAATTGTGAAACAGCTGCGCGGCGCGGGCTTTGAGGCGCTATTAGCGGGGGGGTGCGTCCGAGACATGCTGCTTAAGAGACAGCCGAGCGATTACGATGTCGCTACGAATGCAAAGCCGAACGACGTTGTTAAGCTTTTTCGCAGGACGCTTAGGGTCGGCGCGAAATTCGGAGTGGTTGTGGTCCTGATCGACAAAAACCAGATTGAAGTCGCTACGTTCAGGACCGAATCCGGTTACGCAGACGGCAGGCATCCCTCGAAGGTGCATTTCGCGACCGCGGCCGAAGATGCCGCAAGACGGGATTTCACAATCAATGCGATGTTCTATGACCCCGTCGCAAAAAAAGTGATTGATTACTATCGTGGACAGGCCGACCTGAAAAAGAAAATCATTCGAACAGTCGGCGAGCCGGCCGAGCGCTTCGGCGAGGATTACCTGCGTATGCTTAGAGCCATTCGCTTCTCAACGCAATTGGATTTTGCAATTGACCAGCAGACCGAATCGGCGGTATGCGAACAGGCAAAACATATAACAAAAATCAGCGGCGAGCGCATATCGGCAGAGTTGGAAGGCATCCTGGTCAGCCCAAATCGGGCAAAAGGCGTGCAGCTTCTTATCGAGACGGGCCTGGCGGGGTTTATTTTCGCCGGCTGTGACTGCTACTGTGCCGGGTTCATTGTTCATCTGCTGTCTTATCTGCCGGCAAAGATAGATTATCCGCTGGGGCTTGCCTCATTGTTTGCCGGCTTCGAGACGGAGTTTGTCCTTGAGAAATGCAAACCGCTCAAGCTCAGCCGAAACCAGAACAAACATATAAGATTTCTGCTGAACAACCGGGGCACGCTTTTGAAAGAGTTGTCTGTGGCCGAATTGAAGCTGCTTTTGTCCGGGCCGTATTTCGAGGACCTTTTTGCACTGCAAAAGGCGATTCAAAGGGCGAGCAATAAAGGTATCGACCCCTTAGTGAAATTGCGGAGAAGAATAGGTAAATTAAAAGGTGTTGAGTTAAGACCTAAACCGTTATTGAACGGCCGAAACCTGATGGCCTTGGGTGCTGTTCCCGGGCCGGCGCTGGGGCAATTAAGCCGAGAAATGTATATTGCACAACTTGAAGGGACATTGCAGTCAGTCGAGCAGGCAAGACAATGGGCTGTCAAATGGCTGCAATCGCACAAAAACCATGTGGTTTAACAGGCAAGTCGAAGAGGAAAAATCAAAATATCGCACTCAGCAAGCCGATTAATGCCCCGCCTGCGATAAGCCAGGTTGAATTGACTTTGAATCGGACAAGCAATACGAAGCAGATAACCGCAATCAGAATAGTAAGCGGGTCAATTAACGAAGACCGGCCTAAAAGCCAGGTTACTGCTGCCATCAGGCCAAGCGAAGCGACGTTTACGCCGTCCAGTAATGCGCCGGCCCAGGGGGAGCTACGAATTCTGGGAATCAGGGGATTTGAGATTGCGACGAAAATGAAGGAGGGCAGGAAGATACCGAGGGTCGCTAAAAGCGCGCCCTTTATACCGCCCAGGAAAAATCCGATGAAAGTGGCCGTGGTGAAAACCGGGCCTGGCGTCACCTGACCAATAGCAATGGCGTCGAGCAATTGCCGGTCGGTGAGCCAGCCGAATCGGACGACGAAATCGGCCCGAAGAAATGCGAGCAGGACGTAACCGCTGCCATACAGGACGGCGCCGATTTTAAGGAAGGTAAAGAATAACGACGGGAAGCTAAAAGTAACGGCTGCCTGCGATAATAAACCTGTTGGGGCGAGCGGAAAGAGGAAAATACCCAAAGTGTGTTTTCGTATCCGCTTAAAGTTTGCGGACAGCATAACCGCTAAACCGCCGGCAAAAAGCAGGGCGATTTCGTTAAAGCCGGCGAAATACAATACGAGAACAATCAGTCCGACAATGGCGGTAAGCGGGCCTTTTACGGCCTTTCGACCGAGCATAATAAGGGCCTGTACGATGATTGCGATTACCACCGGCTTTATTCCATACAACAGCCAAGCTGCCTGCGGAGTCGAGCCGAATCGCACATACGCCCAAGACATTGCCAGAACTATGAGCATAGCGGGTACGATGAAGCATGCGCCTGCGGTAATCAGCCCTCGCCAGCCGGCCCGCAGAAAACCGATATGAATTGCCATTTCGGTGGAGTTGGGACCCGGAATCAGGTTTGTTGCGCCGACTAAGTCGAGGAATTCCTGGTCGCTTAGCCACTTGCGGCGTTTGACCGTCTCATCGTGCATCAATGCTATATGTGCCGCCGGTCCGCCAAAGGCCGTAAAACCCAGTTTGAGAAATAATTTAGCTACTTCAGATATGTTCCCGGAGAACCGGCTCATTTTTTGTGACAATCCTTTTAATCAGCCCCGTTCGACGAAAGTTTTGTAAGCAGTTTCGACTTCAACAGCAGCGCGTCAACGGACCATTTGCCGCCGCCTATTATTAGCAGACAAAGCAAACTCATCAGCATAGAGTAATCAGTTCTCGCGGGGGCTTCCATCGCCCAAAAACCGCTATTGATCAATATCGGAATCTTCGTCGTGGCAATGGCGACCGAGATATTAATGATTAAAGGAATAGCCGCCAATCGTGTAAACAAACCCCACAAAAGCAGCATACCGCAAACGACTTCGACAACGCCTACAAATGGGGCCATCACTTCTGGTGCAGGTATGCCTATGTGTATGAAACGTCCAACTCCCCATTGCTCGGGAAAAAGAAATTTCTTTACGCCTTCCGCGAAGAAGACGCCTCCAGCCAGAAAACGCAAGAAGACTACGCCAGGTGAGGCATTGGTTTGCATCGTTCTTTTAATCAGGCCAATATATCCTGCCAGCATATATTTTTCCCTTTTTTAAAGCGATGGTGGAGCGGGGGCGGTGAACTGTTTGAGGTCGGCCAGGCCAAGCTCTTTTTCGATATCCGTTATTTGCTGCACGGCCTTCTCGAAACCGCCTTGGCCGAACATTTCGTGCTCGATATCCTCGAATTTCTCGTTCATCTCGTCGAGCTGTTCTGCGGTAAGGATTTGTTTCCACGCGGGGAAAACGACGGTGTCCTCTCTTGCCGCGTGAGGCCGATACATTCGCACCATAGCTTCCAGCGCAAGTGCCAATGGCCCGGCATCGCTGTATTCGATTTTTGCTCCCTTTGTCTTTTCGAGTAAAAAGGCGGTTATCTCCCGGCCTCTGGTGTGCTGGGCGATGAGGATATGGGGATAGTCCGAAACGGGGCCTGCTGATTGTTTTATCACCGGAAAAATATGTGCCTCCTCTAATTTTTTTTCGTGATAATCCTCGCCGAAGTCGCGAAACAGCTTGGCGGTTTTATAAAGCGCATCGGGCGGGACCTGCGAGGGGTCACTTCGCAGGCGGCCGGCTGTCTCGCTATAGACGAACAAGGCCCTGCGAAGGACGCCGTGCTCCCGCATCAGGTCCTCGACGGCCGTTACCTCCTTGCCTTTTTCCTGCTCATCTTTTCCAGGCATTTCCGAGGCCAACGCCTTATTCATTAAAAATAGTGCGCTGCTTACGCCGCCTATATCGGCCAGCAAGTTTCTCCTGTTCATTTTCATAATAGGACCTCCTAAACAGTATTGAACAATGCCGGTATATTAAACGCTGCTGCAAATCTTGAATAGTAGGGAAAAAGCTTAGATATGACCCGAAAACTGCTTATAATTCAAAACCAGTAAACGTGTTTCGTCAACCGATAACAAGGCAGAGTCCGAGGAGATGCAGTTTATGTTACAGTTAGGCAAATATTCGATTGGGGTCGGCGACAGGTTCGGCCGTTCGGGCAGGGCACAATTGCAGGCCGTTATACAGGCAAAAAAACAGGGCGTTGATATTACGCCCGTCTGGAACAAGTCCCATCGCGAGCATACTATCATCGGGACAGAGCCGGCCAGTGTCAGGGCCGAGGCGGATGAGGCGGTAAAAACGCTGGGCTTCAAGTCGCCTTATTTCGTTGACGCAGACCACATCGGTCTCAAGAACGTGGATTTGTTCATTGATTCGAGCGACTTCTTTACTATCGACGTTGCGGATTTTATCGGCAAAGGGGTTTCCGAAGACAAGCTCAAGGTTTTTGCGGAAAAATACGGCAAATATGTCCCCTCCTTTGAAGTTCCCGGAATCGAAGGGCCGCTCAAGGTGACTAAGGAGCAGATTCTGCAGGCCGGGCAAAAATTCCTGTCCGCGGTCGAGCAGGCGGGTCAAATATATCGTCATATCAAGTCCCGCAAGGGAGATGATGCCGTTATAGAAGTTTCAATGGACGAAACGGACACACCGCAGATGCCGGCGGAGCTTTTTTTTATTCTTGGTATGCTGGCCGACGAAGGAATACCGGCGCAGACCATAGCGCCGAGGTTTATGGGGAGATTCAACAAGGGCGTTGATTATGTCGGCGACGTTGCAAGGTTTTCGGTTGAGTTCGAGCAGTCCGTCGCTGTAGTCACTTTTGCGACAGGACAGTTCGGTCTTCCCTCGGGGCTTAAGCTTAGCTTGCATTCTGGAAGCGATAAGTTTGCCATTTATGAAGCAATAAGCAGGGCGTTAAAAAAATTCGATGCCGGGCTGCATATAAAGACCGCGGGCACGACGTGGTTAGAGGAAATCGCTGCCCTTGCGACGGCGGGCGATAATGGTTTGAAAATAGCGAAGGATGTTTATTGTGCAGCATACGAGCGGATGGATGAGCTGTGTAAACCGTATGCGGAGGTAATTGATATAAAAAAAGAGCGCCTGCCCGAGCCGCAGGCGGTGAACAAGTGGAGTGGGGAGCAATTTTCCGAGGCACTGCGGCATAATACCGATTGCAGCGGATATAATCCTGACCTTCGCCAGCTTGTGCATGTTGGATACAAGGTCGCGGCGGAAGTGAAAAAACGATATACTGATGCACTTAAAGCAAACGAGCAGCCGGTTTCGGAAGCCGTGCAGGAAAATATATACAGGCATATAAAGGCCGTTTTTATGAACGGGAGATAAAATGAGCGAGCTATTTGACATTAAAGACAAGGCAATCGTAATAACCGGCGGGGCGGGAGTGCTGTGCAGCGCGATGGCGACGGAGCTGGCCCGGCTCGGGGCGAAAATCTGTATCGTTGACTACGACGTTTTCAGGGCCAACGAGCTTTGCAAACAAATCGAGGCAGAAGGCAATTTCGCGATACCCGTCCAGGCCGACGTGATGGACAAAAAGAAAATCGAGCAGGCCTTTACCTGCGCGGTCGAGGCGATGGGCAGGGTGGACGTGCTTGTCAACGGCGCGGGCGGAAACAGAAAAGAGGCCACGACCGGCGACACACTTTCTTTTTTTGACATTCCGATTGATGCGGTACGCAAGGTGTTTGAGCTGAATTTTGTAGGAACGTTACTTCCTTCGCAGGTATTCGGGCGATTTATGGCCAGAAACGGGCGGGGAGTCATTATAAATGTTTCGAGTATGAACGCGTTCAGACCGTTAACGAATATCGCAGCATATTCCGCGGCCAAGGCGGCCGTAAGCAATTTCACGCAGTGGCTGGCCGTTCATATGTGTCAGAACTATTCGAAGGATATCAGGGTCAATGCGATTGCTCCCGGATTTTTTCTGACCGAGCAGAACC
The DNA here is from genome assembly GCA_964536225.1 of uncultured Pirellulales bacterium. Taxonomy (GTDB): domain Bacteria; phylum Planctomycetota; class Phycisphaerae; order Sedimentisphaerales; family Anaerobacaceae; genus Fen-1362. The sequence continues at coordinate 7,112 of CAZHVR010000070.1, forward strand.
GTTTCCTTTTGACAGATGAAAAGACCGGAAAACTCACCCCGCGTGGTGAAAAGATAATCGAGCACACACCGATGGCAAGATTCGGCAACCCTGATGAACTGGTTGGGACGGTTTTGTGGCTTCTGAGCGACGCGGCCAGGTTTGTAACCGGAATCGTCGTTCCTGTGGATGGAGGATTCAGCGCCTTTAGCGGCGTGTAAAGTGGCACGGCCATCCTGGCCGTGCAAACACGGACTGGAAGCCCGTGTTACAATGGAGAATAAATTATGGCAAAAGCGTTTTTGTCGGAAGATTTTCTGCTGCAATCGGAGACGGCGCGGATTTTGTATCATGAATATGCTGCGAAGATGCCAATCTATGATTATCATTGTCATTTGCCCCCACAGCAGATAGCCGAGGACAAGCGTTTCGAAAATCTGACGCAGGTTTGGCTCTACGGCGACCACTACAAATGGAGGGCGATGAGGACCAACGGCGTGGCGGAAAAATACTGCACAGGCGACGCGAGCGACCGGGATAAGTTTCGCAAATGGGCGCAGACGGTTCCCTGTTGTTTGTGCAATCCGCTCTACCACTGGACTCATCTCGAATTGAAGCGGTACTTCGGTGTCGAGAAGCTGTTAAGCGAGGAGACGGCCGAAGAAATATATAAAAAGTGCAGCGATATGCTTAACACGCCCGATTACAGCGTTCATAATCTGCTGCGAAAAATGAACGTCAGGGTTGTCTGTACGACCGAAGACCCGCTGGATTCTCTCGAGTACCATCAGAAGATTAAACAGGATGGTTTCGAAATCGCAGTGCATACGTGCTGGCGGCCCGACAAGGCGATGGCCGTCGAAGATATCGAGGGATTGAACAGGTGGATTGACAAATTAGCAGATCTGACGAACATCGAAATAAAAAATTTCAAGGCCTATTTAGAGGCGATTGCTAAGCGGCACGAATTTTTTCACAAGATGGGCTGCCGGCTGGCGGACCAGGGCATTGAAACGGCATGCGCTGAGGATTATACATCCTCGCAAATCGAGGACATCTTCCAAAAAATCAGGTCGGGTAAAACAATCGATTCGGCTGAACAGCTGCGTTTCAAGTCCGTAATTATGTATGAGTTGGCCCTTATGGACTATCAGAAGGGCTGGGTGCGGCAGCTTCATATCGGAGCTCTGCGGAACAATAACAGCAGAATGCTGCGAACTCTCGGCCCCGATACGGGATTCGATTCGATAATGGATGCCCAGATTGCCAGGCCGCTTGCGAGGTTTCTCGATAAGCTTGATACCGACAACAAACTGGCCAAGACGATAATTTACAATCTCAATCCTGCTGATAACGAGCTTATGGCGACGATGATTGGCAATTTCCAGGATGGCTCAGTCCCCGGCAAGCTGCAATACGGCTCCGCGTGGTGGTTTCTCGACAACAAAGACGGTATGGAATCGCAGATGCGGGTGCTTTCCAATATGGGTTTGCTGTCGCGGTTCGTGGGTATGGTAACGGATTCGAGAAGCTTCCTGTCGTATCCCCGGCACGAGTATTTCAGACGCGTACTATGCAACCTTATCGGCCAGGGCGTGCAAAACGGCGAGCTGCCGAACGATACGAAATGGCTGGGCCGGGCCGTGCAGGACATCTGCTACAACAATGCCCGTAATTACTTCCCGATGCAGGTCAATGAATAACCAAAGCGAAAAATTATGAAAAAAGGATTGTTCCTGTTTATAGCTGTTCTGCTGGTGATACTTGCCGTGGGTTATGGTATTTCAGCAAAGAGCGGCTCAGGCGGTGTGACGGTGCTGAAACTGGCGCACTCGCTGAATACCGAGCATCCCGTCCACAAGACGATGGAATATATGGCTGAGCTTGTGAAGGAAAGGTCCCACGGCCGGCTTATTATCGAAATATTCCCCAGCGAGCAGCTTGGCACGGAAAAGGAGTGCATCGAGGCACTGCAGCTTGGGTATATGGGTTTGACAAAAATATCGGCTGCGGTAATGGAAAGTTTCGTCCCAAAGATGCGGGTTTTCGATATGCCGTATTTGTTTAGGGATTCGGAGCATTTCTGGAAAGTGGCGGCCGGCCCTATCGGCAAAGAGCTTCTTGATGCAGGCGCCTCCAAAGGATTAAAAGGCCTGTGTTATTACGATGCAGGGGCCAGGAGCTTCTACTCGAAAAAGGAGATTGACTCGCCTAAAGACCTCGAAGGTATGAAAATCCGAGTACTTAAGAGCATTATGCTGATGGAAATGGTCAAGACCATGGGCGGTTCACCGACGCCTATGGCTTGGGGCGAGCTATATACATCGCTGGAACAGGGTGTTGTGGACGCTGCGGAAAATAATCCGCCGTCATTTGAGACGTCACGACATTACGAAGTTTGCAAATATTATACGCTCGATGAGCATGTTCGCGTGCCCGACGTGCTGGTTATCAGTAACCGCGTATGGAATAATCTAACGCCGGAGTTTCAGCGGATTTTGCAGGAGGCGGTGGATGAGTCGGTGGTTTACAATCGCAAGCTTTGGACAGAGGCCGAACAGTCGTCTCTGGAAAAAGTAAAGGCCGCGGGCGTCAAAATCATTTACCCGGACAAAAAACCGTTCAAGGAAAAGGTCCAGCCGATGTGGGATGAGTACAGGAATTCCGAGCTTGGCGGTCTCATAGATGAAATCCAGGGGATTGAGTAATCGTGAAGGCCCTCAAGAAACTGCTTGATAGAGCGCTGGAAGTGCTTGTGATGACTGTGATGGGCGTCCTGGTCGTTGACGTTTTGTGGCAGGTATTCACACGCTATGTCTTGAAAAATCCGAGCACCTGGACGGAGGAGCTGGCTACGTTTCTGCTTATCTGGGTGGCGCTTCTCGGGGCGGCGGTGGCGCTTAACAGGGGGGCACACCTCGGAATCGATTATTTCGTGGGCAAGCTGGACCGCGTGACGCAGGTTTACGTCGAGTTGTTCGTGTTTTTCTGTATCGCTGCGTTCTCAGTGACTGTAATGGTGATTGGCGGCATAGACCTCGTGCAGACCACGCTTTCACTCGAACAAAAATCCCCTGCGCTGGGTTTGCAGATGGGATACGTGTATCTGGCGGTCCCGATAAGCGGCGGCTTTATGCTGCTTTACAGCGCTATAGCTTTTTTCGAGCGGCTGATTGCCTGCATTAAGGGCCGTGACGCAATTGAAGGGATTTTCACGAGGCGTGAGCAGTTGGAGGAGGTAGATTAGAATGTTTTTATTTATGCTGCGCCGGCGGAGCTTGATATGAATTTTCCGATTCTCGTGCTGGTCGTTTCGTTTCTCATTCTGCTGGCGCTAAACGTCCCCGTGGCGTTTTGTATGGGGATTGCCTCGATGCTGGCAATTGCCTCTATGGGCGGGCTTCCGGCCTTTACGGCCGTCGCACACAAACTGGCCACCGGTATCGACAGTTTCGCTCTTCTGGCTATACCATTTTTTGTCCTGTCGGGCCTGTTTATGGGCCGCGGCGGCATCGCCAGACGGCTCATCGATTTTGCGAATCTCATTGTCGGGTGGTGGCGGGGCGGACTTGCGCTTGTGAACGTCCTGACTTGTATGATTTTCGGGGCCATTTCCGGCTCCGCGACGGCGGCGATATCGAGCGTGGGCGGCTTTATGATTCCGCTGATGAACAAGAAAGGTTATGCGAGGGACTTTAATACCTCCGTCACCATAACCGCCGCGACCACAGGCCTGCTTATACCGCCGAGCAATGTTATGATTGTCTATTCGCTGGCAACCGGCGGGGCGGTCTCAATCGCGGCCTTGTTTATGGCGGGAGTCATACCGGGAATACTTATGGGCCTTGCCCTGATGGTTGTCAGCGGCGTTATCTCTCTCAGACGCAACTACGGCAAAGGAGAGGCCGTCGTATTTGACGGAAGCCAGTTCGACTTTATGCGAACCAGTATCTTTACGCGAAAGTTAGCTGACCTAATCACACCTGTAGCCGAAAGGCGACCTTGGTTGTCGCTCCCGTTTCTTCTTGTAATACGGTTCGTTATCGCGCTGCCGGCACTGCTTTTGATAGTCATCGTTATCGGCGGCATCCTGAGAGGCATCTTTACCCCTACGGAGGCCTCGGCAGTGGCTGTGCTGTATTCGTTTATACTGGCGGTTTTTCTTTACCGCGAGGTCGGGTTCAAAGATATTCCCAAAATCCTCCTGCAGGCCGGCGAGACGACGGCGGTTGTCTTTCTGCTCATCGGGACGAGTATGGCGATGAGCTGGGTCCTTGCCGCAGAGGAGGTCCCGCAAAACGTAAGCGCCTCGCTGCTGGGCCTGACGAGTAACGGTATAATACTGATGCTGTTTGTTAATTTAATCCTGCTGGTCGCGGGCACGTTTCTGGATATGACGCCGGCCGTATTGATTTTCACGCCGGTCTTTCTGCCGATTGCTGCGAAAATCGGCATTACGCCCCTGCACCTCGGCATAATTATGATTATGAACCTTTGCATCGGGCTTTGCACGCCGCCGGTGGGGACGTGCCTGTTTTTGGGCTGTGCAATCGGCAAAACAACAGTCGCGAAAATCATCAGGCAGATGCTTATTTTCTTCCTGGCGATGATTGCGGTGCTGCTGATTTGCACTTACATACCGGCCTTGTCCCTCTGGCTTCCCGAAAAGCTGGGTCTCTTACAGTCGTAGAAACTTTTAATCGTTTTCCAGTGAAGAACGGCCTGCCGTTCGTAGCGCAGCGAAGAACGGAGCAGGAGGGCCCGACTACGCTAACGCTTCGTCGGGTAAAATTCTTTTCCTCAACGTTGCCTTTCCAGAAGACGTCTTTAGATATTTCTCAAGGTGCCTTGCAGTTGTTTCTGATTTGACCGCGATATAAGCTTCTAATACTACCGGGAGACGCCACTTCGTCGAAATATCACGTCCACCTGTATGCTCTTCGATACGCCTTTTCAGGTTATTGGTTGAGCCAACATAATGTTCCCCATCGGCCATTTTCAGAATATATACATACCACATATTTCAATCTCGTACAGTTATGGCATTTAGAGAATATTGCAAAAAACGGCCTGCCGTTCCGCCATAAGGCGTCCCTTACGGGAGTAGCGCAGCGAAGAACGGAGCAGGAGGGATTCGAACCCCCGTCACCCGAAAGGGTGAAACGGTTTTCAAGACCGTCGCTTTCAGCCGCTCAGCCACTGCTCCACGGTCTTTATATTTATAACCTTACTCCTTCGAAATCGCAAATAATCTATCATATCGAATACGGCGAATTCAGATATTGCGGCTTGCAGTCAGACGCAGGTCGGCTACAATTGCTTTTTGTATGAAGGAGTCAGATTATGAAATGGTCTCAATTGTCGAAAAGCGTATTTTTTGTACTGTGTTTTCTTTCTTCGGTTCTTGGTGCGCCGCTGAAACTGCCGCCGGCAATGTATGATGAGGAAAAAGTGCCTGAATTCACTCTGCCCAATCCGCTGATTATGCTCGATGGCAGGAAGGTCAACGACGTCAATACCTGGATGCAGAAGCGCAGACCCGAAATTCTAAAATTATTCGAAACCAGTGTGTATGGCCGGACAATGGTCGGCCGACCCCATAATATGACCTGGAAAGTCACGTCTGAAAACCGTGCTGCTATGGACGGCAGCGCCATTACCAAAACAGTAACAATTTATTTTACAGGCAAAAACGACGGCCCCAAAATGGACGTGAATATCGTTTTGCCCGCGAAGGCGGCAAAAAAACCTGTGCCCTTGGTCGCCATTGTGGAGTGGGCCCCCAAAGAAGAATGGCTTTTAAACCGTGGCTATGGCCTGGCTACATTTAAGGCCTCACAGATTGAGCCGGATATCAGGCACGGCTCCTGGGAAAAAAGCATCCGCAAGTTATTTGCCGGGCCCGACCAGAACCGGCCCGGCCCTGACGAATGGGGCGCTATCGGCGCCTGGGCATGGGGTTTGAGCAGGACTATGGATTATATCGAGACCGACCACGATATTGACGCTAATAAGGTCTGTGTCGCCGGCTTTTCACGATTCGGCAAAACAGCTATGTGGGCAGGCGCCCAGGACCAGAGATTCGCAATCATCTTTTCCGGCGAATCCGGCTGCGGCGGGGCGGTTATCGTCCGTCGCGGCTTCGGCGAAACCGTCAAAATAATCAACAGCAAATTTCCTCACTGGTTCTGCCTGAATTTCAGAACCTATGGCGACCGCGTTAACGAACTGCCCGTTGACTGGCATATGCTCGTTGCGTTGATGGCGCCGCGTCCCGTTTATATTGCCACCGCTGAGCAGGATTTATGGGGCGACCCTCGCGGCTCATTTTTAGCTGCCAAATACGCCGAACCCGTCTATCAGTTGTTTGGCGAGAAAGGCCTTGGCGTTAGTCCCGATTTTATCGGGATGCCCCCTGTCAAAACTCCCGTCGGCGATTATATCGGCTTTCACATTCGAAGGGGCGGCCACGACCTTACCGATTACGACTGGCAGCAATTCCTCAACTTCGCCGACAGACACTTTAAAATCGCCGAACCAGAAAATTGACCGCTCACATCATAGCTTGCCTGCCCTTCGCATCGCAGTTTACCCCG
>CAZHVR010000071.1:0-13401 GCA_964536225.1 uncultured Pirellulales bacterium
TCTTGAAATTTTGATTGACGAGTCGGCGATAAAAACACAGAAAGACGAGCAGAAAGTATGAGTGTGCTGAGAATAAACGGAAAGGAAACATCATTCGACCAGGATAAAATTCCTGCAACAATAGCGGAATTACTTTCGATTCTCGGCGTGGATTCGGCAACGGTGGTCGCCGAGGTTGACGGCCGAATCATTGAACGCGACAAGTTCACGCAGACGGTAATATCTTCGGGGCAGTCGATAGAGCTTGTTCGCTTTGTTCCGGGGGGATAATCGAATGGACAAACTAATTATTGCTGAGAAGCAATTTACGTCCCGGCTGCTTATCGGAACGGGCAAATTTTCTTCGAGCAGCGTTATGGCCCAGGCGGTCGAGGCGGCAGGCGCCCAAATCGTAACCGTCGCACTTCGCAGGGTTGATATCACAAACCAGAATGACGATATGTTAGCTGCGATAGACCGAAACAAATACCTGCTTTTGCCGAACACATCGGGCGCGCGGACAGCAGATGAGGCGGTTCGATTGTCGCGTCTGGCGCGGACTGCGATGGGCATTAACTGGGTCAAGCTTGAGGTGACGCCCGACCCGTATTATTTGCTTCCCGACCCGGTTGAGACGCTCAAAGCGGCCGAGATACTCGTAAAAGAAGGTTTCGTTGTTTTGCCTTATATCAACGCCGACCCGATATTAAGCAAGCGTCTTCAGGACGCGGGCACGGCCACCGTGATGCCGCTGGCGAGTCCCATCGGCTCGAACCAGGGATTGAAGACCCGTGTGGCAATCGAAATCATTATCGAGCAGGCCAATGTCCCCGTCGTTGTTGACGCGGGGCTGGGTCTGCCTTCGCACGCGGCAGAGGCGATGGAGATGGGGGCAGACGCAGTTCTGGTTAATACCGCGATTGCCACGGCGGCGGAGCCGGTAAAAATGGCCGAGGCGTTCAAGCTTGCCGTCGTTGCGGGCCGGACGGCGTTTTTGTCCGGCGCCGCGAGCGAAACAAAAAAAGCCTCCGCATCAAGCCCGCTCACCGGTTTTTTGCGTAATGAGTAATTATGAAAATCGCCGCGAAAAAACCTGATATTAAGCGGATTCTGGCCGACAGGGGCCTCGATGGCTGCGGCAGAGAGATATGGTCAAGGCGTCTCGAAGAAATTAAGCACTCAGAGGTTGAATGGGCGTTATCCCGCAAGCCGGGTTATTATGTTCTCGACCGATTGTCGATACTCATTTCGCCTGCCGCTGAAAATTATTTAGAGCAAATGGCGCAATCAGCCCATCAATTGACGCTCCAGCGATTCGGCAGAACCGTTCGATTATACGCACCACTTTACCTGTCGAATTTTTGCGTCAACGACTGCGTTTATTGCGGCTTCAACAGGAGCCATAAATTTCCTCGCATCCGCCTTACGGTCGAGCAGGCCGTGGCTGAGGCAGACATAATCGCAAAAGAGGGCTTCGGGGATTTACTTTTAGTCAGCAGCGAGGACAGGGGATTTATCAGCGTTGATTATCTGTGTGATCTTGCGGCTAAACTGCGTCGGAAGTTCAGCTCGATTTCAGTTGAGATATACCAAATGGCCACTGAGGAGTACGCTGAATTATTCGCCGCCGGTATCGAGGGCGTAACGCTTTACCAGGAGACATACGACCGCGAAGCTTACAGCAAGTATCATCCGGCAGGCCCCAAGGCCGACTACGATTATCGATTGTCCGCTCCCGATGCGATTGCACAGGCAGGCATGCGTGAGACAGGTATCGGCGCGCTATTGGGCCTTACCGACTGGCGGCTTGAGACATTGGCGATGGCCGAACACGCCCGGCACCTGATGAGACGCTATTGGCAGTCGCACATTTCCTTCTCATTTCCGCGATTACGGCCCGCAAAGGACGTTGACCAAACACAATTTAAGCTCCTTTCAGATAAAAACCTCGTCCAGATGATATTGGCCCTTCGGCTGTGTTTCGCAGACGCCGGCCTTACGATTTCGACGCGCGAGCCGGCGGATTTACGGGACCGGCTCGTAAAAATGGGGATAACCAAGATGAGCGCGGGCAGTAAAACGAACCCCGGCGGATATTCAAAAACCGCCGGCTCAGTAGAGCAGTTTGAAATAGACGATAAACGCAGTCCCGCCCAAATCGCCGATATGCTGAAATCCGCCGGCCTTGAGCCCGTCTGGAAGGATTGGGACTCGGGCTTTCTATCGCCCTCGGGATAAAAAGGGGTCTGACCCCTTTTTCTGTTTTTCAAAGATTATGGTTTCTGTGAAGCCGAGGAAGTGTTTGCGGGAGCGGAGGTTCGTAAAGCCGAGTTATGTTATCAGCTCCTTTAAGGCGATGCCGACTTTTCCCTGCTCCTATGCTAAAATTCAATGCTCTCAGAGTTGCTTTGCAGGGTCTTTTTGCCTTATCGAGCGCTGCAGCTTAAATTCCTTTACAGCACTGTATAAAACGGGAACTACAAGCACCGTTATTATTTGAATGGTCATTCCGCCAAACGACGGTATCGCCATCGGCACCATAATATCCGAGCCCCGTCCCGTGCTTGTCAGCACCGGCAATAACGCCAGTATAGTCGTCGCCGTCGTCATAAGGGCCGGGCGGATTCTTCTGCGTGATGCCATTATCACCTTTTCCCGTATCTCGTCGATACTATTTTGCTGCTGTCTTTCGAACTGCTGATTGATATACGTGCATATTATCACGCCGTTGTCGGAAGCGATTCCGAATAAAGCGAGGAACCCCACCCATATCGCGACACTGAGGTTTATCGGGTGCATCTGGAAAAGGTCTCGCATATTGACGCCGAAGACGCTGAAATCCAGAAACCACGGCTGCGCGTACGCCCATATCATCAAAAAGCCGCCCGCCCATGCCACAACTATTCCTGAAAATACCAGAAACGAGGTTACGACTGATTTGAACTGGAAATAAAGAATCATAAATATGATGAATAGCGCCAGCGGCACAACTACCGTTAACGTCTTTTGCGCCCTTATCTGGCTTTCGTAACTACCTGCAAATACGTAACTTACGCCCGAAGGAACAACCAGTTCGCCGGATGCGATTTTGTCCTTCAGGAATTTCTGGCACTGCTCGACCACGTCCACTTCCGCGTATTGCGGCTTTTTGTCGAAAAGCACATAGCCGATCAGGAACGTGTCTTCGCTTTTTATCATCTGCGGCCCGGGTTTGTAAACCTCATCGAGGTTGCCGAGGCTGGTTAACTGCACAAGCGGTATCTGCACTCCTCCTGCGCCCGGCACCAGGATTTTGCCTAACGTCTCAATCTGGTCGCGAAGCTCCCGCATATATCTCACCCGCACGGGGTATCGCTCTCTGCCTTCCACCGTGGTCGTGATGCGTTTGCCGCCTAATGCAACTTCGATGACGTTTTGGACTTTTTGAACGCTTATGCCGTATCTTGCAATCGCCCGGCGGTCGATTTCGATTTCGAGATAGGGTTTGCCCACGATGCGGTCGGCTATCACCGCGTCCGGCTCAACGCTGGGGACCTTCTTCAACAGCCGTTCGAGTTTCAGCCCGAACTGCTCGATAGTTTTCAGGTCCGGCCCCCTGACCTTGATTCCCATCGGCGCACGCATCCCGCTTTGCAGCATAACAAGCCGGGCGGCTATCGGCTGTAATTTAGGGGCGCTGGTTGTTCCGGGCACCTGGCCCGCCTTGACTATTTCATCCCATATATCGTCGGGACTTTTGATATTTTCGCGCCACTGCCTGTAAGGCCTGCCGTTGTCATCTTCAATCAAATTGCCGTTCGGGTCCCGGACAAAATCGTTTGTTTTCCTGTCATATCGGAACCGTACCCGTCTGCCGTCCTTGTCGAGCATGTATTCGGGTTTGTAGCTTATGATGGTTTCAATCATCGAAATCGGCGCCGGGTCCAAAGGCGTTTCGGCCCTGCCGATTTTACCAACGACCATATCGACCTCCGGTATCGACTGGAACGCCTCATCCTGTTTGGCCACGATATCCAGCGACTCGCCAATCGAGGCGTGCGGCATCGTCGTGGGCATATACAAAAACGAGCCCTCGTCCAGAGGGGGCATAAACTCCTTGCCGAGACCCGACCAGACAAACATTCCCAGAACGATAATCAAAATCGGCAAAGACAAAAACAATAATTTATGACGCAGACACCATCCCAAAATCCTCGGGTAAATTCCCTGGAAGAGCCGGAAGAAAACAAGCAGTCCGCCTATTAGTATGGCTACGAACACCAGATTCAGCATGGTCCCCTTGTCCACACCTAAAGGCAGCCATTGCGTGGTCAGAATAATGCCGACGAAAACAATCGCCGTGATATTGGCCGCCATCGGCCCCCAGCCGATTACCTTCTTCGGCAGACGTTCGTGCAGCAGGTGAAATGCGCCTATGCCGAGCACAATCACGCCCGCCCACCACGCAAAAAATATCCAGGCGGCTATGCTGCATCCCAGCAGAACGACGCCTAATATCAACCTTGCTGTTTTTTTCAGGCCGGTACCTCTCGTGAACAAAATATGTGCCGCCGGCGGGATGATGGTTAGCGCCACGACGACCGATGCTATCAGTGCGAATGTCTTGGTAAACGCCAGCGGTTTGAACAATTTCCCTTCCGCACCGGTCATTGTAAAGACGGGCAGGAAACCCACCACAGTTGTCGAGACCGCCGTCAATACGGCGCTGCCTACCTCGCTTGCCGCACGATATACAACCTCCAGCTTGTTTTCTTTGGGTCCCGCCTCGCCGAGATGCCTGAGAATGTTCTCGCAAATCACAATCCCCATATCTACCATCGTGCCGATGGCTATCGCAATACCCGACAGCGCCACGATATTGGCGTCCACGTGGAATATTTTCATCGCGATGAAGCACATCAATACCGCCAGCGGAAGCAGGCCGCTTATCAGGACCGAGCTGCGAAGATGCAGGACCATTACGATTATTACCACAATGGTCACTAATATTTCCCCGGTCAGGGCGCTTTGAAGCGTCCCGAGTGTCTCGTAAATAAGACCCGTCCTGTCATAGAACGGCACAATCGTAACTTTTGATACGGTTCCGTCGGCCAGCGTCTTTGAGGGCAGTCCGGGTGTTATATCTTCTATTTTCTTTTTGACGTTTTTGATGGCATCGAGAGGATTGAAACCGTATCGCACAACTACCACACCTCCCACAGCCTCGGCGCCGCCTTTATCCAGCGCGCCCCGCCGCAGCGCAGGCCCGAAAGAGACGTGCGCCACGTCTTTGACATAAACGGGGACATTGTCATTGACTTTTATAACGGTGTTTTCAATATCGGAGAGTTTTTTGATAAATCCCAACCCTCGTATGACGTATTCGGCCCGGTTGATTTCTATCGTTCTTGCGCCGACGTCTATGTTGCTGGCCTTGACGGCGGCGAATATCTCGTCAAGCCCGACGTTGAATGCGCGCATCGCATCGGGGTCAACGTCAACTTGGTATTCCTTAACGAATCCTCCCACCGAAGCCACTTCGCTGACGCCCTCGGCGCTTAGAAGCGAGTACCGCACGTTCCAGTCCTGAATGCTTCTCAGCTCATCGAGGTCCCATCCGCCCGTCGGTTCGCCGTTGGGGTCTCTTCCCTCCAAGGTGTACCAGAAAATCTGCCCGAGCGCCGTCGCGTCGGGCCCAAGCGTCGGCTGCACGCCTTCCGGCAGCGTTCCGGCAGGCAGTGAATTGAGCTTTTCGAGCACCCGGCTGCGGGTCCAGTAGAAATCCTCCTTCTCGCTGAAGATTATGTATATGCTCGAAAAGCCGAACATTGAGGTGCTGCGGATTGTCTTGACCCCCGGCACGCCCAGAAGCGCCGTCGTCAGCGGATACGTTATCTGGTCCTGGACGTCCTGCGGGCTTCTGCCCGGCCATTCGGTAAAGACAATCTGCTGGTTCTCGCCGATGTCAGGTATCGCGTCCACCGCCACGGGTTTTCTCGGCAGCAGGTTGAATTCCCAGTCGAAGGGCGCAACAATCACTCCCCAGCCGATGAAGAACAGGACAAGCAGTGCCACTATCAGCTTGTTCTCAAGGCAAAAACGTATCAGCTTGTCGATGAACGACGGTTGTCGTCCTTTCATCTCATCCATCGGAATCAGGGCCTCTGTAAAAAATCAAGGGTGCGGTTTTTGTTCTGCTTTGTTGAGCTATTGCTGCTGGAACTGCGGCAGCTTGGCGACGTATTTTTCCGGGTCGGCCAGGAATTTTGCCTTGCAGTCGGCACAGCAGAAGTAAACCTTTTTGCCCTTGTACTCGACAAATACGTTCTTGTCGATTTTGTTGCCCATCACAGGACATATTGTCTGCTCCGCCGAAGCCGTCATTGTTTCAGCCGTTTTCTTTGTTTCTTCCATTGCCGCCGTTGCTGTCTCTTTCATCTCTCCGGCCTGCTTCTGCATCTGCCCCATCGCAGATGCCTGGTTAGGTTCCGCCGGCGCTTCTTCTTTCTTCTTGCAGCCGGCCAGCGTAACTAACGCCGCTATGACCAAAGCCGCCAGCAGCAAATACCCTCTTTTCGCCTTCATTTTAATCTCCTTTCAAAAACAGTTTTCCCGTTTCGATTTATTTTTGTTGCTCATGATTGTTTTCTTTTGACCCGGCCCTGTCTGCCTGTCCGACGCGGCCTGCCAATCTTTCAACGAGGAAATCCTCAAAGACGTCGAGATTTTTCCATTTCATCGCACAATTGATTTTTTTTGCTTTTTCGTCAATCACCGTGTACCCGTCGTTTGTAACGCGAATTCCGAGTTGTTCCATCTTCAGCAAGTCGCGGCTAATTGCAAGATACACTGCAACCGTATCGTAAAGCGTCGAGCTTTGTTTTTCAGCATCGACCTTAGTCCACGTAACGTGCCTGGTCCAGATGCGGTAACTCTCTATCAGGGCTTGAATTAGTGGATCCGGACAGTCGCGCACGCGGGCGTATTTTTCGCCCTTGAGCACAACCAGGCCGCAGGTGTCCAGTGGTGTGATAGTAACTTCCCAGGGGACGTTAAATGCGGCACGGCAGGAATTGACGTCGGCGCGTACATTGTACTCGTTGATGGTTTTCGGACTGCCGCCGTAGCCGAGGCGCACGCTGCCTTGCATACCGATGAAGCGTGCCTTTTGTGCGATTCGGGGGTCTCTTTTCAGGGCAGCAGCTATATTGGGCACCGGCCCGATACATATCAGCGTGATTGGCTCAGGCGATGCCATTATCGTGTCGATCATTGCACCGACGCCGTCTTGATAAATCTTACCTGGATAATTATTCATATCATAATCCTCGACCCAGGGTGCTTGCGGGCCTGTGTCGTCGCCTTGGTGTATGCCGATGCCGATGGGAACGTCAGTCCGGCCGGCGGTTTCGAGCAGCTTTGCTGCGACCCGTGCCCGGTAACGAGTATTACCCGTATCGGTAACGACCAACTTGAGGTCGAGTTCAGGCGACTTGAGCAGCATTGCCAATGCCCAGGTATCGTCGATATCACCCCCGATATCGGTATCGAGAATGACAGGTATTTTTCCGTTATTTCCCGCCGCCTGCGCATATCCGCCGGATTCGACTAATGCGACTGCAATAAAGGCCGACATGCATGCGATTGTTGCCATTGCCAGGTATTTCATTTTTGTTTTTCCCTTTTCGATGATTACGGTTTTTAGATTACATACCGGGCATATTCATTCCCTGTTTCATCTTGCCGTCCTTTGGGCTCATCATACTCGGTTTTGCCTGTATCTGCAGGGCCGAGTCAATCTTGAAATTGCCCTTGGTTACTACCTGCTCACCTTCTGACAAGCCCTCTTTGACCAGATAGTAATCTCCGGCCCTGGGCCCCAGCACAATTTCCCTGCCTTCGAACGTCGGTTTTTCCTTACCCTCTAATCGAACGTAAACCACCGCCCGCGTGCCAGTTATCAATGGCGCTGACGCCGGTATAACAAGAGGCGCCTCATTCGGCTCCTTTGCGACTACGTAGCCCAGCGATTCGGTTGTTACCAGGTCCATTCCGCAAATATCGCATTTACCCGGCCCTGTTTTTACGACCGACGGGTGCATTGGGCATATCCACTTGCCTGCCATATACTCGTCCATAACCATTCCCGCACCGGCCACCTTCGACCGCACAACTGCTCTGACGAACATTTCAGGTTTTAGCCGGCCGTCCGGGTTGGCGACGTTGACCCTCAGCTTCACCGTTCTGGTAATTGGGTCCAGCACCGGGTCTATGAAGGCAATTCTCCCTTTGAACGTTTCTCCCGGGTACGCTTCCGCTGTGAACTCCACCTCCTGGCCGTACCGTATCCACATCATGTCCGATTCATAAGCGTCCAGCTTTACCCAAACCTGCGACAGGTCTGCTATCGTGTAAATTTTTCCCCCCGTCTTGACGTAGTCGCCGGCGTTGGCATGTTTGGCAATTACAACTCCTCCGATTGGTGCGTAAATGGTTAAATGGTCCGTCGGCTGGCCCGTCTTTTCAATCTCTCCTATTTGCTCCCCCTGCAGACCCAACAGCCGAAGTTTCTCTCTCGCTGCCTCTACTGTCGCTATGCTCGAGCGTCGCATAAGCTCTGTTGCGCCGCTTGTCTGGTTTACCGCTTTGGCTGCCTGCAAAAGCTCCGCCTGCGCGCTGAGCAGCTGCGGGCTGTAAAGGTAAACCATATGCATCCCTTTGGTTACCTCTGTTCCTGTGAAGTCTACATACAGCCGGTCGATTCTACCCGGCACCCACGCTGAGATTTCCTTTACCCGGCTTTCATCATAATCCACCTTGCCGACCATTCGTATCTCGGCCTCGACGAACTTGCGCTCAACAGCAGTTGTCTGGACCTCCATCAGCTTCAGCGCGTCTTCGGAAAATACTATCTGTCTGGCGTTTGCCTGTTCCTCCTCCGTTTTGACGGGTATCAAATCCATCCCGCAGATGGGGCATTTACCCGGTTTGGGCTGGCGAATCTGGGGATGCATCGAGCAGGTCCACCATTGCTGCGCAGACGCGGGCTTTGGCTGGCCCTTTTGGGCAACACCTAATTTCTCCTCCTTGCTGGCCGTAAGCCCGCGCGTGATATAACCGGCCGCGAATATCGCAACCAGAACCAAAATCACCCATTTCGATTTCAAAGTTATACTTGCCATTGCCCGGCCTTTCTCATACTATACCAATCCTATAGGAATTAAGTTCTGCAAAAAATCCTGCTTTTAATTCGTATTCGTTACTTCGCTTCAAGCTCTGCCCCGGCCAGCATTTCCAGTTCGGCCAGCTTCTGTCGATTATCCGCGAGGGTCCTTTGGTATGACAAGTAATAATCCAGCAGCATTCGTTGCGAATCAATCAAGCTGAGGAAATCAATTGTCCCTGCTTTGTATGCTGTCTCCGATGCCTGTAATAATTCTTCTCCTTTTGGTATCAGCGTGTCGCGATACAGCCGAATCCTTCTGATGCTGTCATCGTAGTCGTAATAGCTCTGTGCCGCCTTTGACAACAAGGTGTTTTCGGTATCAATTTTTTCCTGCTCGATACTCGCGGTAAGCGCCTTTGCCTGCCGCAGCCCGGCGGAATAGCTGTCGTGCCACAAAGGCAGGTTTATCGAAAACATCAGCATCACCGGGTCCTTGCCGCTATCCTTTACCCCCGGCGATATCGCACGGTCGGTCTGTATCCAGTCAACACCGACGCTTATGTCAGGATAGAAATTCTTTTTGGCAAGCTCGATTCTGCTCTTTGCGGCCATAACCTTAAAGTCAAGGCCGGCTAACTGCGGGTTTTTCTGCAGGAGTATATTTACCAATCGCTCGTACTCAAGCCCCGCCGCGTTGAAGTCCTCGACCGTGGGCCAGGGCAGATTGGTATCCTCGGGAAGGGATAATGCCTTGTTCAGTTTGCTTACGGTCGGCTTTCGAAGCTGCTCCAAGCTTTGCAAAACGTATTCCATTCTCGCAAGCTCCACCTGTGCCCGTATAACGTCCGGCTGGCCTGCCTCGGCCGCGGTGTATTTGGTCCTGGCCACCTCCTCGAAATGCCTGAGTAATTCGAGGTTCTCCATCGCTATCTCAGTCGCTTTTGCCAAGTACGAGAACTCATAAAAATCGTATTTAACCTCCCTGAATAAAGCGAGCCGGGCCTGTCGGTACATTTGACCCACCGCCTCGGCGTTTTTCAATGCCGCCTCTCCTCTGGCATCGAGCTTGCCGAACCAGGGGAATGTCTGGCTTATGCCGGCTTTCTGTCTCTGCGGGCCGACACGGGTCTCCACCGGCTCGATAAAGTAGCCGTATGTTAATCTCGGGTCCGGCAGTGCCTTTGCCTGGGGAACCTCCTCCAGTGCCGCAATCCACTGCTGCTTTTTGCTCTTGAGGCCCGCGTTGTGTGTCTCCGCGTAGGTAAGGTAATCGTTGAGCGATGTAAAAGCATTCGGCCCAACTCCTCCGAAAGCCGTCGTAGTCCACATAACAACCGCCAGCATTGTTGATACGGCTGTTTTCATCGTAGATCCCCTTATGGCAATTTTGTCCTTCCGACGGCCTCTTTTATAACAGCTCAAACCTGTCATACAAGGAAATTCTGTGTAATTAGGCCTTTCTGAATTTGTCTAATAATTCGATTACTTCATCTATCTTTTTCTGGATGTCCTTCTCGGACTTGCCTTTAAGCGCCTGCACCACACAGCCGTCAAGGTGTTTTCTGAAAATCTCGCTTTCAACCCTGTGCAGTGCTCCTATTGCGGAGCGTATCTGGGTCAGGATATCCACGCAGTACCTTTTGTCCTCAATCATCCGCTGGATACCGACGACCTGACCTTCGATTTTCCTTAAAAACTGCAACTGCTTTTCATGTGTAGTCGTTTGTTTCATACTAATCCTGTTCTTTTGGTATGCATTATACCATACCCCCCCATCCTATGTTCAAGTTTTTTTGAATTTTTTCTCAAAAATTTGTGATATTCTAATGCCGTTTCTAAAACAAAAGTTTAACATTTGTCATTCCCGCGAAAGCGGGAATCCACTGATATACAAGAAGTCATGTGAGGTTTTGATAAGAAAGAAGCTATGCTATCTTTTTAGAAACGGCACTAAGTTTTTTTGACGGATAAATTTATTACAGTCGGGCTCTTCGCAAAATATGAGCACAGATAAGGCAAAAATTAAGCTTTTTACAATCGGCCATTCCAGCCGGACCTTCGATGATTTCCTCTCGCTTTTAAGGGAATTCGAAATATCGACGCTGGTTGACATCCGGCGGTTCCCCGGCTCACGAAAGTTTCCATATTTCAGTCGCCAATCCCTTGAGGTGACCCTTCCCGCCTCAGGAATCGAATATATCTGGTTCGAGGACCTCGGTGGCCGCAGGTCAGGGCCGGATACCACTGAATCACTCAATCCCGGCCTGAAGAGCTCCGGCTTTCGCCATTACGCTGACTATATGCAGACAGAGCCGTTCCACGCTGCTGTAAATCGACTCTTGTCGATAGCTTCGACCGGGATAACCGCTATAATGTGTGCCGAAAAGCTTTTCTGGAAATGCCACCGCCGATTGCTAAGCGATTATCTGGTCGCACGGGGCGTTCACGTCGAGCACATTATGGACCCGGGCCGGTCCCAGCCGCATAAGCTTGCCGCGGAAGCTGTTATTACAAAGGATTTGCAGGTCGTTTACCCTTCAGCCGGCAGCATTCCTGAAGACGCTAATCTTTTCGAGTAAACGCACTGTTGATTTGACATCTCCGCAGAATAGCTGTAGAATATGGTATCTTCACGACGAGTTCATCACGTCTTGAATATATTCGTAATCCCTTGTGAGGCTTGAAAATTTGTTATGTATTCGGATTATATTCGCAACGTTGCAATAATCGCCCACGTTGACCACGGCAAAACAACGCTGGTGGACCGGCTACTTTATCAGTCGGGAATGTTTCGGGCAGAAGAGCTCGATAAGCTTGCCGGCGGCGAATTCGGGCTGATTATGGATTCCAACCCCCTCGAACGCGAAAGGGGTATTACAATCCTTAGTAAAAACTGCTCGATTAACTATAAGGATTCCGCAGGCGATGTTTACAAAATCAATATAATCGACACCCCGGGCCACGCCGATTTCGGCGGCGAGGTCGAGCGCGTCCTTAAAATGGCTGACGGTGTCCTGCTGCTTGTCGATGCCTTCGAAGGCCCGATGCCGCAGACGAAGTTCGTCCTGACAAAGGCGCTCGAGCACAAGCTCAAGCCCATAGTCGTCATCAACAAGGTTGACCGTGAAAACAGCCGGCCCGAAGACGTCGTCAACGAAGTTTTCGACCTGCTCGTCCAGCTCGGCGCCGGGGATGATGCTCTCGATTTTCCTTTGATTTATGCCTCCGCAAGGCAGGGCTGGGCTGCGACAAATCTCGAAGAGAAAACCGGAAATATGCAGGTGATATTGGAGACGATTATAAAAAATGTCCCTGCACCGCAGGTAAATCCGGACGCTCCTCTTCAAATGCTCGTTACAAACCAGGAGTATTCCGACTACGTGGGACGAATTGCAATAGGCAGGGTTTTTGCCGGCAGGATAAGTGAAGGCCAAAAAGTCACCGTAATCGACAAAGGCGGCGTTCATACTCAGCAGAAGATTATGCACATTCATCAGTTCCAGGGCCTGACCCGAAAACGCGTCTTGAACGTTGAAGCCGGAGATATATGTGCGATATCGGGTCTGGACCCCATAGAAATCGGCGACACTATTGCCTGTGCCGATAACCCGTCACAGCTTGCCGTTATAGCCGTAGATGAGCCGACGATGACAATGACCTTCAGGGTCAACGACGGTCCGTTTGCCGGGCAGGACGGTAAATACATCACCAGCAGGCAGCTCGGCGAACGTCTCGAAAAAGAGCTTCAGAGCAACGTCGCTCTGCGGGTCGAGCCGGGCGAATCCGTCGAAGAATTCAGCGTTTCCGGACGCGGCCTGATGCACCTGGGAATACTGCTGGAAAATATGCGTCGGGAAGGTTTCGAGGTCTGCGTCGGTAAACCGAATGTAATTCTCAGAGATGTCGAAGGCATAACTCACGAGCCGGTCGAGCTGCTCGCAATCGACTGTCCCCTCGACTGCCAGGGTACCGTGATGAGCTTACTTGGGGAGCGGCGAAGCGAAATAACGAAAATGGACGCCAAGACCGGAGCAGGCGGTTTTGTTCATATGGAATTTCTCATCCCCTCCCGCGGCCTTTTCGGCCTGAACGCCAGAATGCTGAATGCCACTCAGGGCAGGGCCGTGATGCACCATTCCTTCGAAAGATACGAGCCGATGCGAGGCGCTATCCCGCAGCGCAAAGCCGGCGTTATGATTGCCACTACCACGGGCGTCGTTACCGCATATGCCCTCGATGCGCTCTATGACCGGGGTGTATTCTTCGTCGAACCCGGC
>CAZHVR010000072.1:0-13148 GCA_964536225.1 uncultured Pirellulales bacterium
TGAAGGGCCAGACATCGCTGGCCAGGTCGATTCGGCCTATGTGCTGATTGATGGATTCGATTGCGGCGGCAAGGGCGATTTCGTCGGCGGCGAGTATGCCGATTATGAGTTTGACGGGCATTGGATCTTTTAGGTGCCACATATTCTTAATCTTTGTTTCGCCACCACTCGTCGGATTTATATTGCTCGGGTATGCCATTCTGCAATAACGGCTTATTGAATCCCAATGCCTTCAATTCTTTGAACCACGTGGTCCGCTTGGATTCAGGTAATTTTGAACCACACCAGGGGCAATAACTAATGGTTATTTTTGAAGAGCCGCCATCGTGAATCGGGATACCATATTCATCAAACATCGGATCATATATCATGATACAATCCGGACAATCAAAAGGATTTGAATGTTGCTTGCATGACCAGTTGATATAACGAATCATCGTTTTACAACAATGTTTTCGCATTTAAAACCTTAGCGTCGGCATAGTTTTGGATTCCCGCCTCCGCAGGAATGACAAACGTTAGACGTTTAATTTTTGTTTCAAAGAATTTACCAGTTCGATAGTTTTACTGACGGCGGAGGCGACGGGGATGAGATTCGGTTTCGGTTCGGAGCGGAGCTTGAGCTCGACGCTACCGCTTGTGAGGGCTTTTTTGCCGACGGTGATTCGGACGGGGATGCCGATTAAGTCGGCGTCCTTGAATTTCACGCCTGCACGCTCGTCACGGTCGTCCAACATGACCTCGATGCCTTTATCGATAAGCTCTTTATAAATTTTGTCAGCGGTTTTTACGACCTCGTCGTCATCCTGATTGACGGAAATGATAATGACCTCGAAGGGGGCGATTGAAATTGGAAAGATTATGCCGTTGTCGTCGTTTGCGGCCTCGATTGCGGAGGCGACGATGCGGTTGATGCCTATGCCGTAGCAGCCCATAAGCGTTGAGCTTTCTTTACCGGAGTCATCTAAGAAGTTGCACCCCAGTTTCGCGGAATACTTTGTGCCAAGTTTGAAGACCTGTCCCACTTCGATACCGCGTTTGAAAAGGAGCTTTTTGCCGTTGTGAGTGTCGCCTTCGACGGCGTTACGGATATCGGTGATGATGATATTATTGCCCTGGAGCGGGAAATCTCTGCCGGGGACGATGTTTTTGACGTGATAGTCGGTTTTATTTGCGCCTGTAACGCCGACAGGCATAGCGGCGACGGCGTGGTCGATAATCATTTTCGAGACCTTATCGGCGAGAGCCATCGGGCCTGCGAAGCCGACTTTTGCGCCGGTGACTTTTTCGATAATTTCGGGAGTGGCAAGCTCGTTATGCTTTCCGCCGAGGACCTGAGTTAGTTTTTCGGGATTGATTTCATGATCGCCGCGGACGAGTGCGACGACGGTATCATCGCCCATTGAGAAGATGAGGGTTTTAATCATATCTTTGGGTTGTGTTTTGAGGAAAGCGCAGACGGCCTCGATGGAGCCAACGTTGGGAGTGTGGACGATAAGAGGTGACTCGTGACTCGTGGCTCGTGACTCGTTCTTGGGGAGAGGGTCGATGGCGGCTTTTTCGAGGTTTGCGGCGTAGGAGCCATCCTCGGTATAGACGATGATGTCTTCGCCTGAGGGACAGGGGACGGTGAACTGGTGCGAGCCGGAGCCGCCCATTTCGCCTGATTCGGCTTCGACAATGACGAAGTCGAGGCCGCAGCGTTTGAAAATCCGCTTATAGGTCTCGTACATAATCCAGTATTCCCTGTCGAGGGACTCGGCATCTGCGTGGAAGCTGTAGGAATCCTTCATAATGAATTCTCGGCTGCGCAGGACGCCGAATCGCGGACGGAACTCGTCGCGGAACTTGAAACTGATTTGGTAGAGATTCAGCGGGAGCTGTTTGTAGGACTTAATTTCACCTGCGGCGACGCTGGTAACGACCTCTTCGGCGGTGGGGGCGAGGACATTTTGCCGGCCGTGGCGGTCCTCGAAGCGTGCCATAGTGGGGCCGTAATCGACATCCCGGCCGGTCTGCTGCCAGAGCTCGATGGGCTGCACCGAGGGCATAAGCATTTCCTGAGCGCCTGCCCGGTTCATTTCGTCGCGGACTATACTTATTACCTTGAGCAGGCACCGCCAGCCCAGCGGCAGATAGGTATATGTGCCGCTTGCCAATTTTCTCATCAGCCCGGCGCGAAGCATAAGCTTATGGCTGGGTATTTTGGCGTCGGCAGGCGCCTCTTTTATGGTCGGTATCAGCATTCGAGAGTATCGCATAATTTAGCCACAGAGTAAAAATAGTTAATTTTTAGCCACAGAGAACACAGATAACACAGAGAAATGAATCCCGACAGGTCGGGACAGTGTAAATCCGTGTCCAAACAGTGGTATATAATGCAAAAATGCGAGCGTTTCAAGAACAAACTATTGGGTAAATACAATGATAGACGCGGTTGGTTTTTCGCAGTATTTCTGGTATTATAAGGATAAATGAAAGTGAAGAAAAATAAAGGATTTACACTGGTTGAGCTGCTGGTAGTGATAGCGGTAATAGCGTTGTTGATGGCGATTCTGCTTCCGGCGTTGAGCAAAGCGAGAATACAGGCGAAGCGAATTACGTGTTTAAGCGGCTTGAAACAGCTTGTAACTGCCTGGATGGCATACGCGGACAATTCCGACGGCAAGCTCGTTAACGGCGGGCAGCCGCCGTCGAATACGAATCCTTCCGTAACAGAGCCGTATTGGCGCACTTCTTTCAATACGACAGACGACCCCGGGTATGACTGGAGCTGGAAGGTATTCTTTGATTATTCAGGCACACTGACGTATGAACAAAGGGTAGAGAAACTCAAAAAAGGCGCGCTTTTCAGGTATTGTAATAACGTAAAGGCCTACCGCTGCCCTGAGGCCGAGAGTGATATGCACAGGACGTATATTATCCCTGAGTCAATGAATGCATCTATGCATCCGGGATATCACCCCGAAGGACAGATTATAAAGAGAACAGGTCAACTAAAGAAATCGGCTGAGCGGGTGGTGTTTTTCGAGGAAAAAAGAATATCTCCGGATGCTTTTATGTATCCTTACGTTAATGACCCTTATTGGGACTCCGACAAGCCCAATATTATGCACGGCAACGGGGCGAATTTCGGGTTTGCAGACGGCCACGCCGACTATCACGCGTGGGAGTGCAGCTCGACGATTGAATTATCGAAATGTGATCCGTGCGGTGCTCTTTCGGAGTATAAAGATGCCTGTCCCGAGAATTATGACGGAAAATGGGTCCACAACGCGATATGGGGCGAAACGCGGTAAAATTTCAGTTGATTTTTACCGGCGTTAGTGGTATTATAATAAAATGTGGCTGTATCCCCCTGTCTTAGGGGGATACAGGCGTATGCCGCGACCTGTTTTGATGAGGAGATGTCGAAATGCTGAATAAGGGAAAAAAAAACAGAGGTTTTACATTAGTCGAGCTGCTCGTAGTAATAGCCGTAATAGCGTTATTGATGGCGATTCTGCTGCCGGCATTGAGCAAGGCGAGGACCCAGGCCAAGCGAATAGCGTGCCTGAGCGGTTTGAAGCAGCTTTTGACCGCCTGGATGACATACGCGGACAATTCCGACGGCAAGCTCGTTAACGGTGGTCAGGCGCCGGGTAATAATCCTACGCCAACAGAGCCGTATTGGTGCACGGGTTTTCCTGATTTGTCAATAGGTCTTGACTCGTGGGACTGGTGCTGGAAGGCGGGAATGCTAACTTGTAATTCAGTTTTGACGTACGAGCAACGAGTAGAACAGCTAAAAAGGGGCGCGCTTTTCAGGTATTGTAATGATAAAAAGCTTTACCGCTGTCCTGAGGCCGAGAGCGATATGCACCGGACGTATATTATGCCCTGCTCTATGAATGGGAAATGTAATAGCTGTGGCCTCGCCAACTCCGGAACTTTCGTGAAGCGGACGGGTCAGTTGAAGAGGTCGGTCGAGAGGGTCGTTTTTTTCGAGGAAAAAGAGATAACTCCTGACGCCTTCCAATTTGACCACGTTACAAACGCCTCACAGCTTCAGTGGCGCACAGATGACCATCCCAATATTATGCACGGCAACGGTGCGAATTTCGGCTTTGCCGACGGCCACGCCGATTTTCGCGCGTGGGAGTGTCAGAAAACGATAGATTGGATTAGAGACGGCTGGCCCGATGATAAAAGGCCGACGGTTGGCCAGTGCGATAAAGACCTCAAGTGGATGCACAACGCAATTTGGGGCGAGAGCTTATAAATAAGCGTCGAAGGGGCGCAGCCGGATTAAAAAATTATTCGAATTTGCTAAAGGGCCTGTATCTTCAGATACAGGCCCTTGTTTTTTGGTTGATAAAAAGAGTGAGAGGGCGGATAATCAAAAACAGAACTTCCAACGTCGAACATCTAACATTGAACTTCGAACAAGTGGGACAAAGGAGAATGTGATGGGGCATAAGTTCATAAGCGAGATAGAGCCGGGAGAGACGATAAATGATATTTTCCTGGTTAAGGAGGCGGTATTGCGGCCGACGTCGCGGGGGGACTTGTATATAGCGATGTTTATCTGCGACAAGACGGGGCAATTGAACGGGCGTATGTGGCAGGCAAGCGAGGCGGTTTACAGGGAGTTGCCTAAGCCGGGGTTCGTGCATATACAGGGCAGGTCCGAGGTCTATCAGAACAACCTGCAAATCGTGATAAATAACATCAGCGTGGTCGATACGGGCAAGGTGAAAATCGAGGATTTTCTGGCCCGGACCGACAAGGACGTTGACAAGCTTTTTGCGGAGGTGAAGCAGATTGTAGGAAGGATAAAAAACGAGCAGCTAAAGGCGCTGGCGGAAGAGTTTTTAAGCGACGAGGAGCTGATGAAAAAGTTTTGCAGTTGTCCGGGCGGGATGTCGATGCACCACGATTACATCGGGGGGTTATTGGAGCATACGTGGAATATGCTGCGAGCAGCGTCGGCGTTATTGCCTTTGTACCCGGACGTGCAGGCGGACCTGGTATTGGCGGGGATATTCGTGCACGATATGGGCAAGACCGAGGAGCTTATATACGATACGGCGTTTTCATATACGGATTCGGGTCAGCTAATCGGGCACATAACCAAATCGGTCTTGATGCTGCACAAAAAGGCGCAAGGATTAGCGGCCAAAGGCGTGCAGATTGATGGCACGATTCTGGACGCGATTGGGCACATCATTTTGTCGCATCACGGGGAATATGAGTTCGGCTCGCCGAAGCTGCCTGCGACGGCGGAGGCGTTTATGGTCTGCTATATCGACGATTTGGACGCGAAGATGAACCAGGTGACGCGGCTGATAGAGGACGGGCCGGAGGATTCGAACTGGACGGGCTGGCAAAAGCCGTTAGAGACCAAGCTTTATCGAAAGCGGATTGAATAGCAACACGTATTAACCGGAACATTTGTCATACCTGTGAAAGCAGGTGTCCAGTGGTTATGAAAAATGGATTCCCGCTTGCGCGGGAATGACAAAAGAGCAAGGCAGGGGGTATAATCAGCGTTTATGGCAAACCAGAAGCTGAAAATATATACGGTCAGCCAGGTGACGACGCTGATAAAGACGGTTTTAGAGGGGAACCTGCCGGGGCGGTTGACGGTTACGGGCGAGATAAGCGACTGGAAAGAGCACACCAGTGGGCATTGCTATTTTTCACTGAAAGACGAGGGAGCGATATTGCCCTGTGTGATGTGGGGGAGCAATTTCAGGAAGGTGAAATTTAAGCCGGAGAACGGGCTGGCGATTTTCGGGACGGGATACGTTGACGTTTACGAGCCGCAGGGCAAATACCAGTTTTATATAGAGTCAATGCAGCCGGCGGGGGTCGGGGCGCTGCAGTTGGCATTCGAGCAGATGGTCAAACGGTTAGCGGCGCAGGGGCTGTTCGACGAGGCGCATAAAAAGCCGCTGCCGAAGTATCCGCAGCGGATAGGGATATTGACGAGCGAATCCGGGGCGGCGATTCACGATATCATTGACAGTATCAGGAACCGCTGGCCGTGCATTAGATTGTATTTTTACCCTGTGCCGGTTCAGGGGGAAGGTGCGGCGGGAAAAATCGCGGCGGCGATAAGGGACGTGAACAGGCGAAACGATAAACTCAAATTAGACGTGCTGATAGTCGGACGCGGCGGCGGGTCATTAGAGGATTTGTGGGCGTTTAACGAGGAAGTATTGGCCAGGGCGATTTACGATTCGAGGATACCGGTAATAAGCGCGGTCGGGCACGAGGTTGATACGACGATAGCGGATT
Organism: uncultured Pirellulales bacterium; assembly: GCA_964536225.1. GTDB lineage: Bacteria > Planctomycetota > Phycisphaerae > Sedimentisphaerales > Anaerobacaceae > Fen-1362. The sequence continues at coordinate 6,283 of CAZHVR010000072.1, forward strand.
TGGTTGCAGATGCGCGGGCATCAACGCCTACGAAGGCGGGAGTAGTGGCGGTGCCGGACAGGCGGGAGGTGCTTGATAAGCTTGCGGCCGATGAAAGACGATTGAGGGGCGATATTAGATCGCGTTTGGAGCTTGCGGCGGAACGAGTTGAAAGAATATGTGCGAGTGCCGTTTTTAAAAATTCGCTTTTGGCGGTGCGAAATAGAGAGCAGCAATTAGATGAAACCGGAGGTACGCTCGGAGAATTGATGAGAGGATTGCTGGCAGAAGCCAAGGGCGAGTTAGGTGAGATTTATGAGCAGGTTGTTCGCATTGAGCCGCATCGGCTGATAGGCAGAAAAATGGTGGATGTTAATGAGTTAAGAAGCCGGGCGAATGCCTCGATAACAGCGTTATTCAGCAGGGCGGGATTACAGGTTACGGCATACGAAAATCGGCTTGCGGGGCTTAATCCGAAGGCGGTTTTGAAACGGGGCTACTCGATAACGATGCTGAAGCAAACGGGCAACGTCGTAAGAAGTATCGCTGACGTGCAGGTAGGGGATACATTAGTGACGGAGCTGGCGAGGGATAATTTGATTGAAAGCAAGGTAACAAAAAAGTAAAAAGAACCACGGATTAACACGGATTGACACGGATTTAATAGCCGCAAAAAGGCACAAAAGGTGCAAAATTATGGCGAAGGAAGAAGCAAAAAGCGATGTCGGCAAACTGACGTTTGAGCAGGCGATTAAAGAACTGACGGGGATAGTGGGCAAGATCGAGCAGGGGGAGATTGCGCTGGCCGACAGCATTCAGCAATATGAAAAGGGGATGGCGCTGATAAAGCACTGTCGCAAGATTCTGCAGGAGGCGGAAAAAAGGATTGAGAAGATAGCGGAAGATTCGGCAGCGGGAGAGAAGTAATAAACAGTTATAATTAAGATTGCCGCGGCCACTTTCAGTGGCCTCGCAATGACAATACGAGCCGCGAGAGTGGCGGAACTGGCAGACGCGCAGGGCTTAGGACCCTGTGTCCGTTGAGGACGTGGAGGTTCGACTCCTCTCTCTCGCAGTGGTTCAATGCGGCAGCGCTGTAATATGACAGGAGGTCATTATGGCGGGAGATTATTTCGAGCTGAAAGCGAGGGGGACAAGCGTCAGGACGGAGGTCGTGGCGGGGGTGACTACGTTTCTGACGATGGCATACATCATTTTTGTAAATCCATCAATGCTGAGCCAGACGGGGATGGATAAAGCCGCCCTTGTGGCGGTGACGTGCATGGTTACGGCCATAGCGACAATAATTACGGGGGTTTTCGGAAAGGCGCCGATAGCGATGGCGCCCGGCATGGGGCTTAATGCGTTTTTCACATATACATTAGTGATGAATAACAAGCTGAGCTGGGAGACGGCGCTGGGGGCAGTATTTCTTTCGGGGCTGTTGTTTTTGCTGCTGACATTGATAGGGCTTCGCAAGAAGCTGGTCGAGGCGATACCGCAGGGGATAATCGCTGCTATATCGGTAGGCATAGGACTTTTCATTACGTTTATCGGTTTAGTCAATCTTCGCATAATAGTAAATAACGAGGCGACGCTTGTTTCCGCGGGCCCGATGGGAGCTGAGACGCTGATAGGGCTGGCGGGGCTATTGATGATGCTTTTTCTCGAGATGAAAAGGATAAAGGGGGCACTGCTGACGGGGATAGTGTTTTCGACGCTTCTGGCCATTGCTTTTGGATACGTTGAAAGACCTGCACAGATGCTTTCATTTCACGCGGATATAAGGCCGATTGTGCTTCATCTGAATATTCCCGGTGCTTTGAAATGGGGAGTGTTGGGCAGCGTATTCAGCTTGATGTTTATGGATATGTTCGATAGCATCGGGACGCTTGTGGCGTGCAGTCATCAGGCGAAAATGGTCGATAACCAGGGCAGGATAAAGGGGCTTGACAGGTTATTGTCGATTGATGCGATTGCGACAATGACAGGGGCATTGTTCGGCACTTCAACAACGACAGCGTATATCGAGTCGGCTGCAGGTATAGAGCAGGGCGGCAGGACCGGATTAACATCTCTGGTAACGGGATTTTTGTTTTTACTTGCGATATTGTTTACGCCGTTAGTGGGAGTTGTTCCTGAATACGCGACGGCGCCTGCCCTGGTTATGGTGGGCCTGTTTATGATGAAGGAGATTCGGGGGATTGACTTTACGAATATGCAGGAGGCATTTCCGGCCTTTATTATTATTGTGATGATAGCCCTTAGCTACAGTATCAGCACGGGGCTTGCTTTCGGCTTTATTTCCTTTGTGCTCATCAAGACGGCCTCGGGCAAAATACGCGAAGTCAAGCCGACGATGTGGGTGATTGCGATTATGTCGGTTCTGTTTTTAGCGGGCGACAAATTGAGCGAGTTGATAAAATTCGTTAAATAAAAGTAACCCCCCAATTTATTGGGGGGGCTAAATTTTAAGGAGAGTGATATGGACAAGTTATATGAGAACTCTGAGACGGGGTGCTGTCCGAGGTTTGAGCCGGGGCCGTGGGACAAAAAAAAGATAACGTTCAAAGATAAGCTGTTCGTCAAAGACCACGTTGTAAGCTTTCTGCATATTCCGCTGAATTTCAAAGGGGTGATGATACGGAATATGGAAAAGATTGCAAAGGCGCAGGCATTGCCTCCTGAGCCGATGGTGCTAAGCGACGAGAACTCGCTTTGGGGTGCGGACGTTTATATCGCCGTATCGAAGGACGTGCCGGGTGCGGAAATGGTAAAATTGTCGGGGACGTTTTTAACGCAGGTCTTCGAAGGGCCGTATAAAAATGTCCGACAGTGGGTAAAAGAGATGGTGGATTATGTCAAACAGCAGGGAAAGGCCCTGAAAAAGCTTTACTTTTTCTACACGACCTGCCCCAAGTGCGCGAAATATTACGGCAAAAATTACGTGGTGCTTTTAGCTCAGATATAATGGTGGAAGAAAAAGATTCCTTTTTTCTCGTTACGGCGGGAGTTTGTTAATGACGGAGGCGGTGTGGAGGCCGGCTATCATAAGGTAGTCGAGGTCGCCGAGGTTATAGTGGTCGTCGCGGAAGGTGTTGTTGGCGTAAATGACGCCGAAGCAGCCGGCGGGGGTCAACAGCGGGGCGATAATGACCGAGCGAATCTGGGTCTCTTTTTGCTGGGAGAGGTCCCTGGGGAAGATGAAGAGCATAAACTGCTTTTTGTCGATTGCCTCGCCGATTTTGTCTGCGAATTCGAGCTCGGACTGCTCGACGGCCATACCACTTCTGTTTCTGCCTGCGTGTGCGGTCATAGGGCCGGAGGGCTGTGCCCGCATAGCTCCCCAGACCTGATAGGTTTTGAATTGCTTTGCAACTATCTCGAGCAGGACAAGAAGCGCCTTGTCTAGGTGGTCGGCCTTGCGTAATTCTTCGACGGCATAGAGGAGGTCGGTGGCGCGTTCGGCCTGGAATCTGATGGCGGGGGCTTTTTCGGCGCCGAGTTTTCTGATTATGATTTGCGGGCCGGTGATAATTGTTGCGGGGGCCTCTTCGAGCTCGACGGTCTCGCCGGGGTCCTGTGCGGGGCCTGAATCGAAGCCCACCTCGATATTAAAGTCGGATATGCGTATGATGTCGCCGGATTTGATTTCGGACTTGTGGATTTCGACCTCATTGAGGTAGGTTTTATTTGCGCTGTCGAGGTCTTCGACGACCCACAGGCCGTCTTTTGTGTTATAAATGACGGCGTGCTGACGCGAGACGGTCTTGTCGGGAAGGAAGACCTGACTGTTGTTGTGCCTGCCGATATAGACGGGGCCTTTATCGAAGTGAAATTCGTTTATGTTGCGCTCACCTTGTTTTACCACGAGGCGCATCGCCATTTCTCTCCATACAGGTGGTTCGGGTTTAATCTTATACTATATTAACAATAACAGCCGGCGTTTGTCAAGCGAAAGGGAGGGGAATACAAAAAAGGCGTTTTAGCATTGATGCCGGCTTTTTAGAACGCGAATTTGTCCTTGAAGACGGTCTTGAAATCGTAAACGTCGTTGAAATCGTCGATAGTGTCGGTGCTTTGTGCCCGCATCCACTTGTGGCGAATCATAAGATAGACGATTTCGCCGATATCTCTTGTGGATTTGACTCGCCAGGAGTCCAGGACCAGCATTGCGAGCCGGCCCCATTTTTCCAGCGCGAGCTGTTTGAGCCCTTCGCAGAGCACCTGTCCGGTTACATGGCCGGGCTCCGTTGAGAGCTTGCGGACTGTGTAGCCGAGCCCCTCATAAACGAAGCGGACGGCCTTGGGGTCGTAACGCCCGTCCTGCTGTGAGATTTCCTCAAGTGATTTTTTCTCGCCCATATCTGGTCAGCTTACTTTAGCGCCCGGTTTGGCGCCGGCGTCGGCAGTAAGGAGGAAGATATCCTGTCCGCCCGTTCCTGAGGCGAGAATCATACCCTCGGATAGGCCGAACCGCATCTGCCGGGGTTTGAGATTGGCGAAGTATATTACGGTCTTACCGGTCAGAGATTCCGGCTTGTAGGCCTTGGCAATCGCGGCCAGGACGGTTTTGGTTATTCCGCCGACCTCGAGGGTCAGTCGCAGCAATTTGTCAGCGCCCTCGACTGGTTCGGCCTTTGTGACCTGTGCGATTCGCAGGTCGATTTTCGCGAAATCCTCGATTGTGCATTCAGGGCTAATAGGTTCGGCTTGCTCACTATTAATAGGTTCGGCAGTCATAATTTTTTTCTCTCCTGTCTCTTTACTTTCTTCAATCATTGCATCGACTTGTTCCTTGTTTACCCGCTCGAACAGCCGAACGAAGTCGTTGATATTATGCTCTTCGAGCGTGGTATTTATATCCGCGAACGTCAGGTCGCCGATACCGAGGAGTCGCTGGATTTTTTCGGCGTATGCGGGAAGAATCGGCTTTAAGTAGATAGTCAGGATTCGGACGGCGTTCAGCGCTGCGGTGAGGGTCGTTCGGGCCTTTTCGGGGTCGGTCTTAATCTCGACCCAGGGCTGGTGCTGCTCGACGTACTGGTCGGCAAGGTCGGCAAGGGCGACAATGGTGCGGACGACGGCTGCGTAATTAAGGTTTTCGTAGTTTTCGATAATCTCATCACTTGCGGCAGCAAGTTTTTCTATGAGAGCTTTACCCTGCTGGTCGAGTTTTCCGAGCCGGCCATCCAGTTTGTTTTTCAGCATCGGGGCGGCGCGTGAGGCGAGGTTGGCGAATTTACCGACGAGGTCGGAGTTGATTTTGTTGATGAAGTCGTCGATGCTCAGGTCGATATCGTTTACGTCGCCCGAAAGTTTGCCGGCGTAATAGTATCTCAAAAACTCTGGGTCGAGATATTTCAGATACGTCGAGGCCTTGATAGATGTGCCGCGTGACTTGCTCATTTTTTGTCTGTTGACGGTGAGGAAGCCGTGGACGAAGAGCTTGTTGGGGGTTTTGAAGCCGGCGCCCATCAGCATAGCGGGCCAGAACAGGGCGTGGAAATACATAATGTCCTTGCCGATGAAATGATAAAGCTCGTAATCGGGGCCGTTCCATAAGGCGTCGAAATCGAGGTTATTGTTGTCGCAGTAATTTTTGGCAGAGGCCATATAGCCGATAGGTGCGTCGAGCCAGACATAGAAATATTTGTCTTCTTCACCGGGGATTTTGAAACCGAAGTACGGGCCGTCTCGTGTTATGTCCCAGTCTCGCAAACCCGTGCTGAACCATTCATCGAGCTTGTTGGCGACCGACTGTTGTATGTAGCCGGCTGCGATAAAGTCCCTGAGACGCTTTTCGTAGTCGGTCAGCTTGAAAAAATAATGTTCGCTTTGTTTTCGCACCGGCGGGCTTCCGCAGTTGGCACAGCGAGGGTCGATAAGTTCGGTCGGATTATGCGTCCCGCTGCAAACTTCGCAGGAGTCGCCGTACTGGTCGGGCGCCTTGCACCTCGGACAGGTCCCGCGAATATAGCGGTCGGGCAGGAACATTTTGCAGTTTTCGCAATAGGTCTGCTCAATTTTTCTTTTAACGATGGAGCCGGCCTGATTGAGAGCATTAAAAATCCTCTCGCTAAGCTCCTTGTTTTCGGGTGAATGGGTGGAATAATAGTTGTCGAAGCCGATATGAAAATTCTCGAAATCTTTCAGGTGGTCGGCGTGGACTTTTTGAATCAGCTCTTCGGGTTTAATTCCGGCGTTGCGCGCGCTAATCATAACCGGCGTGCCGTGAGTGTCATCGGCACAGAAATACAGGCAGTGATTGCCGCAAAGCTTCTGGAACCGGACCCAGATGTCTGTCTGGCCGTATTCGACAATATGACCTATATGGATGGGAGTGTTTGCATAGGGCAGGGCTGAGGTGACGATTATTTTACGCGGCATAGTTTTTCCCGGTCCTCCCCGTCAGTTTTTTGTCTGCGTCCCTGTATTTTTTATTCATCGTCCTGTAGCTCGTCACCGTTTGTATTTTCGGTGTCACCTTTTTCGGCCGGTTTGTCCTTCACGTTTTTCTGCTTCGATTGTGTGATTATCTCGATTTCTTCCCGCGGCACAACTACTTTTGTCCCGTTGTCAAGCTCGACTGCGACAAGCTGAGTGAGAATCTGATAATCGACGACTTTGCCCTCGCCGAGGCGAGTTTTTACCCTCGTGTTCCTGTGGGGCAGCAGTTTTTTAAGTTCGGTGTATGTCTTGTCCTCGTATCGCAGACAGCACATCAAACGTCCGCATGCGCCGCTGATCTTCGTGAACGGCGCGGACGCCAAGTCGGCCCAGATGTTCACCCTTGCTCACGAGTTGGCCCACATCTGGCTCGGCAGCGAGGGCCTTTCCGGCTTCGAAGGCCTGTTCCCTGGCGGCACCGACGTGGAAGTGCACTA
>CAZHVR010000073.1:0-12869 GCA_964536225.1 uncultured Pirellulales bacterium
AGGTGGTGCTCGACGACCCGTACCTGCTCATCTTCGAGAAGAAGATCTCCAACATGAAGGACCTGCTGCCCATCCTGGAGGAGGTCGCGCGCGCGGGCAAGCCGATGCTGATCATCGCCGAGGACATCGAAGGCGAGGCGCTGGCGACGCTGGTCGTCAACAAGCTGCGCGGCGTGCTACAATGCGCGGCTGTCAAGGCCCCCGGCTTCGGCGACAGAAGAAAAGCATTATTGAGTGATATAGCCGTGCTCACCGGCGGGCAGGCAGTATTCGAGGACCTCGGTATCGAGCTTGAAAATATCGAGCTGAGCATGTTAGGCCGGGCCAAGCAGGTCACAATCGACAAGGACACCACCACGATTATCGAAGGCGCAGGCAAGACCGAAGAAATCAAGGGCAGAATCGAGCAGATAAAGACCGAAATCGAAAAATCCACCAGCGATTACGACATCGAGAAACTCCAGGAACGTCTTGCCAAACTGTCAGGCGGGGTCGCCCAGATAAAAGTAGGCGCAGCCACCGAGGCCGAGATGAAAGAGAAAAAGGCCCGCGTCGAGGACGCGCTTCACGCCTGCAGGGCCGCGGTCGAGGAAGGGATTCTCGCCGGCGGAGGCGTCGCTATGCTGCGTGCACTTGCGGCGCTTGATAAAATCAAGGCGCAGGGCGATGAGAAGGTCGGCGTCGATATAGTTCGCCGAGCGGTCGTCGCGCCCATCAAGCAAATCGCCGTAAACGCAGGATTAGACGGCTCAATCGTGGCACAGAAGGTAATGGACAACCCGGACATAAACTTCGGCTACGACGCGCTGCGGAAAGAATACGGCAATATGATTGACTTCGGCGTGATTGTCCCCACCAAGGTCGAAAGGACGGCGCTGCAAAACGGCGCATCAATCGCCTCGCTGTTGTTGACAACCGACGCGGTGGTAAGCGAAATTCCTGAAAAGAAAGAGGCCCCGCCAATGCCTCCCGGCGGCGGAATGTACTAAAAACCTCAATACAAGGCGGGTCTTAAAAACCCGCCTTGTTGTTTTATAAAGGAGATTTTAAATGCCGTTTCAATTTTACAGTAATATGCTTTCACAGGCATCGCGGCGCCTGGCAGGCGGGATATTGACCACGGGGCTCGCTCTTATAGGGTTCGGACTGCTGATTTACCTGCTGCCGATGGTCTTCGTGACCATAGCGGCATTATTTTTCTTTATAACGGGAGCAGGCGCCTGCATAACCGCTTTCAAAATATTCACGGCACAACGCAGGATTGACAAGGAAATGAATACCGAGCCAGACGAATATCGAAAAAACGTCAGGATTAAAATAGACCAGCACTAAAGTTCCTGAGATTTTTGACGGCGGTTTCGATGTCGCCGAGACGATTATCTCCCGACTCTCGTTCAACAGCTAATGCCCCTTTGAACCCTGCCTGATTCAATGCCGATAGAAACTTCTCCGCATTGACCTGGCCCGTTGGCCAGACAACCTCTGTGCCCCACTCTCCGGTTGTTTTTGTCCTGAGGGCGTCTTTTATATGAACGTGTTTAATCCAAGGTGACAATATGCTCACGGCTTCAACGGGATTGCCCCTGTTATATAAAATCATATTGGCCGGGTCAAAATTTACTGCCAACGCCGGATGATTCAGCCTTTCAAGAAACTCCCCCAACTCTACCGCGGTTTCCTGCCCAGTTTCCATTAAAAGCGTCACATTAAACTCGCCCGCTTTGTCCGCAAGCATTTTCGCCTTGTCGACAAGTTTTTGCGACCCTGGTTCAATGAACCCAAAATGCATTGAAAGAAATTTCACGTTAAGTTCCGATGTAACTTCTATTGCCTTCAAAACCGTCCTGTGATTTGCTGGCCAACAATCATCAGGCACAATCCCGCCTGTTGATTTTATAGATTCGAGCGTCGAGTAATCTTCCTGCGGGAAGTTAATCATCGTTGCCGAAATAGTCAGGTTGTTTTTGGTAACTTTGGCAAGATAAGCATCAACGCCGGGAACAAGGGCAGGTGCAATCGCGAGATGAACACAGTCAAGCCCGGTCTGTTCGCTGAGGTCGGCGATTTTGTCGAAATCGTTATTAAGCGACCAGGTGCAAACACCTACAGGCCAATCGAGACACTTAGTCATCGGACTTCGACCTCCTTTTTCGTCCGGGCCGACTGCCTTTCGGCCAGAACAATTTTCACGGCGTTAAGTGAATCGAGCGGGCTGATAATCTGCGGCACTTTTCTGCCGGTGATTTTCTTTACGAAATGCTCAATCTCACGTGACCAGCCGTCGCCCGATTCTATTTTCGGGGTGATACTTTTACCTTTTGCCGGATACAACAACAATGTTAGTTTATATCTGCAATCAAAAACTAATGTCGCTTTTTCAAGTGAGATAACGAAACTCATCTCGAACGGCAAACCCGGCGAGGCGACAAAGCCGCCTTCAGCGGCCACGACCTTTGCGTCCTTATAAACGTACTGCGTAGTGACATAATCGAATCCGCCGCTTGGCCCGACAACCGCCTGCGACCTAACTGCCTCGGGCAGACCAAAAAGATGCTGGACGAAGTCGGCATCGTGTATGTGCATATCCATAATCGCCCCGCCACTTTTTTTGGCGTTGATGAGCCAGTTTTTCCAGCTCCATCCCGGCACGGGGCTGATGCGTCGCAAAGACGCCGACCTTACTTTGCCGTATTTGTCCGACTGCACAATCTTCCGGGCCGCTGCATATTCAGGCCAGAAGCGGATACAGTGCCCAATTTGCAGAACCTTTCGGTTTGTTTTCGCAGCCGCAATCATTTTTTCACAGTCGGCGACGCCCATCGCCATCGGCTTCTCGCACAAAACGTGAATACCCGCTTCAAGAGCTTTAACCGTAAAATCCCTGTGCATATACGTCGGCAGTGTAATCGATACGGCATCGAGCCGCTGTTCAGCCAGCATCTTCTCGAAATCCGTATAGAGCGTAACATCTTTGAGGTCCCAAGCTGCTTCGTTTCCCGCGATATTGCCTGCGATTTTGATACTGCCTTTAAGGCGTGCCTTGTCCCTGTCGCAAATCGAAACCACCCGAACATCTCGCAGAGCGCCGAAGCAATTCAAATGCTGATTGCCCATAAAGCCGAACCCAACTATACCTATTCGCACCATAAATTTTCTCGCCCAAAGTCAACCTTTGAATAATGCAACGATTACGATTATTGATATCAACATAATCACCGGAGGCACCGAGAAAATCGCCCGCCAGTTAAACTTTTCCTCCCGCTTGCACGCGTCCATAACAGCGCCTGCAAACTGTGTCCCGAGGAATAATCCCACACCCGTTGTTGCAGCAAAGACAAGCGCCTGCATTGATTTGAGTATTTCCGCCGGCGCGACGCTGCCGGCATAGATCTGTCCTGCGATTATAAATAACACGTACGCAAGGCCGTGCAGCGACTGGGCCGCTATCACCGACAGCCGGGACTTCGAGAGGATATAAACCATATACAACAGCAGCCAGCAGCCGGCCCCGATAACAAGCATCCATTTGAAACCAAAATTCTCAATCAACCTGTCCAAAAGAAAAAAAGTCGCGGCCGCCTGCACCGCCTGGGCGATTGCCATAAAGGCCGGGACATTTTTTGCGGGGATTCCTCTATCAATCATAAACCGGGCGCTACCCAGAAAATAAAACTGCATAAGACCCGTCACCACCAGTGAGACGACCATAAAGACCAGAAAATCGGTCTGGTGCAGCATCGCCAGCGCCTTGAAAATCGGCGATTCCTGTGCACCTTCGGGCGGGGTCGCGGGAAGCGCCAGGCAGCAGGCCGTCATAATCAGCGAAAGTGCCGCGGCGAGAAACAGGCAGTCCCTTCCCTTTTCGGCGGTCTTGAAGACCCACCGCCAGCCGGTAAGAAAATATCCCGCAACCGCCCAGGTAATAGGCGCCCACATAAAGACCCTGCCCGGCGAACCGACGCCGGCAACGTTGGCAAAAAGCACCGCGTTAACCAAAGGAAGCGTCGCCGCGTAAAATATCGAATACAAAAACATAATGATAAACAGCGGTGTAAACCTCGTCTGCACGGCCGCCAGGCACAGCAATACGGCGCCTGCCAAATGGGCCGCGGCGAGAATCCATTCGGTATTTAGCCACTTGTCTGCCAACTGGCCCGAAATCAAAGGTGAAAAAATGCACGCGAGCGGCAACGTGGCGTAAATCCAGCCCGTCTGCTTGCCGCTGAATTTCAACGGCCCCAGCAGGCGTGCCGCGAGCACCGGCATCCACGCGCCCCACACTGCATATTCCAGACCCATCACCGCGCTCAATCTGACGTAAAGCGATACGTCCATTTTTCGTCTCCAACACCCCTGACGTTTAGTAGATAGCGTAAAGCGTTTAAGTAAGCCACTATAAGCCGACTGGTAATCGGCTATTTTACAAGTTTTGCGATTTGTTTGAAGTGGGGATGTTCGGCGGATTTCAATATTTCGAACAAGGCCGTTTCGGTGGAGCTTATCCGAATGCCGGCGGCGGCCATCAGGTTCAGGCCGATTTGCTTGTTGTCGAGCGTCCTCGATGAGACGGCGTCAGCAATTACATCGACTTCATAACCCTTCGACAACAAATCGACGGCGGTCTGATATATGCAGACGTGGGTCTCTATGCCGCAAAGCAGGACCTGTTTTCTGCCAAGCTCGTTGAGTTTTTCGCGGAATTGCCCGCAGCTGGCGCAACTGAAACAGGACTTGTCTATTGGCTGACTGGCCGTCAGCAGCTCCGCGATTTCCAGCACGGTCGGGCCAAGCGAGGCAGGGACCTGCTGGCACCAAAGGACGGGGATATTAAGAATCTGGGCGACCTGTATGAGGATACGTAAATTTTTGAAGAGGTTTTCCCTGTCGTGCATGAACCGGGCGAGCTTGCCCTGAACATCAACAATGACCAATAAGGAGTTTTTTTCGTCGAGCATCGTTTCAGAAACGACGGTTTTTAATGTCCTGTCACTATGATGGTCAAATCCACGCGAACGCGGTCCGAGGCGTCTTTGGGCATATCGGCGATGCGTTTCTCGCCGGAGGTCAGTACGGGCCTGGGAATAGCCGTCAACGCGGGATAATCACGCTGGACCGCAGCCAACACACGCTCGGCGGGGGAAATCTGCCCGACGCTGTTTAGCACGGCGAAATCCCTAGCCATCCTGATTTGTCCGTCCGGGGTGTTCTGATTTACAATCTCGGTAATCTGCTCCGGCCGGACGGACTCTATCTTTACATACTGACTGACGCCCGTATGCACAACGAGCGTTGTCGAATCGAACTTTGTCCAGGCAGGCGCCAAATCGAAAATAAGCGTTTCAAGTCCTCCCCTGCTGCAAATGACCCTGTAAACACTTCGGCCCGGTATCTCCTTTGTCGTGTCGAATTTCAGCCAGGGGCTTTCTGTGAGCAGCTTGTTAACAAAGGCGTCAACGGCAGCAAAGTTACCGGTTTCAAGCTGCAGCGAATAAAACCCGATGCCTGCTTCATCCGCGGCGGCGGCTTTCGGTGAGACAGCCGGGGCCGGCTGCACCGCAACGGTTCTCGTCGCCGTTTGTCCCGGCCCGATTATACGGTAAACAACAACCATCAATAGGCCCGCAAGACCGATTATTATCGACGCGGCGAGAACCTGACGAACGAACAAATGCAGCGTCCCGAGCCGGGCGTTATCCTGTCCGTCTGCGACGCCAGCCATTCTGTTGTGCAGCAGTTTTTGAATTCCTGAAACGAGCTCTGCGGGCGGTTCGGCGGGCGGCATTGACGACACCAGCAGGCGGCATCGCTCCAGCTCCCGCAGCCGGCGTGCGGCCGATTCATCATTATCGATAAGCCGACGCACTTCGGCCTGCTGCCGCTGTGACAGCTCGCCGTCGAGGTAACTGTTCAGCAATTCTTCTATTTTTGATTCCTTTTCATAATTCATCGCACAAAGGCCTCCAAAATCTGCCTCAATGCCGCCCTGGCCCGGCTGAGCCGGCTTTTGACCGTTCCCAGTTCCACAGCCAGCACGTCCGCAATCTGCGCGTAATCCATACCTTCTATATCCCGCAGCACAATGATGGTTCTGTGCTCATCGTCGAGATCGTCGAGGGCGTTTTGCACAAGGTCGCACAATTCTCTGTTTTCCGCAATGTCCGCGGGTCCCGGCGCTTCGTCATCGAGAAGCACTGCCGCCAGCGAACTCCTCGCCTGCTCATCGATGCCTCCAACAGGGGCATCCAGCGAGGAAAAAGCAACCGTCGCCTTTCTTTTTCGATAGTTCAGCGTCAGGTTGACCGCTATCCGGAACGCCCATGTATAAAAAGAGCTTCGTCCCTGGAAACCATCAATGCTTTCTATTATTTTGACAAACGTATCCTGTGTGAGTTCCGCGGCATCATCGGGATTCGAGCAAATCTTCAAAATGAGGTTGTATATGCGTCCCTGGTATTTTCCGACGAGCCGGTCGAAGGCCCCAATGTCGCCGAGCCGCCATTTTTGAATCAAAACCTCATCTTCAACGTTTATATGCCGCTGTCTTGCCACTTAAAGGCCCTTTATCAAACGCGCTTATTGACCCTAAAACCCCCTCCTCCTATACGAATATCGTTCAGGATAAGCCGATATAATCACAGATTAGACCCGTTCGGTCAACCGAATTTGCCCAAAGTCCCGCTGACACCTGCCGTAAAAACCGGCAGAAAGGGCAATTTTCGATGGTTTCTGTGAAAGACGGGCAATCCTCTCAGACGTGTTCAAGCTGTCTTTCGAGGTCCGCCAGTGATATTACATTGACCCCCTTCACTTCAAATTCGCTTATCACCTTTTCATCGCTGTTAAGCCCCAGCGCCTTGACGGCGTCCCTAAGCAAAGACAGCTTTATGCCGCCGGCCCTAAGAAGCCCTTCGACGGTCTGGCGGACGCACATATCCAGCGCTACGCCGAAGATTATCGCCTCCCTGGGCTTCAAGATTTCCAGAAGTTTGACCGTATTGGGGTTTGTGAAGACGCTGAGCTGCTCTTTTCTTATCACGATATGAAACTGCTCTTTGGCTGCAAGCTTCTGCAAATCCGCGTCGTTGAGGGGCTTGTCAGGTATGACGTCCATCGGCACATCACCGAGGTATCCCACCCGCTCGCTGCCGGGCTTATTCGCCATACAGTGCGCCGGAAAAGTGCTCTCGAAATCGGGCCTGTCTGAAACCTCCTTATTGTCCTCTTTGTGCCAGTCGGTCGAGGCGATTATGGAATAGCCGTGAGAAAGGGCAAAGTGCCTGGCATCGCTTACCGAATCGATTATCCCCTCTGCGCCCGGCACGTAAAGCCGGCCCTCCGGCCGCATAAAATCATATTGCGTATCCACATCCCAAAATACCGTCTCGTTCTTCATAACAGTCCCCTTTCCATGCCGGAATAAAATAATCAGCAACTCCGGTTTTTTCAAGATGTTATTTGTTAATTCTTAAAAAATTGTTAATATGCGCCAAACTTGAGTCAACAGGAGACAACACTATGAAAACCTATCGAAAAGAATTGTGGTTCAATACACCGCATCGCAGGGACTTTATCAATATCACCGGCCAGGTCGAAAACGCGCTGGCCGAATCAGGCATCGAAGAAGGGTTTTGCTTAGTCAACGCGATGCACATAACGGCAAGCGTTTTTATCAACGACAACGAGTCCGGCCTGCATCACGATTTCGAGGTCTGGCTGGAGAAACTCGCCCCCGAAAAGCCCTACTCGCAATACCGGCACAACAACGGCGAAGACAACGCCGATGCGCATCTCAAGCGGACGATAATGGGCAGAGAGGTCGTCGTGGCCGTAACAGACGGCCGGCTCGATTTCGGCCCCTGGGAGCAAATCTTCTACGGCGAATTCGACGGCAAACGAAAGAAACGCGTGCTGGTCAAAATCATCGGGCAGTAGCGGGACTGCATAATGGCTCTGGCACTTTTCCTCACTCAGGTCTTTATTATTTCGTTCTCCGGGGCGATGCAGCCGGGGCCGGTGACAGCCACTGCAATCACTATGGGGACAAGAAACCGCTGGGCGGGGGTGCTTCTGGCAGTCGGTCACGGCATCGTAGAATTTCCCCTGATGATTCTTATCATCCTCGGCATCGGCTCGGTTTTTCAGAAGGCCTCGACACAAACCGTCATAGGCGCTGCGGGCGGTATAGTTCTGCTTTATATGGCCTACAGTATGTTCAGAACTGCCGGCCATATCTCGAACCCGCAGCCGGGCGCAAGGAAGGACAAACCAGTCCTGGCAGGAATCGTTCTGACGGTTTCCAATCCCTATTTTCTGATATGGTGGGCGACTGTGGGGCTGGCGCTTGCGACCGATGCGACCAAGTTAGGCGTGTATGCCTTTGCACTTTTTGCGGTCGTTCACTGGTTTGTCGATTTGATTTGGGTTACGGCGTTGTCGCTGGCCAGCTTTCACGGCACAACGCTGTTAGGCCCGAAGCTGCAAACCGTAATTGTGAGAATCTGCGCTGCAGCGATGTTGTTTTTCGGCCTGTTTTTCATATATAACGCCGTTGTGACGACGAAAAAAGAGCAAGAGCCGGCACTGCTTAAGCTTTTTGTTCCTGACCGCCCTGACCTGACGTCTCAGGCGAGGCAGGCCGGCCTTCAAGAATCTGTCTGACGGTATATTGCGACAGCGCTTCACGCTGCGCCTGGACGGCCTTCTGTAAACCGGCCGACTGCTCACCCGCGGGCTGTGTGAATCCCACCTGGGAAAACGCATCCACAACTTCAGACAGCTTCAAGTCGCCGGGGTTTCTTGCCAGCAGGAAACCTTCCTTCGGCTCGTTCACACGGGCCGCAAGACCCGCCGAGACCAAATGCTCAAACACCTTCTCTATTAACTCTCCGGGCATATTAAGCCGGGCCGAGACCGCCACGGCATCTACTGCTCCGTCGCCTTTTTCAAATGCCGAGGCAAGCTCGGCTATGATGTTCATTATCGGCAGGTCGCCTGCAATAAAGTATTCATCTTCTTTTTTTGCGGCGGCTGCAATCTCTGCGGCATCGAGCGTGCGCAAATGCTGCGTCGTAAAAGTAAGCTGCAGGCCGAACAGAAGAATCAGCCAGCTAAGATAAATCCAGAACACGCCCAGCGGTATCAGCCCGAGCACGCCGTAAATCTCGTTATACGGGATAAATTTCGTGACATACAGCTTGAAGCCCCACTTCGCGAACATCCAGACTACGGCCGCCACGGCCGCCCCCCAAATCGCTGCGCGCACCTTCACCTTGGCGTTGGGCAAAACAAGATAAAGAATAAAAAATCCCACAACCGCCGTGACGTATGAAACCACCACCGGCGTCGTATGGGAAATCAGCGTCTTTTGAAACTCGCTTATCCTCGAATACTTTGTCGCTATATATACCGCCGTGGCCAAAAGCAGCGGCCCGAGGGTAAGCAGGGCCCAGTAATTTACTATCCGATGCACTACGCTGCGGCCTCTGCCCACGCCCCAGATATGGTTGAACGCCCCTTCTATCGTCGATAACAGCATAAGGGCCGCGAAAATAATGAGCATGGCGCCGATTATCGCTATGGTTCCCTGATTGAATCCCGTAAGAATCCGCTCTACTATCGCGTCCAGATTGTCCGTAAGTTTTATTTTGTTATTCGGGTTGGCCGGGTCGGGGTACTCGATAGTGGAAAGGTGCAGCTGGGTATAAATATATTCCTTAATCTTCTCCCCGGCGTCCTGATACACAGGGAAGAACTGAAACACCATAAACATCACCACGGCCAGCGGCACAAGCCCGAACACGGTATAATACGACAGGGCCGCGGCCTGCTGCCCGGCACGGTTTTTCTTCAACAGCCGAAAACAGTGAATCCAGAGCTTTACCTGAAAGGCCAGAAACCTTCCGAACCTGCCCACCTGCGCCGGCGGGGTCGATAAATGCTTGTCGAACATTTGAGCTCCTCTCTATCCCGGCCGTAAAGCTGTTTTATTTCTTCTTCGCCTTTTCGAGCAGCAGCTCAAGGCCCGTCTGTATGAGCATCTTTCCAACATCAAGTTCCGGACGATTCGGCGTCCCTTTTATAGGAAGCGTCACCCTCTGCGGTGTCGATTCCTGGCCGACCCTGACTTCTTCGCCTGACACGGTAACTGGCAGAACCACATCAAACTTTTCTATCCTGCCGTCAGGGTCCAGCGGAACCGTGCCGACGAAGTTAAACGGCCTGTTCCCGATATCCATCTGCATATTCGAATAGTGTACGTAACCGTTTTTAACGGTAAAATCAGTCGGTCGAATCGTCATTATATCACCCGACGAATGGGTCGCCTTCAAAATTGCCCCAAGCAGGCCCGTCGGCTGCATCTTTACGTCCTGCAGCGAGATAGTACCTGCAATATCCGCATCTTCCGGTTTTCCTCCGCTTATCGGCACCGCTAATCCGCTGCAGTCAAGATTTGCCAAACCGGTGATACTCGACGTTCCGGAAAACACCGGGTTGACTCTGGCTAACAGCTTGTTCGACATCTCAACATTCAACTGCACATCCTTGATAATCTGCATCGGCCCGGGTGTCCTGAACATCGCGGGTTTCTCCCTGAAATCCGCCGAGCCGCCGAAATTGAACTCACCCGCATTTACCGTGGTGGTAAAAGGCGCTATCGTCAAGAAACCCTTGTCCACTTTTATATCCACGTTAGTCGCGCCGAGATTAAGCCCCATATAGCCGGCCCTGTCGAAGCCGACCTTCGTTTGGGCATTGAGGTTTGCCAGCATCGCATCGGGCTTGTCCGCCGGATACCGGCTGCTGAAATTAACCGTGTCCTTCCTCTGGCCTTCTATTTCCAGAGCGCTTGGCATAAAGGCCGACAGCATGCCGCTGAGCGTCTTCCAGTCGTAATCGAGCTTTGCGCTGCCCTGCAGGTCGCTGGTCTGGCCCTGGGTTTGCTTGCGGAAGTTGCCTTTTATCTTTATATTCGGGCTTTTAATATCCGCCTTTGTGGTCCAATTTTTCGTTGTGGGGTTATACTCGGCATCGAGAGAAATTTCGACGGGGTTCTGAGTAAACGGCTCTTTGCCGGGCGCTTTTACCATCAGGTTGGCAATTTTTGTCGAATCGGTCGTTAATCTGTAAGTGTCGTCTTTGAAACCGACAGTGAAGTCCGATTGTGCGATGCCGCCAAGCTGGACATCTTTGGGAATCGCATTTGACATCACAAGATACGGCTGCAACTTCGCCAAGTCCACGTTCTCCGCCGAGGCGGTAAGCGACATCGTTCCTTTGGCTTCTTTGCCCATCGGCAGCTTGCCGTCGTTTACCGCAAACCGGCCGAAGCTTGTGTCGGCCTTTAGTTGTTTTATCAAAAGTGTCTGCGCCGACTTGTCAATGACGGTATTAATCTCGACCGTCGCCTGCGGCTCCTGTATGGTTATGTCCGGCGTGGGACTTACGCGAAGATTAGTGACACTCGCTGAGCCAGCAATCGAAATTGTCCCGGCCTTCGCGTCGGTATTTACCTGCCCCTTACTGGACACCTGTCCTGCAAGCCGGTATTTGCTAATGTCGGCAAACTGGCCCAGTTCGCTCTCAAGCCGGGCAAGGTCCGTCTGCGCATCATAGCTGAACGCCTCCATCGTGCCCGTGCAGTTCACCTTCGCAAAAGCGGACGTTATCTGTGCCTTTTCGAATTCCACCTGTTTGCCTCTGGCGGCAACCAGCGCCTCTGCGCGAATCGGCTCGGAAATCGAAATGGGCCTGCCTTCCACCGACCCCGCAAGGCCTTCGATACTCGCCCGTCCCGAAAGTTTCTTTTGTCCGGATTCGGACAGCGTCTGCACGCTGCCGAGCAGCTTGCCGGCGGTTATATTGGTTCCTTTTTTCAAGCCCAGGGTACCCGGCATCTGGGCCGCTACCGCGGGCAGGTCACATTCGACGTTTGCGTTCAGCTCGTATTTCGAACCCGGCTTCAAAAAATCCTCCAGTGAGCCGGCGCTCATCGGCGCTATGCCGCTTGCCTGTGCCTTGAGCCAGTCGGTTTGCACAGCCAGCTTTTTTATATCGGCCAAATCCCCCTCCTGTGCCATTTCCACCGCGATATTCAGCTCGCTTGTTTTTATCCTGTCGCCCTTTAGCTGCGGTGCAGTTATCTCAAGTCCGCTACCCTTTACAACTCCGCTTAATTTCTCAATCATCCCGTCTTTAACCGCGCCGGTCAGGTTCGCTGAAACCACCCCCCTGCCTTCCATCTCGACGCCAGCGACTGCCAGTATCGATTCCAGCGAAGCCAAATCCAGGTCGTTAACCTCGATTGTCAAATCTCCGCTGGTATTTTTCAGGTCCCAGTTTTTGCCGGGCCTGACCGCTCCTTTGGCGTTTATAGTCGAAGCCGCTCCGCTGTCGGCGATGTCCGCGGCCAACTCAAAATTCGTGCGCTGACCTTCCGGGCGCAAATTCACGGTGCTGTTTATCTGCGAGACCTTGACGGTTTCTGCGCCGCTTTTAATCTTCACATCACCGTTTTTAACAACAAGGTCCATCCGCTGAACAGGCAATCCGACGGCCGTTGTTTGCTTCTGCTTTGTGGGGGCCTGTTCCTCGGCCGCGGGTTTCTCCATCATCTTCTCAACGTTTATCTCCACCTTCGGCTCATCTACGACCGTCCGTCCAAATGACAGATTTCCCGCCAGCAGCGAGCCGTAATTCGGCTTAGTTGAAAACTCCCTCACCGCAACCGACATACCTTCAGCGCTGTCTTCGAAGCTGAATCCGCTAATGCTTATTCCTTTTGCCCAGCTCATCGACAAATTTGTAAAGTCCAGCTTGCCGGCGCCCACAGCGTTGGCTTTTGTCAGTACCATCTGCCTGAAACCGTCGCT
>CAZHVR010000074.1:0-11193 GCA_964536225.1 uncultured Pirellulales bacterium
TAGATAACGGCGGAAGTGATTTCGAGCGATTCAGGGAGCATGCAGACCAGTATATCAGGTGCCCGACTAATTTTAATCTCTCAGAGGGAAGAAATATCGGCGCATCCTTCGCAAAGGGGAAGATACTTACATTTCTCGACGACGATGCTCTTGTGCCGGCGAACTATATAAGCTCCATAAAAAAGGCCTTCGACGAATATGACGTATATGGATTGCGCGGCAGGGCGCTGCCGAAAACCAACTCTCCGGCGAATAAAAATGCGAAATTCTATGACCGTGGGCCGAAGCCGTTTCCGACCTTCTGCGACCTTGAAGGATGTTCGGCTTTTCGCAGGGACATCTTCTTGTCTATGAATGGGATGGATGCGCTTTTGTTCGGGCACGAAGGTCTCGACCTTACTTATAGAATAATACAGAAATTCAATTCATTTAATAAGATTATATACTGGCCCCACACTGTCATTTATCACGACGCCGCGTCCGATGCCGGAGAGGAGAAAAAGCAGCGCAGATATCGGTTTAATGAGCAGTATCTGCTGTTTAAGCATAATAAAAATATTTTTGATATGCGAGGTGTAATCGAGATGGAGCATTTGCGTAGTTTGCCTAAAGCTGCTGGTGAAGCGGTTACACGGCCCTGCTTCTCGGGGCAGTACCCTGCGAAAGGGCAGGATTTGCCTGTAATACTGGTGGTTTATAACCGCCCCGACCATACATTTGAGACGCTAAAGGCCCTTAAGCTGCACGGCGTAAAAAATATATACGTATTTTCCGATGCGCCCAAAACAGACGAGCACAAAGAAGGCGTCTCGCGAGTCAGGCAGCTAATTCGGGATATCGACTGGACGACGCCGAAGATAATCGAGCGAAAGATGAACTTCGGCCTGGCCAGAAGTATTGTAAGCGCGGTTGATTATGTGTTTCAACGGGAAGACCGCCTGGTTTTACTCGAAGACGATTGTGTGCCCCAGGAATATTTCTTCGATTTTATCTGCACGTGCCTGGAAAAATACAGGGACAATCCGCAGGTATTTGGGGTTTCGGGTTATTCGGTAAAAGTGCCTCAGCGGATTTTGAAAAAATACCCTTATGATGCCTATTTTTGCCCGAGGATTTGCAGCTGGGGCTGGGCAACCTGGAAAAGGGCCTGGCGGCATTACGGCAGGAACCTGCGGAAACTCGTCGAGACGGCAAATGAAAGAGGAATCGACTTGGCGCAGGGCGGAAGTGAGGTCCAGGTGTTTATTGAAAAGTTCCTCAAAGGCGAGCTCAAAGATGTCTGGACGCTTAACTGGATTCTTTCTGTCTATCTGAACAACGGTTTCTATATTTACCCGACGCGTTCTCATATCAAAAACCTCGGTATGGACGGCACGGGGCTGCATTGTCCGAACACCACCAGATACGACGGCCGATGCGCAACTGAAAGGCCCGCTCGTTTCCCCAGTCAGGTGGTTGTCGATGAGCGCATTCTTGAAAACTTCAGAAGCTACTATCAGGACCGGCTGGAGCGCAGCCGGCAGGCAGCCGATTTTATAAGTTCGATAAGACCTCAGGTAGCCAGACCAGCGTTTGTCTCGGGCTCCGCAAAAACCGGAGGCGAAAATAAACATAGCGTTACGCCAATTGTTCTGTCTGAGCACCAGAGACGGAAAAGCATAGATAAGCCGAGAGGGCTGAAAGTAGCTGCGGATTATGTAAATGATGGTATGAAGGTGGACGCGCACTCGTCGTTCGGGGACAGGATAAAGGAGCTGTTTGCCCGAATAACGCCGCAAAAGATAATTGAAACCGGAACATATCTCGGCACGGGCACAACTACTATCATCGCAAATGCGCTTAAAGAGCTTGGCATCAGGGACGCGGTTTTCTGTTCAATCGAGGTAAACCCAGATTATTTCGCAAAGGCGACCAGATACTTCCGACAGAACAATATCGATGTCTATGCCCTCAACGGCCTGTCTATCCCGCGTTCGATGCTGCCTGATCAGGAGGATATTGCGCGCAAAACAGTAACGGATGTTGAGTACGACGATATTTTCGTTGACCATCGCGAGCAAAACAGGGCCCGGATGTATCATAAAGAAACGGATTTCCCGAACGTTCCGGACAACTTGCTTTATAAATGTCTCGAAGTTTTTGATTTCAAGCCCGATTTCGTTCTGCTCGACAGTGCCGGCCATATGGGCAATATAGAATTCGATTACCTCATTGAGCAGCTCAAAGGCCAATGTTACGTCGCTCTCGATGATATCCATCATATCAAGCATCATCGGGATTTTCTCAAGATGCAGTCCGACGAGCGTTTTGAAATCATCGCACAAAGTGATGAAAAGTTCGGTTTTTGCATAGCCAGATTCGACCCGGCCGGCTGCACAGCAGCCGTGGGAGACACCTCACGAAAGAAAGTTTTGATTGTCCGGCCTGATGCCATTGGCGACTTTGTTCTGTTTGCAGGTACGCTAAAATATTTCAGGCAGCTTTATAAGGATACCGAGCTTCATCTCATTGTGCGGCAGCACGTCGCAGAACTGGCGGAAACCTGTCCCGATATCGACCGATGTATTGCATTCGACGCTAAAATGATGGAGGGCGATAAGAGTTACTCCGACTGGATAATATCGCAACTGCAGGAGCAAAAATATGACACGGCGATATACCCGGTTTATTCGAGAAGTCCATTGGGGGACCGCATAACACTCAAAAGCGGGGCCTCAAAAAAGATTGCCCTCGATGGCGACTGCACGAATATGCACGAAGCTGTTAAGCTTAGAAATAATACCGGCTATACACGGCTCATTCCCACCTGTGGAGAATGGATGCTCGAGACCAAAAGAAGCGAGGACTTAATCCGGGCGTTCGGAATTGAGCCAAATGAGCCGATAATGCCCAGAGTATGGCTGACTGACGACGACCTCGAAGAAGCCCGGCGGTTGCTTTCTGAAGTCGGCGTGAAGAATCCGATTGTGTTATGTCCCTTCGGGCAAAATGCCATAAGACACTGGCCGGATTTTAATTGGGCGCAGTTGCTCTCAAAGCACAGGAATCGTCCGGTTCTGATTTGCGGAGCCGAAAACAATAAACCTGAGGCGGACAGGATAATAAAAATGTCCGGACACCCTCGTATCTATAACCTGTCCGGCAAAACCGGCCTGCGCCAGTTGGCGGCGATTTTAACGAAGGCAAAATTGTGCCTCGGCGTCGAATCGGCTGCGGCACATATTGCAGCGGCCGTGGGCTGCCCGCATTTGGTAATTATCGGGGGGGGGCATTTCGGCAGATTTATGCCTTACAGCCCGTTCACTGCACTGGTCTGTCTGCCTATGAAGTGTTTCCGCTGCAACTGGATCTGTCGGATGAAATTTCAGCAGAATTATTGCATAAACCAGATACGGGTCGATACTGTCGATAAGGCGCTGCGACAGGCCTTAAGGAAACCGAAGGGGAGATGGACCGAGCCGGTGCTCGTTGAGGAAAACGGAAACGAGGATTATATCTCGCAGCAGCTATTGGAAATTGAACCGGAGGAAGTTGCCGACATTAACCTGAGCGAGGTGGACAAGGACAAAAAGTATCTTATCACTGCCATCGTCTCTACATACAATTCTCAAAAATATATCGAAGGGTGTCTCGAAAATCTCGAAAGCCAGACAACAGCGGACCGGCTCGAAATAATTGTGGTTGACAGCGCCTCGGAGCAGAACGAAAGAGAGATTGTCGAGCGGTTCCAAAAGCGATACGACAACATCAAATATATACGAACTGAAAAAAGAGAGCCGATATACAAGGCCTGGAACAGGGCGATAAAACAGGCCGCAGGCAAATACATCACCAGTGCCAATACCGACGACCGTTTGCGGCAGGACTCACTTGAGTATATGGTCAAGACGTTGGAGAAGCGCCCCGATGCGGCTATGGTGTATTGTGACCAGGACTGGTTTGATGAGGTTGACGGCAGTTTCATCAGGGAGTTTCTGGCTCCCGAATTTTCACGTTTAAGATTATTGTCCGCCGATTGGTTCTTAAGTTCGAATCCGGTTTGGCGTAAAAGCGTGCACGAGGAATTCGGATGCTTCGAAGAGGACATATTGTGCTGTGCCGGTGACTGGGAATTCTGGCTTAGGATATCTCAAAAACACGACTTTATTCGTCTCAAAGGCAAATTCGGACTGCGCCGTTTTGCGCCGGAGTGCTTCTCTCGCGCGGAAATGGAGTCACGAACAGGCATTTGTCATCTTGATGCCGCTGTGATTTACAAATGCTATCACTATGCCAATCAGTATGGCCTTTCGATAGATTTTCACGGCATATCGGGGCACAGCTTGTTCTCGAAGTGGCCACAAACCCGGCTGCTTGTCGAGAAGACAAAGGCAAGATTTGAAAACAGAAAACTCGACCCTGACGATTTTGTCGAAAGGATACAGAGTTTCAATATCGGCCCGGAACCCCGGCTCTCAGTCATATTAACCGTATCATCTCAAGACAAAACTGAAGACAAAGGCCTGCTGAAGACGTTGGAGTCCCTGAGCAAACAATCCTGCCGGGATTTCGAAATCATCGTTGTAAACAGTGCCCGGACGACATACAAACCAGCCGGTCTGGCAGGAAAATTCGGATATCCGCTTGTCTGGATTGACTTGACATCTGATTTCGGGCCGTCATTTGCGAGAAACATTGCCGTCGAGGATGCCCGCGGCGAATACGTGGCTTTTATAGAACCGGATAGTGTTGCGGACAAAGACTTTGTTGAGAATATTTGCCGGCACTTCAGGCAGAATGACGACATTTATGCCCTGCGGGGCAGGATTTTACCATTGAATGAAGAGTCCGTCGATAACGCTGCGGAATATGCCGATTTAGGTGATGATATAGTAAGAACATTGTGCTGGAATGGTTCTAATTCTGCTTTCAGGCGGGCTGATATTATAGAAGCAGGGGGGTTCGACGACGATTTGTTCTCGAAGGACTTTATAGAGTTGTCCTATCGGCTGTTTGTCCTGCGAAACCGTTCACTGGAGGGGATTCTGTATTTTCCCGACGTGGTTGTGTATCGTGACTATGCTCCTGTTTCGGCTGATGGGTCCTTTTTAAGGTCACTCGACCTGAAAACCGCCGACCTGACGCTTATGAACAAATGGCCGAGTCCGGAACTGCGTTTTTATACTGATTTGATGGCAGGGGGAAGATTCAGCAGCGATGTTGACTGGATGGCGTCAGTCGGGCTTTCTCTCGACGAGAAATGGCCTGATATAAGTATGCTCTGGGCGCAGCGGGCGCTCGACGCCGACCCAGGCGACATTAAGGCCAACTATCTGCACGGTTCCTTGCTTCTTAAGCAGGGGCAGTTGGACCAGGCTGAGCATACCTTCGAGAATATTTTGGGATGCTTGGCACCCAAACTGCGCGAAGAGTTTGCGGAAAAGTCGAGAAGTAACGACGCTGCTTTTGCTGGAAACGTAAGGTTATATGGTGCGTGCTGTATAAAACTTGCTGATTGTTGTATCCAGTCGAAAAAGCTTGGTAAGCTTAAGACAATCTATGAACACCTGCTGGAGCAAAAGTGCTTTCAGCTTCAGAAAGAATTCAGGGAAAAAGCAGAGGCGATACTTCCAAAACTCGCTGGCGTTCCCGCGGTTCCTGTGGCCGGAATATCCGGCGAGCTGACAGGGCACTCGATTATTACGAACAAGCCAAACAAAGAAGATGTAACAACCCCTGTTTCCCAGATGAGCTATCTGGTTTCAGCAATTGTTTCGACGTATAACGCGCAGCGGTTTCTGCGCGGCTGTCTCGAAAATTTGGAAAGCCAGACAATCGCCGACAAGCTCGAAATCATAGTGGTCAACAGCGGCTCTGAGCAGGACGAGGAAACAATCGTAAAGGAATTTCAAAAACAATACGGCAACATCGTTTACATTAAAACAGATACTCGTGAAGGCCTGTACGGTGCTTGGAACCGCGCGGTAAAAGCTGCTTCAGGACAGTTTCTCACAAGCGCCAATACCGATGACCGGCACCGCAGGGACGCCCTTGAAATAATGGCAAATGCCCTTCTTGAAGATCCCGATATCGCGTTGACTTACAGCGACCAGATAATCACCGATACTCCCAATCCCACCTTTGGAAATCACCACGTTATACAAATGGCCAAAAGGCCTGAATTCAGCAGGGAACGGCTGCTTTTCGGCTGCTGCGTCGGTTCGCAGCCGATGTGGCGAAAATCTCTTCACGATGAATTTGGTTACTTCGATGAGACGCTCACCTGTGCTGCCGACTGGGACTTCTGGTTGAAAATTGCCGGCAACTATAAATTCCAGCATATACCTGAATTTTTGGGACTTTACTATCGAAACGAAGATGGTATCGAACACGGCCAGAAAATTCACAGCTTATACGAGCGCTATACAGTCGGCAAACGTTACGGCAACCCGTACATATCCATTATTCCTCTTTATAAAGCAGGCGATAATCCACTGGTTTCGATTGTAATGCCGGCATACAACGCCGCCGATTATATCGCACGGGCCGTTGAAAGCGTCCTGATTCAGAATTACAGAAACTTCGAGCTGATTGTCGTGGATGACGGCTCTGAAGATAAAACGGCGGACATTGTCCGCAGTTTCAAAAACGATTCCGTAAAGTATTTCCATAAGGAAAACGCCGGCGTTGCTTCTGCCCGCAACTTCGGCGTCTCAAAGGCCAGCGGCTCTTTCATAATTATGCTCGATAGCGATGATATGATGACGCCCGATTACATTGCCCGCCACCTCCAGGAATTTGAACAGCATCCCGAGATGGATATGGTCTATTGCGATGACCTGCTCATTGACGAGCAGGACAAACCCGTCCGCATAATCAAAAGACCGGAATACTCAAACCCGAATGCGTTTATATCCGATATGTTCCGCTGCGGTTTTCCCGTCGTGCATTTCAAAACCTGCATCAGGAAAAGTGTCTTCGACAAGCTCGGGCCTTATGACCAGCGTCTGCTCGTCGGCGAGGACTACGATATGGTGAGACGTTTCGCAAAACAGGGTTTGAAGATGTGCCATCTGCCCGCGGCACTTTACCTGCGGCGACTGACCACGACGGGCAGCTTATCGCGGAACTTTAGCGCTGAAAAAGCCAAAAGCCACTTCGATGTCATCCGCAGATTTACCGAGACATTTACTCCTGAACAATTGTTTCCGGATGTGCAGTGGGATAATTTGCCCGCCGGACAAAAGTCGCTGCTTGCCAAATGCAAGACAGCCCTTGTTTATCTTGGTATCGGCGAGCGGTATCTCGGCTCCAATGTCCCGGATTACGCTGAAGCGGCCTTTGAGATGGCTTCCGTTCAATTGGATGAATGCTGTAAAATCGAGCCGGCTAACCAGCAGGTCAGAAATCTTCGTGAAAAATGCCGCTCCATTCGCACAAAACGCCTGTCTCCCAGGCATCGGCTTGAGAAGGTCGGGCATAATTCAAGAGTTTAATATGTGCGGAACGGCTAAACAGGGCGCTAATTCTCTCGATAATAAAGTGACGCGGATTCCGTATGCCCGCGGCGAGACAATGTCTTATAATATCGCAGGTTAATTAACAGGAGAGCGGACAATAATGTCAACCTTACAGTTTCCAGGCATTTTCAGCGGCATAGATACGAGCAAGTTGATTCAGCAGCTTATGGCGGTAGAGCAGCGGACCCTCAATATTTATCAGCAGCGATTGTCCGGCTGGGAGGACAAAAAGGATGCTCTTAGCGACCTCGAAAGCAAACTGACTGCGCTAAGGTCAACTGCCGCCGCATTGTCCGATGCCGAGCAGCTTCGTGCGTTCAATGTCGCCTCCAGCGACCCGGACATAATTACCGCCGAGGCGACTAACGGGGCTTTCGAAGGCAACCACACCGTTGTAGTCAATCAGCTTGCTACCGCGGACCGCTGGATTCATACCGCCGGCCTCGAATACGCAGAAGATTTCGTCGGCGCAGGCACATTCATTTATTCTTATAACGGTAAAGAAGCGGTAATAACGACCACTGACACTACCACTTTGGAAGACCTTGTCGGATTAATCAATAATGACGCCGACAACCCGGGCGTTACGGCTTCTTTGCTGCATTATGATGATGCTTATCATCTTATGCTAAACGGCAACGACGCCGGCTCCGATTACCAGGTATCGGTCAACGCAAGCTCGACCGAGGTCTGGCAGGCAGATGAGGCATTAACGGTAAATACTGACAACGCCGGCCTGAGCACGCGGATTATTCAGCTTGACCAGTTCGGCGAGGAGCCCCTTGCCGGCGGCGAGACTATAGAAATTGGCGGCACCGACCGCGACGGTGTTGCGATAACGCCGGTGACCATTGACCTTACCAACAATACCAAAATCAGTCATATTATCAGTGAGATAGAAGATGCCTTCGGTGGCAACGTCGTAGCTAATTTCGAAAACGGCAAAATTATCGTCACCGACAAGGTTTCCGGCGCCAGCTCTCTTTCAGTTACACTTACTTACAACGCCAACGGCTCTTCCGCGACGCTCGATTTGCCGGCGATGGCCGTATTGACCGAGGGCGGCAGCACGACGGCGTCCCTTACGGGATTTGCTTCGGCCGATTTCGAAAGGTCGCAAACCGCTCAGGACTCCCAAATCAAGGTCGATGGTTATCCGTCCGGCGAGGATGATTGGATTAGCAGAAGCTCCAATACGATTGACGATGTCCTGTCCGGCGTCACGCTTCACCTGCACGATGTTACCGGCTCTACCGGCGAGCAATTGACCCTCACCAGGGATGTCGAGTCGGTCAAGGAAAAGCTAAACGCAATGGTGAACGCTTATAACGCCGCTGTAATCTTCCTCAAGGAAAAGACCGGCTACAACGACGTTCTCAAGACCGCCGGCGTTCTTATGGGCGATTACGTCGTCAGCACCATAAAGAACCAGCTTTTAACACCTTTAGTGGCCCGCACCTCCGGCTTTGTGACCGATGTCGATTCGTTTCTGATGCCCGGCCAGATTGGCCTGCAGCTCGACGGCGACGGGACGCTCTCGCTCGATACCAATGCCTTCGACAAGGCGATAGGCGAGGACTATATGGGCGTCCTTGCCATAATCGGTGCGGACAAAACCGGCAGCTCCGACAGCAACACCGTCCGCTTCTACGGCGCCAGCGACACATACACGACAGCCGGAACGTATAACGTGCAGGTGACAGTCGCGGGCGGCGAGATAACGGCTGCGCAAATTAAGATGTCCGACGATTCTACCTGGCGAGATGCGACGTTCAGCAGCAATATTGTCACGGGAAACAGCTCCTTTAACAGCGACGGCGACCCCATATATGCGGAAAACGGCCTGCAGCTTGGCGTCGATTTAAGTCAGGACGGGACCTTCACCGTAACGGTCAGGGTAAAGCAGGGCTTTGCCGGTGTGCTGAATGACTCCCTGGACAGGATGCTCAAGGCATCGACCGGCTCGATAAACATCGACCAGAAGGGCATTGACGATATGATAGAGGGTATTCAGGACAGGATTGACCAGGAAAACGACCGCCTCGACCGAAAACAGCAGCAGCTTATTAACAGGTTCGCACGTCTCGAAAGCACCCTTGCCCTTCTCCAGGGCCAGTTGTCCGCCCTGGGCCTTAGTTAATCTTCTTGATAAGTAGAAACAAAGCTATTTTTTGAATTGCTGAATGAACCGCGTATTATTTACTTTGAAGTCGGTTTCTTCCTATTGCCAAAGCATCCTCAATACCAAATAATCTTGCCGGGCCGAGAACGCCGGCGGTCTTGCTTATGGCGAGGTCCAGAAGGTCCGTTCCTTCCGGCAAAAACATCTTGAAATCGGAATCTTTCAGGTCCATTCCGAATTGGACTTTCTCAAAATTGTAAATTTCTTCCCGGTACAACTCGCCATCTATAAACTGGCGATATTGGTAAAAGGACGGATATGGAATCCCGTTAGCGTCCATATACTCATTTGCAATAACTTCAATTGAGGTTTTTCCTTTGGTGTCGGTCCGAATTAAATGACGAAAACGGTACTCTATTTGAGGGTCGCATTGTATTACTACAGCAGGTTTATTTCCGTCCCAGCCGGGGATTTCAATTGAAAGATTAATTTGGATTAACGATTTGCCGTCAACCGATACCTCTGAAACTGTTGGATTATTTTTGTCATCCAGAAAATTGATGTCTATAATCCCGTAATAAGGCATATCGAGCAAATATTTGATAGGCCCGGGGCGTTTTTGGAGAATAAGATTTGCGTTATTCGGCTCTTCGTCGCCGGCAGGAAAGTAAACCATTTCATAATTGTCCTTTACAAAAGTTATTCTGGTGCTTGAAAGGGAGCGTTTTGAAAGAGGGGATAAATTATTTTCTTTTGCCAAAGCATTTATGTCGCGAAGGTCGGTCCACTCAGATTTGACCATTTGCATTCTGCAGTCAATTATTGTGTCTGACTCGATAATCCAGTTTTTGTTTAATTCTCTTATCCTTTGTGTTTCTTCATCAATATATTCCCTATTATCATATTTGGAATCAAAATTGTTCCACTCCATAAAACAAACAAGATGCGCGGCAGTAATGCCATCTTTGGCTTTTTTTATGGATTCTTTTATGTCGTCTAATGTGTTGGCCATTAGATTTGAGAATGTATATATCATTATTAACGATGAAGACAAAAAATATATTAACCTTTTCATAATAATACCTTTCACCATAAACAGTTCAACCAAAAAACGCATATATACCTGCTTCGAATGCGTATAAGTCCACCTTCATCTACTCTAACTCCCTTACAAGCTCCAGGAACACAAGCTCCCACACCTGTACAATTTCCTTCGCAACGTTCTTCTATTGTAGTGAAACGTTCAACTAATCTGCTTTCTTGATCCTCGCAGCATGCATCCCACCAACTGGAACAGTCATTTCCGCAACCATAATTAATTCTTTTTATTCTAAAACCTATACAACAGCACTCGGGCCAAGGTGTGTATTGACATTGTTGTGTTACAGTTTCAACACCGATAGGCCCAGAACACACTTCAGGGTCACAAGCTGAAACGAATGGGCAGTTTACTATGAGAATGAAAATTGGGCACGTTTTTGCTGAACGACTGTCTTATTCTTGTATTGGTGTGGAGTAGTCATATTTATACCTTAAAACTATAGATAACTCTATAGTGTGAATCGTAAAATG
>CAZHVR010000075.1:0-11165 GCA_964536225.1 uncultured Pirellulales bacterium
ACTCGGCAGCACCCTATGCCGTTTCAGGGGGTATCTGGACGGATATACAGACGGTGCGGCCGGAAAGTGTGATTTACATCTTTTACGACACTATCAGTACAGGTGAGCATTCGCAGACGTTGTTGTTCACGAGCACTTGCCATCCTGAAATGGGGCGAGGTGGGGTTACAGGCGGCATTATGGGAGGCGCAATTGTGGAGTTGCCGTCACCTGTCCCCGAACCGGCCACCTTTTCACTGATAGCGGCAGGGGCACTGCTGGCGTTTAGACGGAGGAGAAAATCCTGAAAATCGGCATCGATAACAAGACAAATGAAATTGGTGTTACACGTAAACAAGCAGAGACGGGCTAAATAAATTTAGTTGAGAGGAAACAAATGAAGGTGATGAAGATAATTTGTTTTTTGACTGTATTAGTCGTCACAGCCGTACCGGCACACAACGCTTTGGCTTTGCCTGACAGTGCTTTCGTTGACGGAGACGGAAAAAGCTGGGAGGGCCACAAAACCTACGACGAGGTATATGTGGAATGGGCGGTTTATGATATTGCTGACAACCCCTGGGAAGTCGAGTTCCCCAGCGGAAACAATTACATTTACGCTTACCAGATAGCCAATTTAGGCAACGACTCCATCGAGTCCTTCTATCTGCTCGATGCCTTCGGAGGCCCGGAGATAGATTGGTCTGCGAGGGCGTCTGGAACGCAGGCAGTGGATGATGGTTTACATGAAGAGGACGTGATGCCCGTGCTTCCCTGCGAAGATGAGGCGGTATGGAATTGGTCCCCGACTGACGGAGACGGATTCATAATGGCCAACGGTTATTCTGCCTTCCTGATTTTTGCCAGTCCTTATGCCCCTGTTGTGGGTGGTTTTGGGGTTGCTCGCTCAACGGATGATGATAGCGACACGGCTGTCCCTGATAAAGACATCCCGGAGCCCGCGTCCATTGCTTTATTTGGCATTGCTTCAAGCTGGCTGTTTGCCAATCGCAGAAAGAAACGGCATATCGCATAAAATGTCTCTAATCGAAATAATCCGGCGGAGGGACCCGAAATTTCATAAAGTAACACTGGCCGTCGGCTGTGCAATCCTGCTGTTTTGTCTTGCCGCACCGGGATATTGCCAGGATGGCACCGCCCTGATGCTGGAGGTTTCTCCCGTTGATGGCGGAACGCTGAACCTTGAGCCGGGCGTGCACACATACGACAGGGACGCCGCGGTGACGTTGACCGCAGTGCCTAAACCCGGCTATCAATTCGTTTACTGGGTTGGTAACGTTGATGACGCTGCTGCCAGCAGCACAATGGTCTATCTCGATTCCCCCAAGATTGTTATCGCTGTGTTCGAGCGGACAAAATTTGATTTGGTCGAGTTTGAGGAGGCCCCGCAGGGGTCGATTGGCAGAGGCGGGCTTATATCCTCAGGGGGTGATTATGGCGCGGCCCTTGAGCAGGCCGGAGGAGGCAAAAGACCGTCGAAGTTCCACTTCTCGCAGCCGGAACCGCCCGAAATAAACGACGATGTTCCCGTCCCGGAGTCAGGCGATGATTTACCTGTGCCCGAAGCCGGGGATGATTTTCCTGTGCCGGTCCCTGAGCCGGCTACGATTACACTTTTATTGACCGGCGTGCTTGCATTGGCCCGGCACCGGCGCGGAAGGGTCGAAATGCACTGATAAACAATTTTGCTTATCCCCCTGTTTGCCGTTTTCGGTCCGGCAACCCGGAAAAGCCGGAAGGAGCAAGCACCTTCCGGCATTTTTTATTGTTGAAAAAATATCACCTCTTCGCCGCGCTCATTCCTTCCTGAAGACAGCCACGACGTTTTCAACGGCGACCACGAACAGCCGGTTGTCACCTTCGAAGTCAACCGGTATCGCCCCCTTGGGATTAAACAAAACCTTGTCGTATTTCCGCAAAGGTATCTCAGGCGTATTTTCAACCTCCGCCGATATCGCCACTACCCTGCCCGTTATCGTCGGAATCTCGATATTGTCCGGCAGCCGGATTCCCCCCTTGGTCTGCCTCTTGTCCTCGTCCTTGCGAATAAGAACGCGCTTGCCTATCGGCTCCACCGTTTCCAGCGACTGCGCCTTGATTTGGTTCTTGTTGCCCATTGCCGGCATATTCCCGAAATACGAATTTTTCTCATATTATACGAATGGCAGCGCTGTTTAGGCAACTGTTTTGAGTGGGTTTGTAGTGGTCAAGCTGACCGGCCTCATTCTGAATGTGTTATATTTGGGCCGGCTCGACGTTGTTGGCGATGGTCCAGCACGCCGATATGCAGCGGCAAAGGCCCCGTGTAACCTGGGCGACGCAGTTAATTTCATCTGGTGTCAATGGCCTTTGCGAGCTGCGGTATATCAGTATGAATCCTGACGAGCCGCCGTTGTTCGATAAAGGCAGAGCCGCTGCGGAGTTTTTCTCTAAACACCCCCCCGGGCACTGAAGCCCCATCGTCAGCATTTCACCTATGCCGCATACGCGGTTTGACCGGGCGATATTATCGACCAGTTCGGCCGTGAAGAAGTTTTCGATGCGCCTTTCATCCTCCTCGCTGGCTGGGATAAGCGGGTCGGCCGGCTCGCTGCTCTCGAATATGTGCATCTCGAAACTTGTCCGTCCGGAGGCGTGACTTGTCTGATGATATTTATAATTGTCCCCTCGTAGCAGAAAAAATGTCGCGTTCGCGTCGGGTATCTGGTCCTGTATATGTCTGCCCGCCGTGCAGAGCAGCTCGTTGAGGTCGGTTATCCCTGCTGTCGCCTCGTAAAAGTCCGCCGCGAAGCTGATGGTGTTTAGTGCCTTTATGAAATCCTTCTGTGCCGAAACGAAGTCGTTGCAGAGAATATCTATTTGTCTGGCCTGCTTTTTGCGCTCCCGGTTAAGTCGGGAAATCAGCACACGCAGACCTTTGTTGCGGTTCTCGTTCACCACGTCCTCCCACGCAAATTCTTGATACTGTACGCTCGATAGCGGGTTTGCTGTTCCTCAGGCGATCCTGAGCAGCGACTTGGCCTTCTGCGCATCTACTATCAAATCGATGTGGCCGCAATCCAGACACGTCATCGCGCTGACCGGCGCCCCGGTCGTAAAAACCGTCGTAAATTTCGACTTCTTTGGCCTAGAATATATCTTGCCCGTTGACTGAAGGTCGCTCGGACATACGTTTTGCCCGCCGCATCTTAAACACTTCTTTTCAATGTCCATAATTAAACCTTTCCTGATTTCTGATTGAGCGCTTTATTACGGATTGTTTCTCTCTCTAATCGTCATAAAACAGCCCCGCCTGCACTAACTTGCCTTACTCATAAAATCTCATTGGTGATGCCGAAACGGCCTTTTTCGCTGCGAATCACCCCTGACAATACTGCCGTGCGGCTGTTTCAGTGAAAATTACCGGGTTTTAAGGCGGCAAACCGATGAAAAACCCCTGCTCTAATACTCTTCCCTGACCACGTTTTAGGACCTAATTTCCTTGTCGGCTTGACCTGCGATACGCCCGCAAACCGACGCGATAAGTTCTTGCGCACTGCCGGCGATTAATCTTTGTCCGGAAAATTCAGACGCGCAAATTCGCCGTGATACTTCTTCGCTGCCGCATCATACGCCTTTGCTGCCTCGATCTCGTCTTCGAAATAGCCGATCCATTCTCCTTTTCTTTGATGCGTGATATTTACCGCCCACTTGCCTTCCCTCTTGCTGAAACAAACTCCGATAAATTGCGATGAAGTATTTTCTTTCTTCCTCCTGTTGCACGTATTCTGAGATTTCGTCGCTATGCGCAGATTTTCCCTGCGGTTGTCGAGGCCGTTGTTATTTCTGTGGTCAACCAGAAGTCCTTTGGGACGGTTCATAATCGCCCTGTGCAGTGAAAGAATCTCAATCTTCTTCTTGGGGACCCCGGTGATTCTAACGGCATAGGTGTTCCACCCGTCGTATTCGGCGCACCAGTTAAATTTGTTGAACCGGTAGTAGTCCTGCTCGTCAACTATAGTAAACTTCCCCTCGCCTAAGGGAATCCTGCGGTAACTATACCCATACTTGCGTTTGCGATACGCCGTCACCGGCCACGCTAAAATCCTGTCTAACCAGTCCGGTATTTTGAATTCTACCCTCGTCATTCCTTATTCTCCTCTCGGAGCGTAGCGCAGATCCCCGGGAGCCCGCTCCTCTGGCTCTGCAGCAGGGGACCCATTTTTTCATTGTCGTCATACGGTTTACGCAACCGTTTGACACCCGAGGGACCACAGCGTCCCTCTATCCTATGGCGCGATCTTGCGCGCTTTTGGCGAAAAATCGCGATTTTTCTAAGGGCCGGATATGCTTAAGTGCTGCTCATATAAGAAGATAAATTTTTTTATTTTTTTCGGATTTGGACCAAAATGACTTGCGCGCTTTTGTCGTACACTTGTATCATACAACTGTACTATACAAACGTTAAAGTTTCCCCATCTTAACATATCTGGCGCACTAATTTCGGTTGCGGCAACACAGGTTTGAGAGGTAGAATTTACTCCATCGCAATCTTTGTGAAAGGAGGTCTTATGCATAAAATGTTTTATATCGTCTTGTTAATACCCGCGGCTCTGTTCTATGGCTGTGAGAAAAAACAGACCCCTCAAAATAAGGAGGCCGATGATATGACTATTAAAGTTACAAGCCCTGCATTTGAGCAGGCAGGTATGATATCCTCCAAATACACCGCCGATGGTGAGGATATATCGCCCCCGTTGAAATGGGAGGGTGTTCCGGAGGGGACCGTGACTATCGCGCTTATCAGCGATGACCCGGACGCTCCGGTGGGGACGTGGGTGCACTGGGTTATGTGGAATATCCCGCCCGACAAAACCGGGCTTCCTGAAAACGTGCCGCCCGACCCGAAGCTGCCGGATGGCTCTATTCAGGGTATTACGGATTTCAGAAATCCCGGCTACGGCGGACCTGCTCCCCCAAGCGGAACGCATCGGTACTTCTTCAAAATATACGCTCTGGATACGAAGCTGGATTTGCCCGAAAGCTCTACCAAAACGAACTTGGTCAGGGCGATGCAGGGCCACATCCTCGCCGAAGGCGAATTGATGGGCAAGTACAAGAGGCAATAGTTATACCCGCACATAAGCTTTGAGGCGTGTATAATAACGGCGGTATAATAAAAGAACCCGGCGTGATGGCCGGCCGTTCTGATACTGCAGGAAACTGTTTGTATGAAAGATTTTTTTGATAAAAACAAAATCTCGATAGCCGTCATCGTCGCTGCGTGCGTAATTGCCTGCTCAGTTTGGCTGTCAAACAGTTCGGCAACAGTCGAGCCGGGCCCGGATGTAAATAAACCTTTGGCACAAAAGACCGTCCTGCATATCGATTACACCGAAGCCCCCAAACACGTGGGCGAATACGCCTGCGTAACAGGCAGGGTTGACCACGTTTATACCTCTCAAAAAGGCACTGTATTCATAAATTTCTGTCGCGATTATAAAACCTGCCCGTTCGGAGCCGTGATTTTTGATTCGGATTCTTATAAATTTCCCAAATCCGAACAATACAGCCGAAAAGACGTTGAAATCACAGGCCTGATACGGACCTATCAGGGCCGGGCGGAAATCATTCTCCACGACCCGAATCAAATCGAAATCAAATCGGGCGAAACAACGCCGGCCAAAGAGGTATCGGCCCTTAGCCGGGTCCTGGCGGTGATTGACGGCGATACTATCAGGGTAGATACCACAGGAACTGTTGAGACGGTTCGATTGATTGGAATAGATGCCCCTGAGATTGCTCGTCCCGGACACCCGCAGCCGGATTACTTCGGCCCGCAGGCCGCCCAATATGCAAAGAAGCTTCTGGAAAACAAGCTTGTCTATTTAATCCCCGACCCGATGCATTCCAACAGGGATAAATACGGCCGGCTGCTCAGATACGTCTTTCTGGAAGACGGCACTTTGGTCAACGCCAAGCTCATCGAAAATGGCTTCGCCTATAACTATATATACGAGCCGTTCCAGTTTATGAAGCAGTTCGATTATCTGGAAAAACAGGCCAAAGAAAAACACTTAGGCCTCTGGGCCGAAAATACAAAATGATATTATGACTCAAGGAAGAAATCAATGGTTGAATCTAGTTTTTCGATTTGGGTATTCAATAGTGTCAATATTTTTATCGGCTTTGTTCTTGGTTTTTTAAGTGCGATTATTCTTGATTTAGTAAGAGATTGCCGGAAAGTTCGGAGGTTCTACATAATCGCAACGAACGAACTCAAACAGGTATTGGCTATGTTGAATATATATGCGTTACATGCCGATTCTTCGATAAATAAAGAAAAGGTTTTACTGGCATTTAGATCATTGCGTGAATTTGAATTACAAGAGCAGGTGAACCTAATACCAGATGAAGCAATATACCAACAGTTAATTGAGAAGCTATACTCTCCTAGCGAATTAGACCAATTTGCAGAAGCGTGGGTAACACGACACGAATATAAGAAAGCAGAGAGACGTCAAGAAAAGAAACAGTTAGCATTATCCAAACTAAAGGCTAATTTTCTTCTTAGCAATACCGACATATTCGCAAGTTTGAAAGCAAAGGATTCTTCCCGTATACTCGACATTCTACGAAGAATAGATACCCTCAATGACAACATTGATAAATTGCAGTCATTTTTTAATAAAAGCTTTGATGCTTCATTGCCAGAAGGAGCCCACCAGAGAATCGAAGCCAACTTTTATAGCCAATGTCAATATGTTGCAGATGGGGCCCATATAGCAGCGAAAGAAGTGTTCGATCTTCTTAGAAGGTGGAAGGCGGAAAAGAGAGCAGAATAAGAAACACTTAAGAGAGCGTATAGTGTGTAGCGAAGGCAGTGAATTTCGATTGTAAACATGAAGGTTTTGAAGATAGAATTGGGTCACGAAGAAAAATGACTATCCGTAATTCCAGTCTAAGATAGGTGATTATGAGAGACATATTTATTAGCAAACCGACTTATATTGCACCGGAATTTAAAAAAGGGCTTGAATCATTTCTAACCTTAATAAAAACTTACGACCTTAACCCTAGAACGTTAGGTGTAAGTGACCACCCGACAGAATCACCTCTTGATGAAGTCATAGAAATATTAAACCAATGCGTTGGTGTAATAATACTTGGTTATCCACAAATAATAGTAAAAAGCGGGACATTAGAGGGCAACAGCATTGATTCCAAAACCCCCATCATTCTTGCAACCGAGTGGAACCATATCGAAGCGGGAATAGCATATGCCAAAAAACTTCCTCTCTTAGTTATTCATCACACGAGAGTCAGCAGGGGAATATTTGACAGGGGGGCTTTTAACAAATTTCTGCATGAAGTGGATATGAGTAATAACTCTTGGTCCTCGGATGAATCTATAATTGGAGCAATCGCTGCTTGGAGAAAAAGACTGCTTGAAAAGCCACCAATAGATAGCCGCTCATCGACTTTAGACAATGATTTGGAATTTGATAGTCGTTCTGGTACACTTATATCAAAAAAGAATGGGCTTAGATACTGTCATAAGTGTTCTAAGTCTTCTCCTCCTAATCCCATAGAACTGCAAGAATCCAATGCGGGTTGGAGATGTTCTGTTTGCGGGGAATTTTATCGAAACCCCAACTGGAATCCTCCACAACAACAATCACCATACGATAATGACATATTAAACCGGGGATTAAAACGTAAGCGCAATATATAATATAAAACGCCTGCAGCAATTCCATGAATTTAGAATCTTTTTACCAAAGCATCGCTTCCGACTTCGCCCCAAATGGACTACGATGGCCCCCCGCCCCAAAAAATGCGAGGCCAGGCCGTGTCAAAAATTCAGTGTTAATCCTACTGCGATGAAGTTTCGGAGGCCAGGTCTGTATCCTAACTTGCGTGGCGGAGTTTGGCCTTGGCGATGCCGACAAGGGACTTCAGCGCATCATTCACTGCCCGTTCATCAGGGAAATATTTTGCAACCTCCGGGGACAGGAGAACGAGGTTTGTTCCTTTCCGGAACCGTCTGGCATACTTGCCTCGCACGCCGCCTTTGAGTTTGGAGAGGTCATATTCCGGACGTAAATCATCATTCAATTGTCTTTTATTTGCCTTCTTCATAATATCTTCTTTCCTGCCGTGTCATCTTTCGAGCACTAATAATCCTTACGTTATCTCCACGGTCCGTGTGCGCAACCATAAGAAGCTTGCCTGTTCGTGATGTTCCTGCCGTAATAAACCGGCGTTCTTTTTTTGAATGGTCGGGGTCATTATATGTAATCGAAAGGGCATCGCCAAAAATCGAAGCTGCTTCCTGAAATGATATACCATGCTTTTTTAGATTGCTTTCGGCTTTTCGATGGTCCCATTCGAATTTCATATCAATCCGTCAATTTTCCAACAAATTCTTCCGGCCTTACGGAAACATTATATTATCGACCGCCGAAAGCAGGCAAGCTTTTTTTGCAACCACGGAGGCTACGAAGATAAACGAAGTTCTTTTTATTAATCCGCGAACCCGCGCCAAAAAAAATACGAGGGCAGACAGGTCGCGGGAAATTTAGCTGTTTTATGTTTTGCCCGGCAACTTTTATCCGCATATGACAGATTATTGCCGGGTTTGTCATTCCCGCAACCTGTCCTCCGTAGCGCCTGCGAAGGAGGAAAGCGGGAATCCA
Organism: uncultured Pirellulales bacterium; assembly: GCA_964536225.1. Lineage (GTDB taxonomy): Bacteria > Planctomycetota > Phycisphaerae > Sedimentisphaerales > Anaerobacaceae > Fen-1362. Next base: position 8,679 of record CAZHVR010000075.1, read on the forward strand.
TAAATTTAGCCCCGCCGTTCATTTTGAATTAAGCCGCGAGATACGAAATACGAACGACGAACGACTAAATACGCTATACGCTAAACGCTGATTTTAAAACCTTTTCACCAACGCAATCCCCGTTGTAGGACGAGGGCCTAAATCCATCATCGGCTTAACTTTAAACCCGGCGAATTCGAGTTGTTTATGTCTGTCGGCCACCGTGTGGCCGACGATAAAGCCGAGAGTCCCGCCGAACAGGACGTCGGATGCCCAGTGGTCGCCGGAATCCATCATACGCCAGGCAACTAAGCTCGCGCCGATATAAGCGGGCACGCCCACTCGCGGGCCGTAATATTCGTCTAAGACCGAGGCGACACAGAATGAGCTTGCGGTATGGCCGCTTGGCCAGGCCAGGTCCTTGCCGTTCGGGGTGTCATTATTTCTTATTGCTTTGAGCGTAAAAACAGATGCATCGGTGATGAGCAGCGCGCTTAGCATCGAAATAGCTCGCTGCTGATTCAATTCGTCATCATTTGCCTGACTGAACAAATACCACAGGCCGGTCGCGCCGAGATGTGTCCAGGGGTTTCCCGCGACGTCGAAGGTTTTGTCGGCTGTATCGCTGAATGCCCTGCTGCGCAGGCTTTCGTCGATATTTTTGTCGGCATCGGTATTGTGCATCGCAACGCTTGCCCCTCCTGCGAGTAGTAACGCCGCTATATTGCCCGGCCTGGTAAACGTCTCATTGGCATCGGCTAAGACCATCGCGGGAAGGGTGTTAAAATCCAGTGAGGCCGCTCGCCTCGCCCGACTCCGGTCTGGCGAGTCGAGGCGGGCATAAGCCGGCCATTGAAGCAAAATCGCGACAAGAACCGTAATAAGGTATCGTATCATTCCCATTCGATTGTCGCGGGCGGTTTGCTGGATATATCGTAAACGACGCGATTGACGCCCCGCACCTCGTTTATTATTCTGCTCGATATGGTCGCCAGGACGTCGTAGGGGATACGGGAAAAATCGGCGGTCATAAAGTCGGGCGTCTCGACTGCCCGGATAGCTACGACATTTTCGAACGTCCGCCCATCCCCCATCACACCCACCGAGCGAACGGGGAGTAAGACGGCCAGGGCCTGTGCGATTTGCCTGTAAAGGCCGGCGGATTTGATTTCGTCGATGAGTATTTCATCGGCGGCCCGCAGAACTTGCAGCCGAGGGGGCGTTACGTCGCCGATGATTCTCACCGCCAGGCCGGGGCCGGGGAAGGGGTGCCGCCATACCGTTTCCTCGGGCAAACCCAAGTATTCGCCGACGACGCGGACTTCATCTTTGAAGAGGTCTCTCAATGGCTCGACAAGCTCGAAACCAAGCTCTTTGGGCAGCCCCCCGACGTTGTGGTGAAGTTTTATGTTCGCGGCGACGTTGCCGTCTTTATGGCCTGATTCGATGACGTCGGGGTATAGGGTGCCCTGGGCGAGGAATTTTGCGTTTTTGATTTTGGCCGCCTCTGATTTGAAGGCCTCGATGAATTCAGCGCCGATGATTTTACGCTTCTGCTGGGGGTCGGTAACGCCGGCTAATTTGGTGAGGAACTGCTTGGACCAGTCAACGACGCGCAGGTCGAGATGAAAATGGTCGCGGAAGGTTGAGACGACCTCTTCGCGTTCGTTTTTGCGTAATAGCCCATTATCGATGAAGATGCAGACAAGCTGGTCTGCTACGGCCTTATGGACCAGGGCCGCAGTCACCGAGGAATCGACGCCGCCGCTTAGGCCGCAGATTACTGTTTGATTTGCGACCTGTTTGCGGATTTTTTCGACGGTTTCGGCGACGAAGTCGCTCATTTTCCAGTCGCCGGCGCAGCCGCAGATGTCGTACAGGAAATTTTTCAAAATCACGGTTCCCTTTGGGGTATGTGAGACCTCGGGGTGAAACTGGACGCCGAAGAATTTCTTTTGTTTGTGTCTTACGGCGGCGAAGGGGCAGGTCTTTGTCTGCGCGAGCGTGACGAAATTGTGGTCGGCGTCCTCGACCTGGTCGCCGTGGCTTTCCCAGACGATTGTCGAATCATCGAGCGTTGCAAACAGGTCGGTTTTGTCAATGATGGTTAGATTTGCCCGGCCGTATTCCCTGTTTTTTGCGGGGACGACTTTTGCTCCGAGGGCCTGACAGCCGAGGTGCATACCGTAGCATATGCCGAGGATGGGAACGCCCAGGTCGAATATTTTCTCGTCGCACCTTATCGCACCTTTTTCATAGACGCTGGCTGGGCCGCCTGAGAGGATTATGCCTTTGAGATTCGACTGGGCGAGCCGGCTTGCGGACGTGGCGGGTGAGACGATTTGCGAGAAGACATTATGTTCCCGAACCCGTCTTGCGATGAGCTGGCCATACTGACTGCCGAAATCCAATATTACAATTGTCTCATGGGTCATATTTTCACCGCAGAGAATTTTAACCACAGATTACACAGATAAGCTATGAAAGCAGAGCCTCCCGATAAGGTTA
>CAZHVR010000076.1:0-8824 GCA_964536225.1 uncultured Pirellulales bacterium
CCTTTCTGGCGTGGATTGCCCAGGAAGTTCGTATTAGAGAAACGACCCTCGACCAGGAATCAGGCCACGAGCCCGGTCACAGGGTCGTATTTAAACGGCCGCGGACCGTGGATTACCGGGCAAGCGTGCACGACATCGCCGATTACCTTATGAAACTTATGACCAATGCCGAATTGAGAAAGAAAATGGGCGAGGCGGGCAGAAACCGCGTGGTAGAGAAATTCGACTATCGCGTAGTCGCAAAACAGTTCGTCGAAATCATCTCGCAGCGGCTGGGAATCTCATAAATGAACGATGCCGACAAAGCATTGGTTGCGCGGGCCAAGGAAGCGGCAATAGAGGTATTGCTTCACAACTCCCACGGCCCCTACAGGGGTCTGCCTCGTGCTGCCGGCTGGGGCTATCCCGAACCATATACACGCGACATTATGATTTCCTCGCTGGGAATGTTGCTGACAGGAAACAAGAAACTTATCACCGCCCTGCAAAAAACGCTGGAAACAGCCGCGAAAAATCAAAGCCGCTTGGGTCACATACCCTCGCTTGTTCACGATGGCGACGACCGCGGCTCAAGCGACTGCACGCCGCTGTTTCTTATGGCGATTGCCCTTTTTCGCGAAGTAACCGGCCGGCAGGATTTCCTCGAAGAGGCAACGCAAAAGGCGCTTGAATGGATGGAGTACCAGACGCCTTCTGACCGTGTTATGGTTACGCAGCTTCCGACCAGCGACTGGCGCGACGAGCAGTGGGTCCTCGGATACGGGCTGTATGTGAATACCATCGTTTATACGTATCTTCGGCTCTTCGGCCAAAATGAACGCGCGGCCCGGCTCAGAGAGCAGATGGGGCGCCTGACGGTCAAAGGCGACAGTCAAAATCGCCACGTCCACGAAGGTCTTGTGTTGCGGCATAAGCCCTATTACGCCCTGTGGTCATACAAGGTTTACAGGAGCGAGCGGTTCGACCTGTTAGGCAACAGTTTGGCGATTTTATCTGGTATTGCCCCGCAGTCGAGGGCCGATTCTCTGGTTTCCTGGATTGAAGACGAATGCGAGTCGCTGAGAAAAAACGGTGACCTGGCGGTAAATCTGCCTCCTAATTTTTTCCCTTATATACGCCCCGGCGAGCCGGACTGGCGGCCGCGTTACGAAAAATACAACAGGCCGGGAGAATATCACAACGGCGGTGTATGGCCCTTTATTTGCGGCTTTTACGTTGCGGCCCTTGTTGCGGCAGGCAGGCATCAGCTCGCCGTGAAAAAACTTCTCACACTGACCGAGTTTATCAGGCCCGCCCGCGCAGCCGACGTCGAATTCGGCTTCAACGAATGGCTAAAAGCGCAGGATGGCTCCGCCTGCGGCCAGGACTGGCAAACCTGGTCAGCGGCGATGTATCTTTATGCTGCTGTCTGCGTCGAGCAAAAAACTACCCCATTCTTCAACCGGGTCAGGCAGCTTTCCATTGATTATTGACGGCCTGTCCTGCGCAGCATCCTTTATGGGAGGCGTAGTCCTTGACGAATACGCATCGATTATTTAACCTGTCTTTATGAATCGTTGGCTTCAAATTCTGTTCCTGGCGATGCTGGCGCTGCTGGCGGGCTGCGAGGAAAGCCGTCAGGGGCCGCAAACGGGAGGTATTAAAATCGGCGACCTTGCGCCGACCGGCCGAAGCGGGCGGCCCGACCGGCCGAGAACTCTGCAGACAACCAATATCGAAGTCGTTAGCTTTGAACTGCCCGCGGAGAATATCAGCCGTCTTGATGATATCTGGAGAATGCTGAGTGCGGGGGCAATTCGATATAATAGTCCCGCCGGCTTTGCCGCAAACGGTCTGCGGGCGGGCACGGGCAGGTACGGTGACTATCAAAGAATAACCGCTACTCTGGATTCGGCAGGCGCTGAAAAGGTATTTAACACATCGCTGTTGATACCGAACGGCCAGGCGCAAATCCTTAATCTCGGCCGGCTGGCACGCAGAACAAACATTTCCTATATCGGCCGAAACGGCGCTATCGAAACAGCCGACACCGGGCCGGGAGTCCTGGGTCTGCAGGTCTATGCGAGGCAGTTTTCCGGCTCACAGGATGTGGCCAACGTTCACGTGATGCCGGTCATATCGGCTTCCACCGAGGGTCTGCCGAAGGAATTAGCCGACCGGCTCAGGGAAAACGACGTTCGTTTCTACTCGGCTGGCTTGCGGGTGATAATGAAACAGGGTGATATTTTTCTGCTTGCCCCGCGAGAATACAGTACCGATGATACAACGGCCGCGGGCCGGTTCTTTAGCAGGCCCGGGCCAAAACCGACCGTTATAGTGCTTCTGTTTGCGTGCACGTCCATTTCATAACATTCAGATGCCTGACGCGACAAAGACAATCGTTTCATTGGCCCACTGCACCGAATATGAAAGACCTGCAATAACAGAGGCGATTGCGCGCCAGTTTTCGCTGCTCGGCGGCCTCGAGCGGTTTGTCAAACGGGGCGACAAGGTGTTGTTAAAACCGAATTTCATCGCCCCCCGGCCTCGCCGCTGTGCCACACAGACCGACCCTGCGATAATAATCGAGACAGCCAGGATGCTGAAGGATTTCGGAGCAAGGCCGTTTGTGGGTGATTCGCCCGCCTGGGGAAACGTCCGTACCTGCGTCAGGGCGCTGGAGCTTGAAGGACCACTGAAGAAACTTGATGTCCCCATCAGACAGCTTAACAGGCCCGTCAGCCGTCAAATCGCCGGTGTGAAGGTCGGCATAAGCTCGGTAGCGCTGGATGCGGATGTCATTATTAATCTGCCGAAATTCAAATCGCATCAGCAGTTGGTGGCGACTTTCGCGGTGAAAAATATGTTCGGCTGCGTAAGCGGCAAGTGGAAGGCATACTGGCATTTCGCAAAGGGAAGCAGAGAAACGAAATTCTGTAAACTGCTCATCGAGATATACAAGCACCTGGCCCCGGCCCTGACCGTTATCGATGGAATAACCGTTATGGACGGCCCCGGCCCTATCAGCGGCAGACCGAGGCCGTTAGGTTGGCTCATCGGCGGAACCGACCCGATTGCCTGTGAAGTCGTCTGCGGCAAACTGATAAACCTCGAACCCGAAAGATTGCCCATCGTAAATACTGCCAAACAAATGGGCTTTGGCTGTGCAAATGCTGAGAGTATCGAAATCACGGGTGACCCTTTTCCTAAAGCTGTCTGCACGGATTTTGTCATGGCCGAGCCGATTCCCATCCGGTTCTCGCTTTTGCACGTATGTAAAAGTATAGGCAAGCAAATGATACTGCTGGCCAAATCTTTAAAAAAATCATAAATTGATTCCGGTTTCTGATAAGGAGTATTAGATGAGCAGGCGTTTTTTTCTAAGTTTAGTGTGGGTGATTGTCCTGGCCGGTGCTGGTTTTTATGTTCCGTCCTGCACGAGCGGTGAAGGCACAAACACAGCCGTCTCGGCCGTGGCGCCGACAGGGCATTGGGCGACCGAGATAAATCTGACCGGGGTGCCTAATTTCTATAAGGTGTCAGATAATTTGTATCGCGGTGCACAGCCAAACGAGGAAGGTTTCAGACAGTTGCAAAAGTTGGGCATTAAAACGGTCGTCAATCTTCGCTCGTCACATTCCGACCGTGATAAGCTTAAAGGCACGAATCTCGATTATGAAGAGATTCCTATGAGGGCATGGCATGCGAAAGACGAGGACGTTGTGAAGTTTTTGAAGATTGCAGCCGACGCGAACCGTTCGTCGGTTTTCGTCCACTGCAAACGCGGGGCCGACCGCACAGGGATGATGTGTGCGGTTTACCGCGTAGCGGTGCAGGATTGGTCCAAAGATGAGGCCATTGGAGAGATGACCAAAGGCGATTACGGCTTTTACAGTATTTGGCAAAATATCATTCATTACATTCAAAAGCTCGACGTTGATAGAATCAGGCAGCAGGCGGGCATCGGGAATTGATTATTGTGCAAAACGCCTCAGTAAACATTTTAGGTATCGAGACGAGCTGTGACGAGACGGCGGCAGCGGTCGTGGCCGACGGCGCGAATGTCAAATCCTCGATTGTCACTTCGCAGGCCAGGATTCACGAAAAATACGGCGGAGTCGTCCCTGAAATCGCCTCACGCGCTCATATCGAAAACATATATCCCGTAATAACAGAAGCGCTCGATACCGCTAAAGTCACCAAAGACGACCTATCCGCTATTGCCGTCGCTAATCAGCCGGGACTGACTATCGCCCTGATTGTGGGCGTCACCGCCGCAAAAACCCTTAGCGTCGTCTGGGACAAACCTCTCATCGCCGTCAATCACCTTCACGCTCACCTGCAGTCGGCTATGCTGGCAGAGCAGAACCTGCAATTGCCGGCTGTGGCGCTGATTGTCTCAGGCGGGCATACCTGCCTGTATGACTGTCCCGGCGCGCCGGGACTGGAACTGAAGATGTTAGGCCGCTGTATCGACGATGCCGCGGGCGAGGCGTTCGATAAGGTTGCCTCGATTCTGAAGCTGCCTTATCCCGGCGGGCCTTCAATCGAAAAAACAGCGCAAAAGGGCAACGCCAAAGAAATCGATTTTCCGCGTTCTTTGCTGGGGTCGGATTCGCTGGATTTCTCTTTCAGCGGCATCAAGACCGCCGTGCTTTACCACTGCAGGGGACAAGATATGAAGGGCAAATCCGGTGTTGACTCGATGACCGAACGGCAAATCGCCGATATAGCGGCGTCGTTTCAGCAGGCGATAGTCGATGTGCTGGTGGAAAAGACGCGCCGGGCAGTCGAAAAGGTAAACGCTAAAACCGTCCTGTTAGGGGGTGGCGTGGCGGCCAACAGCGTGCTTAGAACCGGACTTGCCGAAATGTGCGAATCGTTTGTCCCCGCAAAGAAACTCTTGGTTGCACCGAAACCTTATTGCACCGACAACGCCGTTATGGTAGCTTCCTTAGCATATCATAAATACAAGGCAGGTCTGTTTGCCGACCTGACGCTCGAACCAAAGGCAAGCGGTTAAGGAGTCGTGAAATCCGGCCGGAACAGTTGAAAAAATTGCTGCAGCAGGTCCAAAATGGCAAAGTCACTATTGATGATGCCGTCGAAAAGCTTCGTCATCTGCCATACGAGGACCTCGGCTTTGCCCGTGTGGACCATCATCGTCATATTCGTCAGGGATTTCCCGAAGTGATTTACTGTCCCGGCAAGACGACCGAACAGATAGTCAAAATTTTCTCTGCACTGGCGGCAAAGGGCAACAACGTCCTGGCAACCAGAGCGGGAGAAGAAGTTTTTGAAGCGATTGCAGAAACGGGCCGGTTTCCCGGCGCCCGGTATGAAAAATCCGCCAGGGCAATTGTCCTCGAACAAAAAAAAGTGCCGTCGTCGAAATCAGTTCTGCCGATAGTAACCGCCGGCACGGCCGATTTGCCGGTCGCTTATGAGGCGAAGGTGACCGCGGAGATTATGGGCCAGAAGACCGAGCTTATTTGCGACGTCGGCGTCGCAGGGCTGCATCGATTGCTTGGACACGTCCCCGAATTGCAGAAAGCAAATGTTATTATCGTGGTTGCCGGGATGGAAGGAGCCCTTGCAAGTGTGGTAGGGGGGCTTGTAAGTTGCCCTGTGATAGCCGTGCCCACTAGCGTCGGCTACGGCGCAAGTTTCGAAGGGCTTTCGGCGCTACTGACGATGCTCAACAGTTGCTCTTCGGGCGTTACTGTAGTTAATATTGATAACGGTTTCTCGGCGGCTGTGTCCGCTACTTTAATAAACAAAAGAATCGATGAAAAAAAAGGTTAGGGCAATGCAAGCGATTCAGACAATACCGAAGCTCAAACCGAGGGTGAAAGATGCCCACAAGGGCGATTTCGGCAGGGTTTGTATTGTCGCCGGCTCCTTCGGAATGAGCGGGGCGGCGGCGATGTCCGGAAGGGCCGCGCTTCGCGCGGGCGCAGGATTAGTTCGGGTCGCCACGCCCAAAAGTGTTTTGCCGATTGTCGCCTCAATCGAGCCGTCTTTCACGACGGTGTCTTTGCCGGAAGATTCGTCAGGCAGAATCGCCGCCGGAGCGGTAAATACAATCCTGAATCTCATACCCGATAACGACTGCTTCGCCTTCGGGCCGGGTGTCGGCGTTACGCAGGGGATTCGTTCGGTGCTTCAAAAATTGCTGAGGCAGAAGGAGCTGCGACTGATTATTGATGCCGATGGATTGAACAACCTAACTAAGATAACCGGCTGGCCGGGCCAAACGAGGGCAAGTGTTATTTTGACGCCGCATCCCGGCGAGCTTAAACGCCTGTGGACAGGCCTTATTCGAAAGCCCCTGCCCGCCAAGAGAAGTGAGCAGGCGATTGAACTGTCAAACAAAACAAAGGCGACCGTTGTATTAAAGGGAGCCGGCACCGTCGTTACCGACGGCAAAAAGGTCTATGTAAACAAAACCGGAAATCCTGGTATGGCAACGGCGGGCACAGGCGACGTGCTGACGGGTATTATTGCCGGCTTAATGGGTCAGGGGTTGAGCAATTTCGATGCAGCGGTTTTAGGCGTTTATGTGCACGGACTGGCCGGCGACATCGCGGTAAAGAAAACCGGGCAAATAAGCTTAATCGCAACCGACGTCATTGATTCGCTGCCCGAGGCATTTAAGAAAATCTGAAGTAAAAACTTATACCGGAGTCAGCTATGAACAAGACCAGAGAATACCTCGCAAAATTCAAAACAGACATTGGAAAAATGAAGGCAGAAATTCCCGAAACGACACAGGGTTTCGCTACGTTATTCGGCAAGGTTATGAAAGACGGCGCCCTGACCGCCAGAGAAAAAGAGCTAATCGCCATAGGCATAGGCGTCGCTATGCGCTGTGAACCGTGCATTCGCGGCCACGTGCAAAACTGTCTGGATTCCGGAGCGACCAGACAGCAGATTTTAGAAGCGGCCTCGGTAGCCGTAATGATGGGCGGGGGACCTGCTTATGTTTATATCCCGATGGTTATAAATACACTCGACGACCTGCAGGGCGAAAGTTCCGATAAAAGTTAAACTTCGAGGCCCGAAAAGGGCGAAATATCTGATATACGAGCCGAGCAGCGTGGGCCCTAAGTTGAGAATATGAAAAAACAGGAAAACTCACACAAAACGCCCGACAGGGAAGTGCCTGCCGGTGATACGGCCACACAGCAGGTCGGTCAGACCACCCATTTTAAAAGGGCGCTGGTCCCTCTCGATGAATACGCCGCCAGCCGGGGACTATCCAGCGACATTATTGAGCAGCAGGGCCAGCTCGGGGTCGTCCAGATAAGAAAATTCAAAGGTCAGAAATTCGTAGTTGACGTTCCTGAAGACCAGTTGAGCGAGTTCGAAAACGACGACGCAGAACAATTCGTTCCTGTAAAAGTCGAGCCCCGTTCAACTTCAACGGCTGCATCCAGATTAGTCACCGCCGGCCTTGTAGCCGTAAGCATAGTTGTCGTAGTTGCCGTCTTCTGGCTTTATATGGATGCCCGGACCCGGCTCGATGACCTCAGCGCCGAATACACGAGTATTAAAAACAGGTACGATAACCTGACGACATCGAATGAAACTGCAGAAGCACTGCAGGACAAGATAGCCGGCTCGAAGGTGGAGCTGGCCCATATCCAGAATCGAATTGTTTCATCCAGGGCCGAGTTGCAGAAAATACGAACGGACCTCAGTAAATACAGGCGAAAACTCGATACTATCCAGTCGGATTTGACCGGCGTTCAGGGTCAGATTTCGCTATCCCGAGTGGAAATAGAAGGCGTTCAAAACGGCCTGAACCAGAACAGAAGCGAATTAGAGGGTCTGCATAGCCAAAACGCAGAGCCAAACGCCGTTCCGGCGACGCAGTAGTTAATTTTTGGTATTCAGGCGTGCCAGCAGCTTCCAGCCCCCAGGCAAAACCGCCGCGGCCAGCGCCACCTTCAAAAGATCGCCCGGGATGAAGGGATAAACACCCGCTAAAAATGCTGTCCTGAAGCCGGTCAGAATCGCGAGCCAGGCAAAACCAGAAGCAAGCAATACGACGTCACCGATAATCATCGCTGCAATGGTGCTCAGGACGTGCCTGTCCCAGCCCCTTTCGGCTAATCGGCCCACGAGATATGCCGCCGGCACAAAGCCGATAAGATAACCGCCCGTCGGCCCTAAAAGAGCCATCAATCCGACACCTGAAGTAAAGACCGGCAGACCCATAAGCCCTTCGACAATATACACGAGCATCGTCAGCCCGCCGCGCCTGGAACCGAGCAGCGCACCAAGCATCAGCACGGCAAACGTTTGTCCAGTAATCGGCACAGGGCCAAAAGGCAAATAAATCCTTATCTGGGCGCACAGACCTACCAACAGCGACCCACAAATGACGAGTATCGCGTCATAAATAGCTGCTGAAATCCTCTCATCAGGCCGAAAAACATCCGCAACTGTATTTGATATCTGCATTAGCAGGCACCTGAACCAAAAATCGCAAAACGTTCTCTAAAGCCGGCCGGCATTATATTAAACTTGCCCTAATCCGTCAAACAACCTGAAACGGTCTGTGGAAATTAAGTTTTTTACTTCGCAAAAATCGGGTTTTTACCTATAAAAGAGATTCTCCGAATTTGCTTTAAATATAATCAGTAGTATGAGCACAGATTTTTTTGTTAGTTTTGAAAATCAAACAAATTCTGCTTCAGGAAAGGAAATAGCAATGCGTTACCGACTTTTAGGGAAAACGGGTTTATATGTCTCGGAGCTGTGCATAGGGACAATGACGTTCGGCGGGAAAGGGCGATGGGAAGCCCCGCCCCCGTGGTCCAGGCTTTGAACAGTTCCC
>CAZHVR010000076.1:8834-11086 GCA_964536225.1 uncultured Pirellulales bacterium
CAAGGAGGCGCAAAAACTGGTCGGCACATCCCTCGACGCCGGCGTCAACTTTATAGACACGGCGGACGCCTATTCAGAGGGTGAATCGGAAAAACTCCTCGGAGAGGCGCTCGGCTCGCTTAAAATTCCGCGAGAGCAGGTCGTTGTCGCCACGAAGGTCCGCATCCGCACAGGCCAGGGGCCCAACCAGGTGGGCTTGTCACGCGGGCACATCTTCAACTCGATTGACGCGAGTTTGCGCCGGCTGAAAATGGATTATGTTGACCTCTACCAGATCCACGGCGTTGATTTCGACACCCCTATCGAGGAAACGATGTCCGCTCTCGACCTCGTCGTCCGCAGCGGCAAAGTCAGGTATATCGGTTTTTGCAACCTGCCCGCGTGGCTGGCGATGAAGGCGATGGCGTTCGCCGAATCGCACGGCCTGCATTCCTTCGTAAGCGCGCAAATGTTTTACTCGCTTTCGAGCCGGGATATCGAACGTGAGATTGTGCCCCTGGCAAAGGATCGCAACATCGCGATACTGTCGTGGAGTCCGCTGGCGGGTGGGCTTCTTTCCGGCAAATACGATATGGACAAACCCGGCCCCGAGGGCGCAAGACGCACGAAATTTGATTTCCCGCCCGTTAACAAGGAGCGAACAAAAGCCATTCTCAAGGTATTGCGGGATATTTCTAATAAAATGGGTATATCGCCGGCAAGAATTTCTCTGGCCTGGCTTTTGACCCGGCCGTTCGTCACGAGTGTTATAATAGGGGCAAGGACGCATGAGCAGCTTTCGGACAATCTTGCCGCGACCGACGTGCAGCTTTCATCTGAGCATGTAAAGCAGATTGAAACCGTCAGCGAGCTGCCGCAGGAATATCCGGGTTGGATGGTCGAGTGGCAGGACCGAGACCGTCGCCCCCAGGCAGAGCAAATTCCTTAAATACGGCTTTTTGGTTTGATTTGAGACTGTGAAAGTATATAACTAACGCAAGAGAGGATTATGAGAAATCTGTCGATTATTTTGTGCCTGCTGCTGATGTCCGGCTGCAAAACGTCGGGCAGCCGGAAGCCGGTTTCTCATTTCGACGCGGCAATCGAAAATCTCAGCATTACCGCCGGGCAGCTTGATTCGGTGCGCAAGGAAAAAGATTTCTTTGTCAAGGTGCTGGAGGACTTTGAGCAGCAAAGAGGCGAATATGGGAAATTTTTAGGCCCCGCCCGGCTTCGCGACCAGATACAGGATTTCAACGAATGGCATAGTGATGTTTTTCAGCGGGAAAGAAACCTCGAAGTCCGGTACAACCTCGATGTCCTTGCCGCTCATAAACAGGTCACAAAACACAGGGCCACAGCAGCCCCTGCTAAGAACAAAATTGTGCTAATCAAGCCAAAACCCTGAACGGCCGAGGCGAACTTCACAGCGAACGAGGACTGGGCGGTACTGGAGTTGAACACCCCCCACTGGCGCTATCAAAAACTCTGATTTCAGCAAGCGGCGGCGCAAAATCCGACGTACCAAATGCGCCTAAAGCTTCTCAAGATCCTGATTTGTCAATTGTTGTCGAACACTGGCCGAAGTTGCCGGGGCATATCCGACGAGTCATAAAAGAATTAGTTAAAGGAAGATAAACCTGAAATATTCACCTTTCTTACGAATGCTGATCCTTTTCATCGACCTATATATGCTTGAGGTTTGCAAGAGTGGGACAGTTTGATATATCTGAACAATAAAGGATTAACGGAGTTTTACGCAACAGATTCAAACGACCCGAACCTAAGTATTATCAGATCATTTTCTGACAAATCTTTCTCGATACCAGAACCTAAAAGTAGTTTTGGCAAGGGGTATCTACTTGAAATCGGTCTGTAATATGGAGGTCACGGGTTCGCCATTATAATTCTTTGCCAGCAGGAAGAGATTCAACTGCTTCAGGAGCTGTCTGTGCTGACGACAGAAACGCAGCCGTCCCTGGGTGATGTACGGTTCGCGGATGCGATGTCAAATACCTCAGTATTACTACCGCGAATGAAAGTAATTGATACGTCTTTTCTACTCAGCGCCGTACAACCACAGGTCCTCGACGAGTTCCATAAAGTCGTCCAACGTCACTGAGCCATTACGGGTTAGGTCTGCGCCATTGCACCAGCCGTTGCCCGAATCGCAATCTACTCATTTGCTGACCCACGTTCCATCCTAAATGTATTCGTCTATCAGCTTTTTAGTTCATCCAGTTCTGTGCAAACTGAGAAAATTCATAAAAGTT
>CAZHVR010000077.1:0-7035 GCA_964536225.1 uncultured Pirellulales bacterium
AGTAATTGTCTGTTTCGGAGTCATATCTACGGCCTGTGAACATGTGGGGATTGCCCGCTACGCTTGTCCGGTTAGGTTCGCCATAAATGTCATAGGAATAACTTTCCACAGAATCACCGGCCTCGTCACTTAAAGCAATAACAGAACCTAAGCCATTGAAATGATAGTAATACAGTGTTTCGGTTTCGCCATCGACGTCTATCATACAGATTGGCTCATCAATTCCAGGGCCGTAGATAAACGTGCGAATGAGAACACCATTTTCGTATTCTGCTATAATCTGGCCGCCGTCATAAGTGTATGCTGTTGTAATACCACCTGTATTCTTGCTCACCCGCCGGCCTGAAAAATCATACTTGTATGTGGCGACGCTCACGCTGTTTTCCTTTGCCTCGATTAACCGGTTTTCGCAGTCATAAACATACTCAAACTGCCCGTTATTTATATCGGAAAAAATAGGGACAGTCACCTAATTCCCTTTATAAAACAAAAATCCTATCCTTCCGGCCTTAATTTTCTGTCCAATTACTATAAATCATCACATTCTTAAAGTCAATCCCGTTTTGTCATTAGATCATTCGTATTTTGATATTGTTTAGGATTTAGAGCTTAGGATTTCGAATTTGCCGGAATCCTTCCGGCTGTATTCTCAAATGCTGATTAAAAACAAGCTTTTTTCTTCACCACGAAAACACTAAGAATTTTTTCTTTTTACTTTTGACTTGTGCTCTTGTGTCTTGTGTCTGGGGTCTTGCGTCTTGGGTCTTCTGTCTTCTATCTCCTGTCTCCTATCTTCTGTCTTTTTACTCTTTACTATTTGCTTTTTGCTTTTTTGGCCCGGCATCCGGCATCGAGTATCCAGCGTCCAGAATCGAGAATCGGGTATCCAGTATCGAGTATCCAGAAACGCGAAACTAAACACTCAACACTCAAAACTAAGCCAATGTCCGCCTTCGGCGGATAAAATCCAAAGGTCTTAAGATTTGGGTTATGGTTTTGGGTTTAAAGTTTTAAACTATACACTTCTTTTGTGTCTTCGTGGTTAAAAATCCGCCCTTGACGCCCGCCCGCATAATATGTATCATTCTGGGCTTTGTTTTGTAACGGAAAAAGACGCAGATATACACGGATTATGATTCATTTCTCTGTGTGCTCTGTGTCCTCTGTGGCTAATGAATAAAAGGAGAAAATAACGATGGCGAACAAAATGGTATATTCCTTCGGCGGCAAAAAGGCCGACGGAAACGCGAAAATGAAGAACCTCCTCGGCGGCAAGGGCGCTAATCTGGCCGAAATGGCTAAGCTCGGCGTGCCCGTACCCCCCGGCTTTACCATCACTACGGAGGTCTGCACTTATTTTTACAAAAATAAGAAAAAATACCCCTCCGGCCTCAAGGAAAAGGTCAATGAAGCGATGCGCAAGGTCGAGAAAATTATGGCCAAAAAATTCGGCGACCCCGCCAACCCTCTCCTCATCTCAGTCCGCTCCGGCGCCCGCAAATCAATGCCCGGAATGATGGAAACGGTGCTGAATGTGGGGCTGACGACGAAGACGATACCGGGGCTGGTGAAGAAGGCGGGGAGTGAGAGGTTTGTGTATGATGCGTATCGGCGGCTGATAATGATGTATTCGGACGTGGTGATGGAAAAAGCCGCTGGGATAGAGCCGAAAGAGGACCAGGGGATTCGCAGGCAGCTCGAAAAGATAATGGACCACCTGAAAACGCAAAAAGGGTACAAAAGTGATACCGATTTGAGCGCAACTGACCTCAAAAACCTCTGCGAACTGTTCAAAAGCAGGGTAAAAGAGGTATTAGGCAAAGAGTTTCCCGATGAGCCGAACGCCCAATTGTGGGGCGGAATCGATGCGGTGTTCTCGTCGTGGAACGGCAAGAGGGCGGTCAGCTATCGGCGCATCGAGGGCATACCCGACGAATGGGGGACGGCGGTGAACGTGCAGACAATGGTGTTCGGCAATATGGGGGACAATTCGGCGACGGGCGTGGCCTTCACACGCAATCCGGGAAACGGCGACAACCATTTCTACGGCGAATACCTGATTAACGCACAGGGCGAGGACGTCGTGGCGGGAACAAGGACGCCGGCACCAATCAACGAGATATCGAAAAGCGAGCACAACAAGGAGCTGCTGTCACTGGAAAAAGGGATGCCGAAGATTTACAAGGAACTGTTCGCCATCCAGAGGAAGCTCGAAAAGCATTACCACGATATGCAGGACATCGAATTTACGATTGAGGACGGTCGGCTGTGGATGCTTCAGTGCCGGGTTGGCAAGCGCAACGGGCCTGCGGCGGTGCAGATGGCGGTGGATATGGTAAAAGAGAAGCTCATCAAGAAGGAAGAGGCAGTGACGCGTGTTACGCCTGCACAATTAGATGAGCTGTTGCATCCGATTATCGACCCCAAGGCGGAGAAGGCCAGCAAGCCGATGGCAAAGGGCCTGCCGGCAGGGCCTGGCGGGGCGGTCGGGCAGATTGTTTTTACCGCGCCGACGGCGGTCGAGTGGAGGAAATCCGGCAAGAAGCTAATTCTCGTTCGCGAAGAGACCAGCCCCGAAGACGTCGAGGGTATGCGTGCGGCAGAGGGTATTTTGACGGCGCGAGGCGGAATGACATCGCACGCGGCGTTAGTGGCGCGCGGCTGGGGCAAATGCTGCATCGTGGGATGCGGGTCGCTGGAGGTGGATCACGACAAAAAGGAAGTGCACGTTGGCGGCAAGACGCTCAAGCAGGGCGACTGGCTTACGCTCAACGGGACGAAAGGGCTTGTGTATGAGGGACAGCTTCCGACCTTAGATGCGGCTGAAGAGAACGTGATGCTAAACAACTTCCTGAAGATTTGCGACGGCGTCAGGAAGTTAGGCGTTCGGACAAACGCCGAGACGCCTGAGGACGCGAAAAAGGCGAGACAATTGGGCGCGGAAGGAATCGGGCTATTCAGAACGGAGCATATGTTCTACGGCAAGGGCAGCGATGAGCCGTTATTCATACTGAGAAAAATGATTATGTCTAAGGACGCGGCGGAACGTAAAAAAGCGCTCGACGAACTGTTCCCGTACGTCAAGAAGGACTTCAAGGGGACATTAGAGGCGATGGACAACTACCCTGTCGTGATACGACTTTTGGACCCGCCATTGCATGAGTTTGTACCCAGAGAAAAGCACCGGTTAGAGGCGCTTGCGAAGGAATTGAATATATCGCTCGAAGAATTGGCCAAAAGGGCCGATGCCCTGCACGAATCGAATCCGATGATGGGGCATCGCGGCGTGCGGTTAGGCATTACTTATCCGGAAATCAGCAGGATGCAGATACGTGCGATATTCGAGGCGGCTGCGGAGCTTATAAAGGCGGGCAAAAAGCCGTATCCGGAGATTATGGTGCCGGTCGTCTGCGACGTAAAGGAATTGAAAAACCAGTACGAAATGGCGTTAGAAATTTATAAAGAGGTTGTCGAGAAGACGGGTGTGAAGAAGATTCGGCACAAATTGGGGACGATGATTGAGATACCGCGTGCGGCGATTACGGCAGACCAGATAGCAGAATATGCGGCGTTTTTCTCGTTCGGGACAAACGACCTGACGCAGATGACGTTTGGGTTTTCGCGCGACGACATCGGCGGATTCCTGCCGGATTATCTCGAGAAGGGCATCCTGCCGGGAGACCCGTTCCAGAGTATCGACCAGCAGGGCGTGGGCGAATTGATAAAGATGGGTATCGAGCGCGGCAGAAAGACCTACAAAGACCTCGAAATCGGTATCTGCGGGGAGCACGGCGGGGACCCTGCGAGCGTGGAGTTCTGCCACAAGGTCGGGATGAATTACGTATCCTGCTCGCCGTTCAGAGTGCCGATTGCACGACTTGCCGCGGCACAGGCGGTTGTGAGCGAGTAGCGAATCTCGTGAAGCGTATTTCGCAAGATTAAGGCGCGGGCTTACCCGCGCCTTTTTTTGTTTTTTCCCTGTACGCTGTCCGTCCGCCATCGGCGAGACCTCACCTTTAGGTTGGCTAAACGCTGCACGCTGTTTCGTTCTTGACATTTTATTGGAGGGAAAATAGATTGAGGAGAAAATAATTGTGGATATTATTGTGTTGGCTTAAAAAAAATGAGATTGAATGATAAACACCGTGTTTATTGCCCAACCTGCAATATGCAGGTTGAACTCATAGAGAAAGGGTCGTATACAAGAAGTCGTCCGGCGGACGAAAGCGTTATCGAACCATATGATCCGACTGACATTCCGTGGATTCATGAAGAGTACGTTTTATGCAATTGCCCTAAATGCGAAACCGCATTTCTGCTAAAACATGAATGGTATGAGGTGCCAGCAGTGTCCGAGACCGTCTTATCAGAGCCAGTAATACTCTATCCGAGTAGTAGCCGTTTGCCTATATCCTCGCTCCCAAACACAATCGCGAAGCCTTATAATAATGCAGTTCGGTCATATGAGGTCGGACTCTACGAATCCTGCGTCATCATGTGCAGGAAATGTCTGGAGGCACTTTGTCATGAATATGATATTAAGAAGGGAAATCTCAAGGCCAAACTAACCGCGCTCAAGGAAATCGGTTTGATTGATTCTAAACTCCATTCATGGACCGATGGTCTCCGCCTTATCGGGAATGATGCAGCTCATGAGATCGACATACAGATCGACCAACAGGATGCTAAAGATGCCCTCGAATTTGTCGAGGCTGCAATCTCTTATATTTTTCTCCTTAGTAAAAAGTTTCAAGATTTCCAGACGCGGAGAAAATTGAATCAAGAGAAGACAACTCAACCAAAAGATACAGATGAAAAACAATAGTTACGAGAACGCACCTTGCCTAATGGCACAAAATCAGTGGAAATCGTGGAGGGTATTTAATATTGGCCAAGAAAGATGGATTTGAAGCAAAAACATGTTAGTTTAGACGGATACCTCGTGTTACTTGTCTATCGGGAAGGCGATGACTGGATTATCGGATTTGATAATTCCGAGTGGCATATTCACGGTGACCTGCTTATTCCTGAGTATGGTGACTCACCAGCAATTGCCGCGGAGAATTTCACAAAATCTATACTCGAAGACAGAGAAATCATTGCAATCTCAGAGTTTCCAAATAAACCTATGAGCATCTCGATAACAGACGATCCAGAATCCGAGAAGAGATATAAACTTCCTGAAGAGACCTTGACTTTTCGAACCTGGTCAGGAAAACCCAAAATCGACTAAGGTTGAATTAGAATTGATTTTCCTGCCGCGGGGCTTTGTTGAAAAGGTAAAATTATGAGAACTGGATTCCTGCTTGTGCAGGAATGACAAAAGGTACCGATGAGGTTTTGGGGGACGCTGCGCGAGGCGCTTCGCGAGTGAGTTGAGCAGTTGAGCAGGAGAAAAGAAATATGGGTCCCCCGGGTTTGCGAATCCAAGGTAGCTCACCCTCGGGATCTTCGCTGCGCTACGCAAGGCGAGAAATGTCCAATGTCGAATGCCCAATGTAAAAGTGAAAGAAACGGGGTGGTTTTTTTAGTTGGTTTCTTTGAGGATTTTGGCATCGAGGATGTCTTTGGGTCGGCCGGTGGATTCCTTATTTTTTATGAGGTCCGGCTTAGAGATGAAGGGGACGTTGAGGCCATCAACATCAATTTCGACTTTGTTCTGCCAGGCCTGTTCGAAATCGACTCCATCAATAGATGTAATGATATCGATGCGTCTGGGAGCAACGCCTATCTGAAAGATTATGTTCCGGCCGGCAAAAGTGGTTTCATTAATCTGTTCGAGAGGCGCACCGAATTCTTTTAAAGCGATGAATACCCTGCGAGAATTCTCGCCCGATGCCATTATCCAGACATCCATATCGCCGGTAGCTCGTGGATATCCGTATGCCCCCATCGCGTATGCTCCGACAACGAGGAACCTGACCTCATTGCTTTTTAAGAGTTGCAATATTTCTTTGTAGTCGTTGTTGAGCATCGGCCCTTCCGTTAATAGACCACAATTCCTCTGTAAGCTCCCACACAAGCGCAACTCGCCGGCTGGGCGGTGCGTCAACATAATCATTCGCTGGCACTTTGCCTTTGATTAGAACCGCTTGGCTTCGGTCGACGACATTTATCTCCTGTCTTTCACTCATACTACTATTTTACGGCAAAATCGCACATATGTCAAAAATAATGGGTGGTGTTTTGACGCAAATAACGACTTTTCTGTTTCTTATAACTGTTTTTAAAATAAGGACTTACGGAAACGATACGAGTTTTTACATAAAATTGTTAGATATTTATTGAACTTCTGGTTGAGATATGGTATAATACTGCCCATCTGCAGAGCAGGCAGCAGCAGCCCCAGGAGGGCAAGGTAGTTTGCACAGGTGTGCAAGGGAGCGGAAGACCGCAAGTCATAGCCCAGCAGGGCAAGGGAAATTAAAAATCAAAATGCAAAATGTAAAATTATGGTGTCGCTGCGCGACAAATTTTAAGCACAAGAATTTGGATTCCCTGTTGCCTGCCAATGTGGGCAGACACTCGGGGACAAGTGAGGGGACAATGAGAGAAATTAAGATAAAAATATGTTTGGCGGAGTGGGTTTATCAATTAGCTGTCTGTGCGATTTTGTTTTACAGGCGGGTCCGGTATGGAGATGCGTTTCGGATAATACCGCTGACGAAAGGGTTAGTGGCGATAGTGTCGCCTGAGGATTACGACCGAATTTCGAAACATAAGTGGCACGCGGCGAAACACCAGAGGTCTTTTTATGCGCAGCACGGGACAGGGAGCGCAAAATCAGGGAGAAGACGCGGCTACTTAGTGATGATGCACCGTGAGATAATGGGCGTCGAGGACGACAGATACGTTGACCATCAAAATCATAACGGCTTAGACAATCGCAGGAGTAACCTGCGGATTGCGACGTGGGAGGAAAACTGCTGGAACAAGAGAAAGAGGCACAGCGGCGGCAGCTCGATATACAAGGGAGTGATGTGGGACAGGCGGCGGAGGAAATGGCACGCGATGACAGGGTATAAAGGGAAGAAG
>CAZHVR010000077.1:7045-10604 GCA_964536225.1 uncultured Pirellulales bacterium
GGCGGGACCATGAAGCAGCACGGGGTTCGCCATATATTCATCGGGTATTTCGATGACGAGCAGGAGGCAGCGAGGGCATACGACGCGAGGGCAAAGGAGCTTTACGGGGAATTTGCGGCGGTGAATTTTCCGGAGGGGAAGGGCAATCGATTCGACAAGTGGAGCGTCAGGATTTGCTACGGCAAATATACGGGATAGGCGGAAAGCCGCAGGGGGAGTTTCGTTTGCGATTTTGTGCATTTTTCGGCAAAAATGCTAACTCAAATCTAACACAAAGCTAACAAACGCCTAATGCCTCTCGTTTATTTTTAGAGCCAAAGGGTACTCGTCCTGAACCACTTGGGGTTCAGGATCAGACGTCCGGGGTGGTCTCGGCGGCTGTTAGAGATGGACATAGTTCTGTGGAGGTTCGACTAATGGGAAAAATTAATGTTTTGTGTGGAGGGGTGCTGCTGGCTGTTTTATTTGCCTGCACAGCCGGCGCCGACGAAATCAGCGATTTGAAAAAACAATTGGCTGATATGCAGGTACGGATCGAGAAGCTCGAAGCACAGCAGAAGAAAGTGATTGCCGAGGAGGTGGAAAAGGCAGTGGAGAAAAAACAGGTGTCGGCGCTGCCGGACAGTTTGAAATGGATTGAGAACGTTAAAATAGGAGGAGATTTTAGATATCGCTACGAGGGAATCGATGCACAAAGCGGGGGGAAATGGGGGTCGAGCGTTAACCGGAACCGCATCCGTGCCCGTATCGGTCTCGACGCGAAGGTCAATGACGAGATTGACCTGGGATTTCGGATTGCAAGCGGTTCGGCGGACCCCGTCTCGACGAACCAGACCATCGAGGACAGCTTTTCGAGCAAGGACATCTGGCTCGACCGCGCCTATTTTGACTGGCACCCGGGAACGATGAAAGGATTCAATTTTATCGGGGGCAAAATGCCGCTTCCTTTCTACCGGGTCGGCAGCAATCAGCTAATCTGGGACGACGACCTGAATCCCGAAGGTCTTGCGGCACAATACCAGATACCCCTGAACGACAGCTTGACGGCGTTTATTAACGGCGGGGGGTTCTGGGTAGGTCACGCCGACACGGCAACCTCGCCGGACACCTCCCTGTGGGGGGTACAAGGATTTGTGAAAAATACATTCAGTGATAAAAGCTACCTGCTGGGCGGTATGAGCTATTACAACTACGGGAATGTCGAAAATGTAAGCGACCTCGCTATGGTCTGGAAGGGGAGTTCCAGCTTTTTCGGAAATACTTCAGCCGGTGGGTTGTACCAGTACGATTATGACATCATCGAGGGCTTTGCCGAGTATGGGTTCAAAGTTGCGGATTACCCGGTCAAGGTTTTCGGCGACTACGTTTGTAACACCGAGGCGCCGAGCGATAAAGGCGACGGCTGGCTAATCGGCACCGTGTTCAACAAGGCCAAAGAGCCCGGCTCCTGGCAAGTCGGTTATGACTATCGCGATATCGACTCGGACGCCGTGGTGGGCCAGTTCAACGATTCCGATTTTATCGGGGGCGGGACCGGCGGCAAGGGCCACAGGTTTAACTTCGCCTACCAGATATCGAAGAATTTTCAGGGCTGCCTGACGTATTTCCTCGATGAGAAGAAAAACACAACCGACGACAAATACCGCCGGCTGCAGGCGGACCTGGTTTTCAAGTTTTAAGGCCGTATGCGGCTTAACGAATTATTAACGCGATATTAACAAAATATTAACAATGCTCGCGTAAATTGAATGAAAAGGAGGCAATAGAATGAAACGATTATTGTGCAGTTTGGTGTTGCTGGCACTGGCAGTTCCGGGATTCGTGCGGGCGGAAACACTGCAAATCGAGGGTTCGACGACCGTCGGGCCGATTGCAGACGCCTTCGCGGAATACTTTATGAGGACAAATCCTGGCCTTGAGATAACTGTCAAGAAAACGGGCAGCGGCGACGGTGCGGCGGCATTGATAGACAGCCGATGCGATATTGCCACTATGAGCCGGTTTATGAAGGACAAGGAATTCAAAAGCGCGGTTGAGAAGGGCGTTTTCCCCGTGGCACACGTTGTCGCGATGGACGGCGTTTGTATCATCGTGCACCCTTCGAATCCGGTCAAGGCACTGACGACCGAACAGGTGCGGGATATTTATGAAGGCAAAATAACGAACTGGAAAGAATTGGGCGGCCCCGATATGGCGATAGTGTCCATCAGCCGGGACACGTCGTCGGGAACTTATGAAACCTTCCACGAAAAAGTGATGAACAAGGAAGACATGGCCGGCCCCGTCGAGTATGTTAATTCCAATCCGCAGGCACACGCCAGGGTCAAGACCACGATGGGTGCGATTGGCTACGTCGGGCTGGGGTTCGTGGACATCAACGTCAAGGCGCTGAAAATCGATGGTATTGCGCCGACAAGGCAGACGATTTCCGGAGGCACGTACCCGGTCTCCAGACCTTTGTTTATGTTCACCAACGGCTATCCCAAGCTCGGCTCGATGGTCTTTAAGTTCTGCACGTTCTATCTGACCGAAAAGGGCCAGGAGATTATCGAGGCAAAGGGGTTTGTGCCCGTGACGAGCTACTAAACTTTATCTGCTATTGGGTCGGACGGGAGAGACAGCATTGGAGCAAGGCAGTGTAACGAACAATACGTTGATGCCGGCGGCCGAGTCACATCGGCCGCTGGCGCTTACACCGACGGAAGACCTGAAGGGCTTTCTGGTACTACATTTGGGGCGGGCTTTTCTGTTTTTGATGACCTGCACTTCCGTTTTGGCGGTTTTTTTGATTTTCCTTTTTGTCATCAAAGAGGCGCTGCCCTTTTTGGCACACTTCAGCATACTGGAATTCCTCATCAGCTCACAGTGGTATCCGGAATCCGCCAACCCGAGATACGGAACGCTGGCATTGCTGGCAGGGTCGGTGTATGTGACTGTTGTCGCGCTTGTTTTTGCAGTGCCCTTAGGAATCCTGGCCGCGGTTTTCCTCAGCGATATTGTCGGGCCCAGGGTCAGGTCGGCGGTAAAGCCCATAATCGAGATTTTAGCGGCGATACCTTCGGTTGCTTACGGGTTTTTTGCGGTGATGGTGCTGGCGCCCTGGATGCAGCAGAAACTCGGCTTTTCGACAGGCACAAACGCACTTAACGCCGGACTTGTGCTGGCAGTTATGGCGCTACCCACGATAATAACCGTTTCGGAAGATTCGCTCTCGGCAGTGGGCAGGGAGCTGCGAGAGGCGTCATACGGCCTCGGTTCGACCCGTTTCGAGGCAACGTTCAAGGTTATTATTCCGGCCGCACACAGCGGCATCATCGCTGCAATTGTTCTGGGGATGATGAGGGCAATCGGCGAGACGATGGTGGTCTGGATGGCGTCGGGAAACGCCTCCCAGATTCCGAGTCCCTGGTGGGACCTGTCACAATCGGTTCGGACAATGACAGCTACAATTGCCGGTGATATGGGAGAGACGGAGAAGGGCTCTCCTCATTATATGGCCCTTTTCGCCGTGGGGATGCTGCTGCTTATTATGACTTTCGGTTTGAATATCGTCAGCGAG
>CAZHVR010000078.1:0-10151 GCA_964536225.1 uncultured Pirellulales bacterium
TGGAATTATCCCTGCGAAAAAAGAAAAACGGCAAAGCAGGTTGTAAAAACCTTCCCGACAAAGGAAAATAACGTCCGAAAACTGCCTCCGGCTACGTTCAGAGTTCGATGTTGGATGTTGGACGTTCAGTTCCATTTCCCCCTTTTACGCCAGTATCTGCTTAACCGGCCGGGCGCAAAGACGGAACTTCTCCGCAGCCAATGTGACCGTCCTCCATTTCGGGCTTCGCTGCTTCATAAACTGTATATAGTCGGCCAATCGCACCGCTAAAAACAGGTACCGGTCCCCGTTGAAATAGAAAATCTCCCTGCCGTCATAATCCACGTCAACGTTCTGCACCCTGTAGGCGAATATAAAGTATCCCTCGTAATCCGGCCCCAACGTCTTCTGCCAGTCGGCCAGGCCGTCCACGTCCCCGGTCGTCACCCAGCACTCTAAGCGCGAAAGATTAGCTAAGGTCGTGCCTTTGAAATGCCTCCCTTTTACCTCGGCGATTATCTTCTTACCGCCTGTCGGGCAAAGCAGAAAATCGAAACTCTTTAAAGTTGAATTTTCGAAGACCGGCTTATGCTGGTCGGCCGTGGAGACAAACTCCACATGGTTTTCTGTCAGCCAGCCCGCAAATGCCTTCTCGTAATGATTGGGTGCGCCCTCTTTCACAATCAGACCGATTTCATTTCTTCGAGAAATTTGTCCTTATTCACTGTCTTTTGCTCACCCGTCCCCATATCCTTGACGACAATATCGCCGTTTTTGAACTCATCGCCGATGATAATGCAATGCTTTGCGTTCTTTTCGGAAGCGATTTTAAGCTGTTTTGACAAGCCCGCTGCTTTATACGGAAACATCGACTTCAACCCGCGTGTCCTCAGCCGTGCCGTCAGCTTCACCGCCTCATTCAAAAGCGCATCGCTGAGCGGCAAAACAAAATAATCGACCGCCCCTGCTGTAACCTTTTTATCCAACAGCTCTTTTTCTCGCAGCAGGACTTCGAGAACACAATCGCCCATCCCCATTCCCGTCGCGGAAATTTTCGGCCCGCCGAAATCGTGCAGCAGATTATCGAATCTCCCCCCGCCTCCGATTGCCCGCAGTTCTCCTGCGATATCGTGCACCTCGAAAACAATACCGGTATAATAAGCTAACCCGCGAACAATCCCCGGGTCAAAAACACAATACTCGCTGACGCCCATTTGCCCAAGCCAGATAACACAATCCTCGATTTCCTTTACGGCTGTCTCTACGTCGTCGCCCTTCTTGTCGCTGAACTGGCCGACGTCGCTGATTTTTCTCGACTCCATAAACGCAATAATCCGCCCCGCCATTTTTTCGCCGACCTGCTCTTTCAGCGTCGCAGAAAACGCCTCCGCAGGTATCTTCGCCTTCTTGTCTAAAAGCGTATAAAGGAGATTCATTTTTTCTTCCGGCACGCCGATTTTCTCCAGGACCGCCGAAAGAAGTTTCCTGCTCGATATCTTTACCTGTATGTCTTTCTCGGTCAGCCCGATTTCACGCAGGTAATCCACCGTCGTGAAAATCACTTCCGCGTCGGCTAATACGCTGTCCTCGCCGATGATGTCGATATTCCACTGGAAAAATTCCCGCAAGCGGCCCTTTTGAGGCCGTTCTGCCCTGCAGAGTCGGGGAACCGAAAACCATTTGATGGGTTTTGGTAAAGAGTTGATTTTCTGATTGACCATTCTCGCCAAGGTCGGTGTGATTTCAGGCCTGATGGCGAGGTCCCTGTCGCCCCGGTCCCTGAAACTGAAAAGCTGCTCGACGATTTCCTCGCCGCTTTTCAACTGGTACATCTGCAGATGCTCGAATATCGGCCCGTCGTATTCCTCGAAGCCGTTGCGTATCGAGGCCCTCTTCCAGCCATCGACAATCCAGTTGTGGATGGCCATATCCTCAGGATAAAAATCACGCGTCCCTTTTACCGCCTGTATCTTCATATTTCCTCGTTCTCGGCGTTCAGGTTTTTTCGCTTTTGCCGGCAAATACTATATGTTACATATAACCCGGCGTCAAGAAATGTAAGGAATGCGATGCGAAAAGAAACAATCGAAATAATCTACGAAGACGACGATATACTCGTCATCAACAAGCCCGCAGGCGTCTCGGTGACCAAAGACCGTGCCCGACAGCCGCAATTGCTGGATTTTCTGGCTAAGCAGTTAGGCGACCATATCGCTGCCAAGCTGCGCCTCGTTCACCGCCTCGATAAGGACACATCCGGCGTTATGATTCTGGCGCGTAATCGCGCTATCCAGCGACGATTTGCCGACTATTTTTACGATAGAAAAATCAAAAAAACATACCTTGCCATTGTCAGAGGCGCCTGCGTTGAAAACCAGGGCGTCATAGATGCCCCCTTGGGCAGAAACAGAAAAAATACCGAGCTTATGACAATCGACCGCCGTCACGGCAAACAGTCCCTTACCGAATGGCGATTAATGGCGGATTTCGGACTCGCCTCGCTTTTGGCCGTCAACCCCCTAACAGGCCGTACGCATCAGATTCGCGTCCACCTCGCAAGCATCGGCCTGCCGCTGGCCATTGACCCCCTGTATGCAGGTATCAGGCCGATTATGCTTTCGGAATTCAAAAAGAATTATCGCCTTGGTTTTAATCAGGAAGAAAAACCCCTCCTCGAACGCCTCACGCTACACGCTTACCAGATTGACTTAACCGAACCGCAGGGTGACAAACCGAATCGTTTCATCGCCCCTCTCGAAAAGAAATTCGCCGCGACAATCAAAATGCTCACCAAGCACAACCCCAATGGCTCCGCCGCCTTCTTCAACCTCGGCGACTACGAAAAAATCCTCGCCACCCAGCCAATTGAATAGGGTGGTGTCATTCCCGCGCAAGCGGGAATCCAGTTCTCTAATTTCACTTACTTAATGGAAGAAATTCCTTACCACGGGAAACATCCTGAAAAACTCGATTGCCTGCTCGTCTCTGCGCCCTATCGACAGTACATACTTCCCGAAACCGAGCTGTGCAAGGACATACTTGCCTATGGCTAATTGCCCGATTGCCACATATCCCGTCGCCAGTTGCCCAAGTCCGAAGTAAACCCCTATCGCCCCCTGCCCCACAGCCGCAAGCCCCGTCGCTAACTGCCCTAACCCGAACAATAAGCCAATTGCTAATTGTCCTATAGCGATAAGACCGAACGACACGTGCCCTATCGCGATTATCCCGCACGCAATCCGCCCCACGGCTATAACGCCCTTTGCGCAAACGCGCCTCCCTGTCTCAGGGCTTCTGCCGTATGTGTAATGTATCAAAGGCAGCCCCATAAACGTCGCGTCGCTCTTGAACTCGTGAAAGCTCAGCCCGGTTACATAGCCGTATCGTCGCCACGTCCCGAGGTTCGTCTTTTCAATCTTATACTCGACCTTCTCAAGTAATATATTAGGCATAAGTAAATCTCCTAAATTATTTTGCTGATGCACTGCGTTGCGCAGTCAAGACAGACGCGAATGCAATCGCCGCCGTCTCAGTACGAAGAATTGTATCCGACAATCGAACGAATTGAACACCACTGCTTTTCAAAAACGCCTCCTCATTTCCAGTATACCCCCCTTCCGGCCCGACCAGGGCAGCCACATCGTTTTCGCCGAAGGATTGGTTCGTCAGCGGCTCACAATCGCCGGATATTCCTCCCGCCAGGAGCCGGCAATTGGGACTATCTGTTAATATAGATGCGATTGTCTCCTGAAAATTAATCGGCGGGTCAATCTGCGGCAAAAATAATCTCCTGCACTGCTTCGCCGCCGATATCGCCTGCCTCATCCACCGCTCCATCGCCTTCGGGTTCCCCGGCTGTCTCACCGTCCGCTCGAATATCACAGGACATATCCGCTCGATGCCTAATTCCGTGCATTTCTCAATCAGCCAGTCAAGCCGCTCACCCTTAGGAACACTCGCAGCGATGATTATCCGCCGCGTCTTCGGCGGTTCGTTTCGAACGATGTTCTCGACCTCAAGCGTAACCTTGTTTTTCCTAACCCCCGTTACTGCCGCAGTCGCTAATCCGCCTGAACCGTCGAACAGTTCTACCCGGTCCCCCGACCTTAGCCGTAAAACCGCTAAATGGTGCGCCTCCGTCCCGCTCAATTCAACCGCCGGCCCCTCTATCGACTCACTGTAAAAACGGTGTATTCCCATTACCGAAATCACCTGCAAATATCACGATTGACTATTACCCGTGAAACTCATAAACTACGGCCTTTAACGGGAAAACGCAAGATGCAGGAAAAAATCGTAAAAATCGGTCTCGTCGGATTCGGCACCGTCGGCTCAGGCGTCGCAAAAATCGTTCTCGAAAACGCAGACGCCATCGCCGCCAGGACCGGCCTGCGCCTGCAGCTCGCCTGCGTTGTCGATGCTGATCTCAAACGCCCCCGACCCGTTAAATTCCCCGATGACGTCCTCACCGCCGATTTGAACAAGCTCATCAGCGATAAGGACATTCGAATCGCCGTCGAGCTCGTCGGCGGAACCGGAATCGCCAAAGAAATTCAATTGAATCTGCTCGTCTCCGGCAAAGACGTCGTCACCGCCAATAAGGCCCTGCTCGCAGAATACGGCAGCGAGCTTTACCAGGCCGCACAAAAAGCAGGTCGCTGCATCGCCTTCGAGGCAAGCTGTGCAGGCGGAATACCCATTATCTCCGCCATAAGGACCGGACTCGCCGCCAATGATATAAAAGCGATGTATGGCATCGTAAACGGAACCTGCAATTACATACTCTCCAATATGACCGCCAAAGGCGAGGACTTCGCCGACGCGCTCGCCCAAGCACAGCAAAAGGGATACGCCGAAGCCGACCCCACCCTCGACATCTCAGGCGGCGACAGCGCCCACAAGCTCGCCATCCTCGCATCAATCGCCTTCGGCTGCCAAATCGCCCTCGACGATATCTACGTCGAAGGCATAGACCACATCTCAAAAGACGACGTCCGCTTCGGCGGCGAAATGGGCTACTGCCTCAAGCTGCTCGCCATAGCCGAAAAAGACAAAGACAATCGCATCTCGCTCCGCGTCCACCCGTCCTTTATCGATAAGGATAACCGCCTCGCCCAGGTTGACGGCTCCTTCAATGCAATCAGCATCTTCGGCCACGCCGTCGGCGAGCTTGTCTTCATCGGAAGAGGCGCAGGTATGATGCCCACCGCAAGCGCCGTCGTCGCCGATATCATCGACGTCGCACTCGGCAACTCCGCTGCCACCTTCAAAAACCTGAACCTGAAACCCCACGACGAAATCGCTCCATTGATTGACAAAATCGACAATCTTGTGACCCGCTTCTACGTCCGACTGATGGTCAAGGACAGGCCCGGCGTCTTCGCACAAATCGGAAAGGTACTCGCTGACAACGCCATCAGCATCTCAGGCGTCCTCCAGCACGAAGGCCGCGGCCCCGACAACACCGTGCCTGTAGTTATCACCACCCATCCCACTCCCCAGTTCAAGGTCTCCGCCGCCGTAAATGACCTCGATGCCCTCGATACCATCTGCGCAAAACCCGTCTGCATCCGAATCGTAAACATACCAGAAGACCAGGAATAAAGACGGCTTGTCATCTCTTCGCCGCTAAAAGCAGCATGAGTTTCTTCCGCGAAAAGCATGTCCTGCTTCGTCTGCCGCTCAAATTAAGCTCACGCCGAGGGCAGAAGAGTCCCAAAAATCCTTAGCAAAGCCGACACCATCCGGATTCAACCTTACCGGAGACGGGTACGACTGGCCGAAAATCGGCCTGATTGACTTATTGTGCACAAATGCTAAAATATTTTCCAAAAAATGAGCAAATCGAAAACGAAAACCGCAGCGGAGAAGCAAATATGGACAGGCGCGACTTTCTAAAGGCAGGCGGAGCTCTCGCAACAATATCGATTACCGGCTTAAAGGCAGAGGCAGCCATATCGAAGCCGGAAAGGCCGGCCCTGAAATTTCCCCGGTATCGGGGCTTTAATTTTCCCGTGGGATTCGGCTCAAAAGGTCCGCAGAGAAGAAAATTCCAGGAAGAAGACCTCGAAATAATGAAGGACTGGGGTTTCGATTTCGCACGCCTGCCGATGTCGTACTGGAACTGGGCCGAGCCGGACGACTGGAACAATATTGATGAAAAAGTAATCGAGGAAATCGACGACGTCGTAAAATTATGCAGGCAGTACAAAATACATATAAATCTTAACCTGCACAGGATACCCGGCTACTGCATAAACGGCAGGGACCGTGAGCCGATGGACCTTTACGAGGACACGCCGGAAAATATGCAAAAAGCCCTCGATGCGGCCGTTTATCACTGGAAGATGTTCGCAAAGCGATATAAAGGCATACCGAGCACCGAGCTCAGCTTCGATTTGATTAACGAGCCGCCTCATTTGAAAGACGAAACTCGGCACGTGGAAGTTGACACGGCATTAGTAAAAGGTATAAGAGAAGAAGACCCGGATCGATTGATTGTTGCCGACGGCAAAGACGTGGGCAGATTACCCATTATGGGAATCGCGGATTTGGGTGTGGTTCAAAGCACGCGCGGATACGACCCGATGAGCGTCAGCCATTATACGGCAACGTGGGTTCCGAAAAACGAGTTCGAAGCGTCCGGTGAGCCGACGTGGCCTTTGAAAGCCGACAACGGAAAAATCTGGGACAAGGCAGCGTTGAAGGCCAAGCTGATTGATACGTGGATGCCGCTAATTAAAAAAGACGTTCCCGTTCACGTCGGCGAATGGGGTTGTTTCAACAAGACCCCGCACAAGGTAACACTGGCGTGGATGAAGGACATACTTTCGCTGTGGAAGCGAGTCGGCTGGGGATATGCGATGTGGAACCTCAGGGGCGCATTCGGCGTCTTAGACAGCGAACGGGAGGACGTTGAGTACGAGGACTACGAAGGACACAAATTAGACCGCAAGATGTTAGAGCTGATGAAAGAACATTAGCGAGGATTGAAATGAAAAAGATAACCCTTTTATTTGCATTTATACTTCTATGGTTCGTTCTTCCGGCCGAAGGACAAAAAAACCAGCAAACACCGGCAAATCCTGCAAAGACAAAATACGAGGCCGAAGATGCGAACCTGCTCGACAGCATTTTAGTAAGAGAGGATTCCTCGGCCAGCGGCGGCAAATTCCTGCGAATGGAAAATTCCGGCTCAGCCGTCTTTCACGTCGATGTAAACAGCGATGCAAGATATACCATTGCTATCGGTTATCGCTCGCACGGCAGAGACAACGCCCAAAGGATTCTAATTAACGGCAAAGAATACGAGCCCGAAATCGGCTTTTCCGCAAGCTCGAAATGGAACGAGATTGAGAAAAACGCAGGACTAAATGCCGGCGATAATACTATAGAGCTGCGAAAATCCTGGGGTCATATGGATATCGATTATATTACGGTTTCCGGCCCCATTTTTGCAAGACCCGAAATTACCCCCCTTAGGAACACATTTTATAAAGACCACACAACTTCCGACCTGTTCATCAAATTAGACAAGAACAACAACAAGCTCGTTTCAATCACGCACAATCAGCAGCCGGTTCCTTTTGAGCAGGAAAACGTCTCCTACACACAAGACGCGGCAATGGTCAAAATCCCCAAGGACTACCTCTCAACGCTAAAAACCGGCAATACCGAATTGCTTTTTAATTTCAGCAACACGGAGCCCGTCAAATTCAATCTCGATGTAAGGGACACGCCAATAAAAGCGGAGCTGACAATCGTCTCTTTTGACGTAAACCACGGAGCGTCCGTTTTGATGCTTTTACCCACGGGCAAGACCCTTCTTATCGACACGGGAACCGAAGAAATATGCAGGCAGCGGGTTATTCCATTTCTGGAACGGCACGAAATCGAACCGGATTACCTCTGGATTACTCATTACCACGACGACCACTGCGGCGGAGCGGGCCTGCTTATGGAAAAATACCAAGGCCTTGTCAAAAAGGACTACAAGGATTTTAATACGGGCGACCGCTTCGATTTTGAAAATATGAACGTCACTATCCTAAATTCATACCAGGACGGGGCCCACATGGAAGATGAGAATTTTAAGTCCCTCTCGATGAGAATGGAATACAAGGGTTTTGTCTATACGCACGGCGGAGATATTTACGGCTATAACCAGCGCCGAATCCTCAAAAAATATACAAAAGAAAATAATCTGGAACTGTTAAAAACCCACGTCTATCACGCCAACCATCATTTCCACGGCTCGGTCGATGAGGATTACCTCAAAGCAATCGACCCATACATAATTATTGTCTCGGGAGAAGAACACGTTTACGGCAGAGCGGCCTACACGCAGCAGGTACTGAAAGATGTTCTTCCGTATCTGAAAAAGGAGCACAAACGATTCATCGAGGATTTGTTCTCCCTCGAGGTGGGACACGTTGTAATCAGGGTAGCGGATGGCAACAACTGGAATTACGAGACCTATAAGGACCTCGACGCAGTCATCCCTTTTTTGAAGAGCAATTGAAGGAGTTATAAACAATGATTTTAAGGCACGCCGGTTTTAGGTTAATTATAGGATTATTGTTAATAGTTTCTGTAGCGTATGGTGCTAAAGATGTGAATAACCCGGCAAAGGCCAAACACCCGGCCGGAATCGCAAAAAAACCCGTGACACCGAATGCAACGCCGGAGGCAGTGAAGCTGTTATGAAAATCCTGACTCTTATCCTGATTCTGTCGGCGGTGTTACCTGCCGCAGCTCAAGACACCAATACGCCGCAGGTGCGCCCGGGAAATCGCCGCAGCGAACCTCGCGGATTCGGCGGACCAATCGTGCTCAAAAGTGACGATAAACCCGCGTTTCCTGAGCCGCCGGCCGGCTTTGATGTGAAGCGCGACAACATTCCGCCCGGGCAGTTGAAAATGGTCGAATACGACTCGAAAACCGTCGGCACGAAACGCCGAATGCTGGTTTACACGCCGCCCGGCTACACGAAAGACAAGAAGTATCCCGTTCTCTACTTGTTGCACGGAATCGGCGGTGATGAAACTGAGTGGCAGAGGTTTTGCAAGCCCAACATCCTGCTCGACAATCTCATTGCCGATGGCAAAGCCGTACCGATGATAATTGTCATGCCCAACGGCCGAGCGCAGAAAAACGACCGCGCCGAGGGGGACATCTTTGCCGCCGCGCCGGCGTTCGCCAATTTCGAGCGAGACCTGCTTGATGATGTCATCCCCACAATTGAGTCACGTTACAGCACCTGCACAAACCGGGAAAACCGTGCCCTTGCAGGGCTTTCGATGGGCGGCGGGCAGTCGTTGAACTTCGGCCTGGCGCACCTCGATACGTTTGCGTGGGTGGGCGGTTTTTCCTCCGCCCCGAACACGAAGCCGCCGGCCCAGCTTCTGCCCGACCCCAATGCGGCAAAGCAGTTAAAACTGCTCTGGCTTTCGTGCGGCAACAAGGATGGCCTTATCTCTATCAGCCAGGGTGTGCATGCCTACCTCAAGGAAGAGAAAATCCCTCACGTTTGGCACGTGGACAGCCACGGACACGATGCTCCGGAATGGAAACAGGCGCTGTATTACTTTGTGCAGCAGTTGTTTCACTGACCCGCCGGTCCGGTCTGTGGTTTACCCCGACTTTGTAGAAAACTATGTCGAAGGTTAATGGCAGGTCAATTGTGGTCAAAAAGAAAAAGATAATTGCCTGCTGGCCGGTAAGTTATCTCTGTAAACCAATAGCGGGGGAATCATAATATGATGGCACTTTTAATACAATTTAGCCACGTCAAGGTACGTAAAATATTTATAATTGCCGTGCCCTGTCCTGTAACAGACAGGGCACTTTAATCGCGATATAATCGGGACTCAGGGCAGGACAACGAGAAGGGTATTGCTCGGCAAACTTTCGCCTGCCGCGTTTACCGCCTTTATGCGGTAAAGCATACGCTGATTCGACGGCTGTCCTAAGAGGTGCGCCTCGTTATTATATACCGTCGCGATAAGCGAAAATGGCCCGAAGCTGCCTGATTCCTGCACGTCCGCCCTTTCGATAATATAGTTTCTTACGGGCCTGTTGGCATCCACATCGGGCTTGTCCCACGCAAGCCGGATTTCGCCCGTCGATTCCGATATTGCGACAAGCGCACCCGGCTCGGTCGGGGCGGAAAT
>CAZHVR010000079.1:0-10119 GCA_964536225.1 uncultured Pirellulales bacterium
AATAAAGATTCGTCTTTTGGTCATAATAGAAATCTCCCATTGATACCTTAAAAGGGCGTCTGGCCCACTGATATTATCCTATAGATTGTCGAAAAAAGCAAGGATAATCGCATGGCGAAATTGCTTCGGCCTTCGACTTTGCAATGACAAAATAATCCGTGAAAATCTGTGTTAATCCGTGGTTACAATTGTATAAAACCCCCTGTCCTCGTCAAACCTTTATTATCAAATTCTCCCCCGCCTTTCATCGGGCTAATACAGCATACTCTCAATCAGCATAATTGACAACTTTTGTAAGTAAAAAGCGACACATCTGACCTTTGCATCATTTGTGCCACCTCCGGCAGAATCGAGCATCCAGTATCAAGTATCGAGCATCCAACTTTCTCACTCACCGCCCTTGACTTTTCCCACCCTCCACTGTAACCTTTTATAGCTGTTTGGACAGGCCTCTAAGGCAACGGATTGCATAAGCAAACCGCTGAGAAAAAAAACAAAATTAATCTCCGCGTGCTCTGCGGTGAGATTTAGTAGTAAATAAGGACGATACGGACCTATGAAACAAAACGCAGAATTTCACGAACGGCTCGAAAACATCGCCATTCTCGACGAGCTCAAAAACTCCTACCTCAACTACGCGATGAGCGTCATCGTTTCGCGTGCCCTGCCCGACGTCCGCGACGGCCTCAAACCCTCCCAGAGACGAATCCTCGTCGCGATGAACGACCTCAACCTCGGCCCCCGAAGCAAGCACCGAAAATGCGCCAAAATCGTCGGCGACACCGGCGGCAATTATCATCCGCACGGCGACCAGGCAACGTATGGCACTCTGGTTCGGCTGGCGCAGGACTGGAATATGCGATACACGCTCGTTGACCCGCAGGGTAACTTCGGCTCTATCGACGCCGACCCACCCGCCGCTATGCGATACACCGAGGCCAGAATGGCCTCCCCCGCGATGCACCTGCTCGAAGACCTCGAATACGACACCGTCGATTTTGTCCCCAACTACGACGAGACGCGCACCGAGCCGACCGTCCTGCCCTCGAAGTTCCCCAACCTGCTGGTCAACGGCTCAACCGGCATCGCCGTCGGTATGGCAACTAACCTCCCGCCCCACAATGTCGCCGAGGTCTGCGACGCTCTGCTGTTGATAATAGACGACCCCAAATGCGGCTTCAAAGACATTATGAAAAAACTTCCCGGCCCCGATTTCCCCACAGGCGGAATCATCTGCGGCACAAAAGGCATCATCGACGCCTATTTCAAGGGCAGAGGACACCTCGTCGTCCGGGCAAAGGCCGATATCGAGCCCTCCAAAAGAGGCAAGGAATCCATCGTCATTACTGAAATACCCTATATGGTGGTAAAAACTACTATCGTCTCCAAAATTGCCGACTGCGTTCGCAATGGCCAAATCGCCGAAATCTCCGATGTCCGCGACGAATCCGACCGACACGGAATGCGCATCGTCGTCGAGGTAAAAAAGGATTGCGACTCACAGGTTGCCCTCAACAAATTATTCCGGTACACCCCCCTGCAAAGCACCTTCGCTATTGCCAACGTTGCACTCGTAAATAGCAGGCCCGAAACCCTCAACATCCGCCAGATGCTCGACCTCTTCATCGACCATCGCAAAGTCGTCATCCGCAGGCGGACTATGTTTCTGCTAAAGCGCTGCAGGAACAGGGCGCACATTCTCGAAGGCCTCATTCTCGCGGTCAGTGCCATAGACGACATCATCAATCTCATCAAAAAATCTCCCGATGCACCCACGGCCAAGCTGAATTTGATGAAAAAGCCGTTAAAACTGGCCGAATCTGAGACACTTCGCAAGCTTTTGCCCAAAGAATTCATCAAATCGAAGTCAAAAGAAAAGCAATTCCTCACAGGGCCACAGGCCGACGCCATCTTGACTATGCAGCTTCAGCGACTCACAGGCCTCGAAATCGAAAAACTCGCAAAAGAATACGCCGGAATTGTCACCGAAATCGAAGGTTTCGAGTTAATATTGGCAAAAGACGATGTCTTAATGGATATAATTCGCAAAGATATCGAGGAAATGAAGCAAAAATACGGCGACAAAAGACGAACCAAAATCACCGCACAGCAGGCAGAAACCTTCGACGTCGAGGACCTGATCGCCGCCGAGGAGGTCATCGTTACCGTGAGCCACGCCGGCTACGTAAAACGGATGCCAATCGACACTTACCGCAAGCAGGGCCGCGGCGGGACCGGCATCATCGGCTCAGACACAAAGGAGGGCGACTTCATCGAGCACATGTTCACCGCCTCAACCCACGACTACCTCCTCATCTTCACCAACCGCGGCAAATGCTACTGGTTAAAGGTCTATGATGTTCCGAGTTTATCTCGACAAAGCAAGGGCAGGAGTATTGCGAACCTTCTGAACCTGGGCGACCAGAGTATTACCTCGATAATTAACGTGGCCAAGCTCAAGGAAGACGATGAGACGGCTGAGGAAAAGCTGCCGCAACTCGTGATGGCGACGAAAAACGGTCTAATCAAAAAGACGAAGCTTTCGGCCTACAGCCACCCGCGCAAAGTGGGCGTTACGGCCATCAAGCTCGACCCCAACGACGCGCTTATCGAGGTTGCGCTTACCACGGGCAAAGACCATATAGTCCTCGGCACAAGGGACGGTATGGCCATAAGGTTCGACGAAAAGCAGGTCCGCTCGATGGGCAGGGTCTCGCGAGGCGTTCACGGCGTCAAGCTTCGGACGGGCGACGCGGTCGTCGATATGGTCATCGCGGAGGAAAAGGCGTCGCTATTGACCGTGTGCGAGAACGGCTACGGCAAACGGACGCTACTCGATAACTACCGGTCGCAGAACCGCGGCGGCGTCGGCCTAATCAATATCAAGACCAGCGACCGAAACGGCAAGGTCGTGGCTCTCAAGGCGGTGCAGTTCGCCGACGAGCTGATGCTGATTACCGCAAACGGACAAATCATACGCACCGGGTTAGACGAGATTCGCGCAATAGGCAGAAACACCCAGGGCGTCCGGCTGATAAAGCTGCGGCCCGGCGACAAGCTCGTTGCCGCGGCCAAGATAGCCCCGGAAGAGGAAAAACCGCAGGGTGAAACCGCCCCGCCGACCCGGACGGAAGAAGAAATAGAACAAATCCAGGAGCAGGCCGAGGTTGACGATGAAGGCGAAGTAGAAGAAGAGCCCGAACCGGAAGAACAAGAAACTGAACCTGAGTCGAAAGCGAAAGCAAAACCAGCGCCCAAGTCAAAAGCGAAGCCGGCTAAAAAAGTAAAAAAGGCACCCGCTAAGCCGAAGGCGGCAAAGAAAACCAAGGGCGGGAAGAAGAAGCGCAGATAAAAACAATTAAACATCAGGATACTGGATCCTGGATGCTGGATACTCGCATTAAGTATCGAGTATCGAATATCGAGCATCATGGCAAAAACTGCTGGCAAGTCAAAATCAAACCCTGAGCTTGTGTTTGTCATTGCGGGGAAGGAGCAGACGCTTGTCAACGCGCGGTGCAGCGAGCTTATCGAGCGGCTGATACCGCAGGAAGAAAAGGCGACGGGATTGCTTGTCGCCGACACCAACAGGATTACCATCGCCGATGTTCTCGATGAGCTCCGCACGCTGCCCTTCCTGACAAAAAAGCGGGTCGTCGTGCTCAAAGACGCCGACAAATTCGTCTCGGCCAACCGCGAGGCGCTCGAAACATATTTCGACAACCCGTGTGCCACCGGGATACTCATACTGACGGTATCGAGCTGGCAGAAGAGTACCAAACTTGCCAAGAAACTGCCCGAAGTCGGCTCGCTTATTGAAGTAAAGCCGCCGAAAGGCAGGGAGATACCCCGCCGGCTAATCGACTACGCACAGGAAGCACATAACAAACGCCTCGAATACGGTGCGGCCCAGCTTTTAGTCGAGCTTGCCGGCGACGATATAACCCGGCTTTATACCGAAATCGACAAGTTAGCCACATACGCCGGCGATGAAAAATCAATTAAGACGACCCACGTCGAGGCGCTTGTGGGCTATAACCGGATGTATAACGCCTTCGGCGTCATCGACGCCTGCCTTGGGAAAAAACCCGCCGAGGCGGTGGAACGGCTGCGAAAGATGTTCTCCGAGGACAAAAACGCCGAATTTACGACGGTCGGCGCTTTGGCGTATCATTTTCGCAATCTGTTCACGGCCAAAAAATTAATCGAAGAGGGCTGCTCC
Organism: uncultured Pirellulales bacterium; assembly: GCA_964536225.1. Classification (GTDB taxonomy): domain Bacteria; phylum Planctomycetota; class Phycisphaerae; order Sedimentisphaerales; family Anaerobacaceae; genus Fen-1362. Next base: position 4,223 of record CAZHVR010000079.1, read on the forward strand.
CAGTACGAGGCCGCGGGCAAGGCTCGCATCTTTTATAACAAAGACGCGCAGTTGGCCCTGCTCAGGCGGCTGACGCTGAGGCAGTTAGGCGACCAATTGCAGCAGTTGGCCGAAACCGATTACGCGATAAAAAGAGGATTAGCGCAGCCGAGGGTCGCGATTGAACAACTCGTTTTAAAAATGGCGGCAATGTAATAAAGCAACCACGGATTAACACGGATTTTCACAGATTAAAAAATAAGAAGAAAACAAAAGAGAGGGCGTGGAAATTTTTGTAGTCAGGTTTTGAATATGAGGAGCTGTTCCAGACGCAGGGGTATATGTGGATTGACGCGGATTGAAATTTGAAATTTTAAAATGGCGGCGATGTAATTCAGCGGACGGCGTATTCACACATTCAAGGCAGTTTGATTTTTTTCACTAACCATCCCCAGATTGGAAATGTCACAAAGCCGGACAACAAGCCGGCGTAAGCAGACACTATCTCATATTTATAAACTGCCCAAAAACCGACCTCCTGCGGTATCGAGAACCCGAGAAACCATAAAATGCCGTAAAATATTCCGTTCTCAGAAAGTTTCGAGCCGTAAGACAATCGGAACACAATGACAAATACAAATGCAAATAGGATTTTTGTCGGAAATATCAGTACTAAATCTTTGGTGCTAAAACCAGGAGGGGTAGGAACACGGAGTAGCGTATAACTCGTCATTTCAATCACAGTGGACAAAATAACAAATCCCATGATTGTCAGAACATATATCAGGATTTTTTTCATAATTGTCCCTCAATGGAAACTACGAATGTTCCGGGCTAACCTATCTATATTCCGCCTTACCTCGGCAGTATATCGCTAAATCGCAAGCAAAACAAGACCTTTACCCCCGGATAAATCTGGGGGCTAAATACTTGGGTCCCCTGTAGTATGGGTCCCCGGCAGAAAACCAAAGGAGCTAAACCCGAGGACCGTCGCTGCGCTCCGGAAAATTCAGCCGGGCAAATTCGCCGTGATATTTTTTGGCCGCGGCATCGTATGCCTTCGCCGCCTCGATTTCTGTTTCGAATCTTCCCAGATAAATCTTTTTACCTTCGTTACCAATAACACTTTCCCACACATTTCTCTTTTTGTCCAGCCAGACGCCGATATATTTCGATGTGGCATTTTTTCTTTTTCGGCAGTTGTGCATATTTTGAGTGTGCGTAGCGAGGCGCAGGTTGTCCCTGCGGTTATCAAGCCCGTTGCCGTTTTTGTGGTCCACAAGAAGCCCTTTAGGTGCATTCATAATTTCCCTGTGCAGACGGACCTGTATAATAGAGCCAACGGCCTTAATATTTCGTGCCGCGTATAATCTGTCCTGTTTACCTACCAGATACCAGTTACAATTTCCAAGCCGATAATAGACATCAGGATCCACAATTGTCCACTCTTCCTCGCCGAGGTCAATCTTTCGAAACGGCCAGCCGTATTTGTGTTTTCGATAGAGCAGGACGGGCCAAACAAGGATTTTATCCAACCAGTTCGGTATTTTGATTTTAACAGCAGTCATAAATTTCTCTCCTCGTCGCGCAGCGACACCACAATTTTACATTTTGCATCCGCCTTCAGCGAGACCTCGCCAAATGGCGGGTTTTGATTTTTAATTTATCTCGCCCTGCTGGGTCACATCTTGCGCTGCTGCGCCATCTGCCTGCTTCGGCCCGCCGCCAAACCAGTGCGGGCGGTATTATACCATATTTTTTGCCAAAGTTCAATAAATATAAAACTTTTTTGTAAATTACTTATGAGAGCATAAGCGCTTATTATTTAGATGGTTATATCCGGCTGGACAGCCGGAAAGGCACTGGAAAATTGAGAAAAAAGCAAAAAACAGGCGATGCGTCTGTGAGTACTCTTCGAAAATCAAGCTACCCCCCTTCCGTTCCGGCATTTTCAAGAACCGGCTGCGCTTATGGCTGCCTATCTTGTTTTAGGTCGGTCAAAGACGCATAGCCGGCGCGGCGAAGGCGGATTTCAGATTTGACAAACAACTTATAGGCAAATGGAGTAAGCGATTCAAGCAATCTGCCGGGTTAAGCTCCGGGACAAATAATGATAACATGCACCCTATAGACAGCAGAGATACCATACGTTAATATCAACCCTGTAAAGGATATTTGATATGAAAATCTTACTTGTGAATCCTGAAACGCCAAGCACTTTCTGGAGCTTCAACAATGCGCTTCGCTTTGTCTCCAAAAAGGCGATGCTTCCGCCGCTGGGCCTCTTGACGGTGGCGGCGATGCTGCCTAAACAATGGGAGAAACGGCTTGTGGATATGGCCGTGACGAAACTGCGCGAACGCGATATCCGCTGGGCCGATTACGTGTTCATTACGGGTATGTTCATCCAGAGGCATTCGGTCAAGCGCGTCATCGAGCGATGCAAAAATTTAGGCAAAACCGTCGTCGGAGGCGGCCCTTTGTTTACGACTGTGCCGGAGGAATTTCCGGAACTTGACCACTTTGTCCTCAACGAGGGCGAGATTACGCTGCCGGAGTTTCTAAAAGACCTTCAAGCTGGGACGCCGAATCGCACCTACAGTACCGAAGGCTTTGCGGACATGAAGAAAACGCCGGCCCCGATGTGGGAGCTGGTGAACATTCATAATTACGCGCTGATGTGCGTCCAGTATTCGCGGGGCTGCCCGTTCAACTGTGAGTTCTGCGACGTCACGGCGATGTTCGGGCATAAGATCAGGACGAAAACCAAAGAGCAGGTCCTCGATGAGCTTGAGCGAATTTATTCGGCGGGCTGGAGGGGTCAGGTGTTTATCGTCGATGACAATTTCATCGCAAACAAGACAAAACTAAAAAGCGAAATACTGCCGGCGATAATCGACTGGACGGCGAAAAAGAAATATCCGTTCACATTCAACACGCAGGCGTCCATCAATCTGGCCGACGACGAAGAGCTGATGCGGCTTATGGTCGAGGCGGGCTTCGACTGCGTATTTGTCGGTATCGAAAGCGACGACGAGGACAGCTTGACCGAATGCAACAAGGTGCAGAACACAGGCCGAAACCTCGTGGAATGCGTTAAAAAGATACAAAGCTTTGGTATGCAGGTCCAGGGTGGTTTTATCCTGGGCTTCGACAGCGACAAGGGCATCAGCTTCGAGAACCTCATAAAATTCATTCAGCAAAGCGGGATAGTTACCGCGATGGTGGGACTATTGAACGCGCCGAGGGGGACCCGGCTCTACAAACGACTTATGAAGGAAAACCGGCTGGTCAAAAACATCACCGGCGACAATACCGACTTGTCGATGAATTTCATTCCCAAGATGAAATACGAGGACCTTGTCAGCGGCTACAGAAACGTCGTAAAAACCATTTACTCGCACAAAAATTATTACGAAAGAATCCTGACGTTCCTGAAAAACTACAACCCCTCGCCGAAAATCAAAACCAGGATTCATTCCTATGACATCAAGGCCTTTATCAAGTCGATTTGGCTTCTGGGCATAGTAAACAGGGGTCGGCTTTACTACTGGAAGCTTATGTTCTGGGCGATGCGCCGGCCGCAGTACTTTGCTACGGCCGTAACTCTCATCATTTACGGCTTTCACTTCCGCAAGGTCTTCGACACCTACGGCAGGTTGTAACCGCCACTGCGTCCCATCGTTGGTGACCCTCGGGATTCCCCTCCGGGCCAGAGGTTTGCGGTCCTAAGGACATCGCAAACCCTTCGAAGCGCAACGCACCACAAGCAGTTGTGCTGCGTCCTTCCGTTATTCACTCCGCGCATAACGGAGAGGGCGGGATTCGAACCCGCGGTACGGTAACCCGCACACGGCATTTCCAATGCCGCTCGATCAGCCGCTCCGACACCTCTCCAAAGGTAGCTATTATTGATTATCAGGCATTGATTATCAAGCAGGAAACTGTTATTTCGTTATTCCATATAAGGGACGCTGCTAAGTGCTATTTCCTTATTGCATATACGGGGCTATGTTAGGGGATAATTGCTTCTTGCATAAAAGGGACTCTTCCATCAGAATAACACCGTGCAAAACAATTGCTTAATACGTTAAAATACGGAAAAACTTATCATTCCAAAGAAACTATTTTTGAAAGGGGACGAGAATGGTTATGTTAAAAATCACTTTGTGGGTGACGGGGATATCGTGTCTTCTGGTTATACCCGGCATATTCACGCCCGTCGAAAACTGGCAAACGGTAACGGCTTTCTTCGGAATCGAGACGCTGCCGGACGCACCGCTGTTTGTTTATTTAGGCCGGCTGATGTGCGCCACGTACGCGGGGATAGGGATATACTTTATCATCCTGGCGATTCGGCCTTTGAAACACGGTGTGCTTGTGCCCTTCTCAGGCATTGCATGCGTATTGCTGGGCGTGCTGTGCTGGATAACGGGAGAAAAGACAGCAATGCCGACGAAGTGGTATCTGAGCGATTCTTTAAGCGCGTTGATTCTGGGTTTTTTAATCCTGCTGTTCTGGGTGTGGTCAAAAAAGCCGAAGGCCAAGAGCGTATAGCCAGAAAACTCGATTTTGCCGGGAAGAGTCACTGAAATTGCTATTGAGGGGTTGCAGCCAATGCCCCAAAAGAGTAAACGTACGCTTTTTACAGTTTATAAATTCGACATGAGGTGAATCTATGCAATATCGAGAGCTTGGACGGACGGGGTGGAAGGTTTCCGAAATAAGTTTCGGGTGCTGGGCGATAGGCGGGTCGTGGGGGCAGGTTGAAGACAGCGAGTCGGCGGCAGCGTTACACAAGGCCATAGAGTTAGGTGTTAATTTTTTCGATACAGCCGACGTTTACGGCGACGGACGAAGCGAGCGGCTGTTAGCGAAACTGCGGAAAGAGTATGGCGACAAAATTCATATCGCAACCAAGGCGGGCAGACGATTAAGCCCGCACACACCGGAGGGATATAATCGTAAAAACCTTACCGACTTCGTCGAGCGGAGCATTAAAAACCTCGACGTTGAGGCGGTCGATTTGCTTCAGCTTCATTGTCCGCCCGTGCAGGTTTACTATATGCCGGAGGTGTTTGGGGCACTGGATGAGCTTGTCAAGGCGGGCAAAATCCGGTATTACGGCGTCAGCGTCGAGAAGGTTGAGGAGGCACTGAAGGCAATCGAGTACGAAGGCGTCCAGACGGTGCAAATCATTTTTAATATGTTCCGGCAGCGGCCTGCGGAGCTATTCTTCGAGCAGGCAAAAAAACGCAAGGTTGGAATCTTAGCCCGAGTGCCGCTTGCTTCGGGGATGCTTGCGGGCAAGCTGAAAAAGGACACTTCTTTTGCGGCCGACGACCATCGCAATTTCAATCGCGAGGGGCAGGCGTTCGACAAAGGCGAGACGTTCTCCGGTGTTGATTACGAGACGGGTCTGAAGGCGGTCGAGGAGCTAAAAGACATCTGCCCGAAGGGGATAAGCATGGTGCAATTCGCGCTGCGGTGGATTTTGATGAACGAGGCGGTGACGTGCGCGATTCCCGGCGTCAAGCGGCCTGCACAGGCAGAGCAAAACTTCGCCGCTTCTGATTTTGCGCCCCTTTCTGACGAGGTTATGGCCAAAGTTCGTGGAATCTATGACCGTCACATTCGCGAATCAGTGCATCATCGCTGGTAATTATAGTTTGTCATTCCCGCGAAAACGGGAATCTACGATAAATTTTCCTGGACTCCTGCTTTCGCAGGAGAGACAATCACCCATTCTATCCGGTTACTGATTATTCTTATTCTCGTCGCGCCGGCGGGCGAAGAATTCCTGCAATAGTTCACTGCACTGGTCGGCCAGAACGCCGGAAGTCACTTCGACGCGGTGATTGAGGCGGGCGTCCTGAACGATATTATAAAGCGATTTTACGGCGCCGCTTTTGGGGTCG
>CAZHVR010000080.1:0-9649 GCA_964536225.1 uncultured Pirellulales bacterium
GCAGACCAGATGGTTACCGGCCTGAATATTCACGGGACTGATTTCCCGTCGGTCAATGGCTCAACCCTGGCAGAGGCATTAGACAACTTCAGGTCACTGCGGGGATTGCAGGAAAACGCCAGAAGTGAGGCGAAATTAGCAACGGTAACGAAAGATGAAGAGCTTGCAGACCTTGTCGAGCTTATGAAAAATGATTTGAAAATGGCCGAGGTGGACGTCGCCGATGACCCTGAAAAGCTTTCGGAAATCGGATGGGGGCCGAGGAACCAGCCGACCCCGATTCAATCGCCGGAATCGCCGACGAATCTGCACCCGGTATCCGAATCGGAAGGCGAAATATGGCTAAGCTGGGACAAGCCCGCTACAGACCCGAACAGGCCCGTGACCAACTATATCGTCGAAAGGGCACAGGCACAGGAATCAGGCAGTTTCGGGCCGTTTTCACTTATCGAGACGGTATATAATAACGAGGCACACCTGCTCGAACAGCCGTCGAATACGCGACTGCTTTACCGCGTGAAGGCATCCAACGCGGCAGGCGAAAGCTTGCCGAGTAATACGGTCTTAGTGGTGCTGCCCTAAATTGGGAAAGATTGACATTGTGACTTCCCCCAAAGTGCCCTGTTTACCTCCAGACAGGGCACAGCAATTATAAATACTTTTATTTCCCCGCCTTCCTTCTTCGTCCCTTAGGGACTACGCAGGACAAGCCGGCGGATAAATCCTGCACTTCCTTCCAATCATCAGCCCGAAATATGACTTTAAAAGTCGTTTTGCTGTAAACAGTTTAAATAGTATAATTGCAGGCCAATTGCTAAAAAATATTAGCGAGGGCCAAGATGCGAAATGACAGACAGACAAAAAGGCATTCAAAATCAGCGGGGCTTCCGCCGGGAACGCTAATTCATATCGGCGAGAAGAAATTAGAGGCACCGCGCATCACCGTTATTGACTATGATGAGCAGAGCTTTCAGGAAAAGCAGGTGAAGGAAATCGAGGAATGCTTCGAATTCAAGACAAGCCCCACCGTGACCTGGATAAATATCGACGGCATCCACGACATTAACACAATAGAGAAAATCGGAAGCCGTTACGACCTCCACCCGCTGACGCTCGAAGACATACTGACCGCCGGCCAGCGCCCGAAATTCGAAGACCTCGAAAAATATCTCTTCATAGTGCTCAATATGCTGAGCTTCAGCGACGAAAAGCGGCAGATACAGGCCGAGCAGGTCAGCATCATTTTAGGCCCGAACTTTGTAATCTCCTTTCAGGAAAGCGTCGGCGACGTATTCGAGCCGATTCGAGACAGAATCCGAAACGCCAAAGGCAGAATCCGCAAAATGGGCTGCGATTACCTGATGTATTCGCTGATAGACGCCGTGGTGGACAATTACTTCGTAATTCTCGAAAAATCAGGCGAAAAAATCGAATCCCTGGAGGAAGAGCTGGTCTCCAGCGCAAATGAGCAGGTACTAAAACGAATATACCGGCTCAAAAGGGAAATGATTTTTGTGCGAAAGTCCGTCTGGCCGCTGAGAGAATTAATCGGCGGAATTGAACGCAGCGAATCCGGGCTGATTGCGGATTCCACGAGCGTCTATCTTCGTGACCTCTACGACCACACGATACAGGTTATAGACACAGTCGAAAGCTTCAGGGATATGGTCGCGGGGATGCTGGATATATATCTTTCGGCCTTAAGCAACAGAATGAACGCCGTGATGAAAGTCCTTACGATAATCGCCACGATATTCATCCCGCTGACCTTCATAACTGGCGTCTATGGGATGAACTTCAAATATATGCCGGAATTAGAATGGAAATGGGGCTATCTCGCGGTCTGGCTGGTGATGATTACCGTCGTGGCCGTTATGCTCATATACTTCAAAAGAAAAAAATGGCTCTAAGATAAATCCCCATCCGACAAAAACAGCGTCCGGCATTCAACAATTCTTCCCCTCGCTGAGGGCAATTTTCCTGCTGTTTTTGTTGAAATCGGCATCTTTTTTGTAAGTCCAAACCCGCCTGTGAGCCGAAATATAGCTTATATCTCGGTACCCTCCCTGTTTCAGGGTAAGGACAGCAAAATTGCTTGAAAATGACGCGGATTTATGGTATGGTGGAATGGGTCGGAAAACCCGGCTTTTTTAGTAGAATAATTGCGGGGAAGAAGTGGCACTACGTCCCAGAAAAATCAGATATGCGATACTGGTAACGGTGTTTGCAGTCCTGTTCACCCTGACAGGAGCCATTTTTGCCGAGCAGGAGGACATTGGGCTTCAGCCGCAGGGGCTTAATCACGCCGGAATCTACGGGCTAAGGCAGCTTGACCCCAATCTTACCGGAGCAGGCGTCAAATGTGCCGTGATATGCAGAAGCATAACCTACATCGACGGCAAACCGCAAAATGACTACAGGCCCGACGAAAATCATAATTGTTTCGCAGACACGAGTTTCGACTTTTATGACCAGCAGTATCTTCCCTCCGGTGTGTCTGCCCATTCGACCGCCGTCTGCTCGATTCTGTTCGGCAGAGACCCCAACGCGTATAACGATGATATAGGCGATTTTCTTTACGAGGGCGCCGCGCCCGAAGCCCAGCCGAAAATCTACGAGTTCTGGCACTTCCTTATTAATAACATCTTTCCCTTTTCGCCGCCTGATGCCAACATTATCACGGCCGACATAGGTTATCAGTTCGAGGACTGGTGGACCCGCGGCTTCGAGGCGATGGCCCAGCACTTCGGCCTGACGGTAGTCGTCGGCACAGGCAACGGCTACAACTCTTCGGACCCCCTTCTGTATCCCGGCGCCGGCTCCAACGTCATAGGAGTGGGCGTCGTAAAATCGGTCGATACGAATGATACCACAACGGGCCTTTCGCATTTTGCCCTTGTATATCCTGAATATTCCAGCGAAGGGCCGACCTCCGACGGGCGCTCGAAGCCGGATATCGTCGCACCTGGCAACTGTCTTGCCGCTGTCGCGGGTGAGCCGAACCTGTATGCAGCGACGGGTACCTGGTCGAGCTTCTCCACACCGATTGTCGCAGGAACCGCCGCTTTGCTTGTGCAGGAAGCGTCAACAGAGCCGAATCTCCAGTTGGCCACGAACAGCGAAGGCGGCAACTGCGTCATAAAGGCCGTCCTGCTCAACTCCGCAACCAAGCTGCCGTACTGGCACAAGGGCCTGCTGACAAAAGATGACGACCACGACGTGCCGCTCGACTGGCTGCAGGGAGCAGGTATGGTCAACGCCCTGGCTGCGCACAATCAGTTATCGGCAGGTCACTGGCTGCCCGGGGACTGCCCCCCTGCCGGCTGGGACCTTAATATGCTCGACTCCAATGAAACATCCGCCAATGTTTATAAAATCAATATAGCCGAGCCGGCCGAAAAAATGATTACCGCGACGGTGGTCTGGAACAGACAATTCACAGACAGCTACCCATTCGAGCACGAGACGGACTTGGACGCCGACATACGCCTTGAGGTCTGGGCAGTCGATTCGAATGAGCCGAATGATTATTATATGCTGGATTTCAGCGACAGCCGAACCGACAACGTCGAGCATATATACTGTCCCGCGGATGCCAACTTCACGGAGTATGAAATCATCGTATCATACAGCTACGACCACGACATTAACCAGCCGGCAACCACCCCGCCGTACGCGCTTGCATGGAACGTCGCACCGGCGCCGGCCCGGGACGACTCGCTCTTATACGACCTTAACGCCGACGGCACCGTTGACGATTTCGATTTAATCGCGCTTCTCGACAACGTCCTTGCAAGCGTCGAAACGCCCCAACGTTACCTGTTAGGCGACATCAATTCCGACGGCCTTATCGACCTTAACGACATCCAGATATTTTTCAGGCATCTCGACAGCATCCCTGAACAAAATACCGAAGAATTAAAAGCCGAAGACGCCAGCCCGATATTGCAACAATAAAAAAACCGCCGAGTTGCCCGTAATTCGCCGCCTTATCAGCCGGCCGACAGCCCTTCTCGTCCAACAGCCCGCTTGCGACAAGACCTGCTTTTGTGTATTTTAGACCCTCGTGGAAACAAAGGTCATAAAAATAGACGCGGCGAATATCAACGAAGCGGCAATAAAAGAAGCGGCCAAAGCAATAGACGCAGGCGCGCTGGTCGCATTTCCCACCGAAACGGTTTACGGCATCGGCTGTCGAGTCAGCAATGAGACGCTTGCCGGATTAAACAAACTCAAGGGCCGGTCCCAGGATAAATACTACACCCTTCATATCGCCAAACCCTCGGATGTAATCAAATATGTCCCCAAAATAGGCCTGCGGGCAAAAAAACTGGTGAAAAATGCCTGGCCCGGGCCGCTGACAATCGTGTTTGAAATTGACCAGGAACATATCGAGCGTCAAAAAAGCAAGCTGCCGCAGGAGGTTTTTGACAATCTTTATCGCGACAATTCAATCGGTGTTCGCTGCCCTGATAACCCTATCGCCTCGATGCTGCTGTCACAGACAAATTGCGAGGTAGTAGCACCCAGCGCAAATATAACAGGGCACCAGCCCGCCGTCGAGGCAAGTCAGGTCATAGAACATTTCGACGGCCGACTCGAAATGATTATAGACGGTGGCGCCTGCAAATATCGAAAAAGCAGCACCGTCGTCAGGGTCGGCAATCCCAGCACACCGGGATGTCTTGAAATCCTCAGACAAGGTGTTTATTCGCAGGCACAAGTCCTTGAAACGGCAAAGGTTACGATACTATTTGTCTGCACCGGCAACAGCTGCAGAAGCCCTATGGCAGAAGGCCTGTTTAAGAAATACCTTGCGGAAAAGTTGGGCTGCACACTTGACCGGCTCGAAGAAAAGGGTTATATAATTACATCTGCGGGAACGCTCGGTATGGTTGGTCTTCCCGCAACCAGCGAGGCCGTAAGGTCTTGTGCTGCGAAGGAAGTTGATATCGGCAGCCACAGAAGTCGGGCCCTTGGCAGGATGTTGATAGAACAAAGCGACGTTATATTCGCAATGACGCAGGGACATCGGGAGGCAGTAACGCAAATCAGCCCGGATTCGGCTGGTAAGTGTTTTCTGCTTGCCAAAGACACCGGTATCCCGGACCCGATAGGCCAGTCGCAGGCCGTTTATGACGACTGTGCCGATTTGATTGAAGAAATGGTAAGAGAAAGACTATGCGAGATGGTGCTATGAGAGTAGCGGTTGGAAGCGACCATCGCGGTTACAAAATCAAAGAGCTGATAAAAACGATAGTGACCCAGCTCGGCCACGAGTGCATCGACGTCGGAACCATCGACAATAATCCCGTTGATTATCCCGACACGGCATATCTCGCGGCCAGGGCAGTGGCCGATAAAAAGGCCGACAGGGCAATCCTCGCCTGCGGTACCGGTATTGGAATGAGCATTAGCGCCAATAAAGTAAAAGGCATCAGGGCCGCCTTGTGCTACGATGAGTTAAGCGCACGCATTTCCCGCCACTATAACGACGCCAACGTGCTTTGCGTCTCAGGCGAGCTTTTGGGCGAGGTCCTCCTGAGGAGAATGGTCGAAATCTGGCTGGCCACCGAATTCGCAGGCGGCAGGCACCTCAGGAGAGTAAGAAAAATCGAGGCCATCGAAGACAATAAAGACCCCACTATTATAAAGAACAACGTGGACTAAGCGTCCTTCGTATTTTTTCCTGTTTTTCGCCCCCACCGATTTGGATTTCCCCAAACATTACTTATATTTTAATTGAACGTATGGGGAAACCAACGCCTTCTCTTCTCCTCTCTTCTTCGTAGGAGACGGGGTTGCTGACCGAATGGTACGTGCAACGAGGGGGGCCTCGTCTCCTTAATTTTTATCCCGATTTTGCGGAATTCACACGCCCGTTATTTTTATTTTTGTTTCCAAAATAAAAAGGGCCGCCGGATTTCACAGCGCAGCCCTTTTTCAGCAATCATTTCGGCAATGTTCGTTTATTGAACACCTGTCAGCCATGCGTCGGCAAAGGCTTGAAGGTCGTCGAGCGAAACCAATCCGTCCCGGCTAAAATCGGAGCCGTAGCACCAGTCATTGCCCGCGCTACAGCCGGTCTGATTCCACTGTGCGGCAAAATCAGCGAAATTCTCGAAATCAAGGCAGCAGGGCGACAGGTATAAGCCGTCGATGACCTGCTGAGTAACAGCCGGCCCTTCCCAGGCAACCGCGACATTGTCGCCGCCGTCACCTTCCTTGTGCAGGACCTCGATATAATACTTTTGGCCCGCCGTCAGTGAAATCGGCGACGACTGCTGCTCGGGATACTTGGTCCAGTAGCGCGAGGGGGTATAACCCGATACATATGCAATTCGCGAAACATTCGCCGGATTATCGTCCGTGCTTAGCCACAGCTCGCTGTCGTCATCGCTGGCAATCCAGAACATGTAGCTGCCGGTAGTTACAGGGTTCAAATATCCCCGGATGCGAGTGCCGTAGTTGTCCGCCCAGTTAACAGGCCCTTCGAGAGATACAAGCAGCTCCTTGCCGCTGGGGCTGTCCGGGTAATTGGCATCGGAGGTCAAATCACTGACGGTAGTTCCCGTTATGCCCGTCCACCACTCGCACAAAACAGCCCCCGTCCCCTCTGCGGCAAAAACGGGCGCTACCGATATTTCATCCGAATCGTCCGATTCATTTGAAGACGTATCTACCGCCGTTACAACGTAATAATAAGCGGTTCCGCTGGTAACACCATCGTTGATATATTCCGATGTGCTTATAAGCGAGGTGTTCTGCTTAGTATACGGGCCGCCTGAAACCGTCGAGCGATACACGTTGTAGCCGGCAAGGTCACTTTCGCTGTTGTCGTTCCAGTCAAGTAAAATCGTCGCGATGCCGGCCTTTGCCGACAGCCCCGTCGGAGCCACAGGAGGTATCGTGTCTGCTGTAACCATCATCTCCAGATAGTTAACATGCGTCGCCTCGGAAGACGTGGTTTCATAAATTCCCCAGGTTATTTTCCCCGTCCCATCAATGTAATTGCTGATGTTGGAAGTAATCGAGCGGGTCATCGTGGCATAAGCGCCCGGTGAAATGCTCTGGTCGCTGCCGACCTGTGTCCAGGAAGATGTCTGTGTCCAGTCGGCGCCTGCGGTCAAAACGTAGATTCTATAAGTAACATCGCTGGAACCACCTGTGTAGCCATCGAAGGTCAGGTCTATCCGGCTGATACTGGCTGGCGCCTCATTGATTTTCATCTCAACCCATAAGAATATCTCATCAGACGAGCCGGGGTCCACAGTAGCCCATTCTGTTGTATCGTCAGTAGAAATATTGTTGTACTGTGTGTCGGTCGCCTCAACCATCGAGTTTCTGTTGCCGGAGCTGCCGCCAAACGGGAATGTGTCCACGTCGCAGGCATAAGCGTTGTATTCGGTGTTAGCGGCGGTTATGCCTGCGAAGGTATAAACGGTTGAGGGAATCGGCGTGGCCGAAATCTCACCTGAAGCGTCTGACTCATTCGAGGAGGTATCCACTGCCATGACAACATAATAGTATTTTATTCCATTGGTAACGCTGTTATCTGTATAATCGGAGCTGCCCAAAAGCGAGCCGTTTAACTGTATGTAGCCGCTGCCTGAAGTCGTTGACCGATAAATGTTATAGCCGGCCAGGTCGCCTTCAGTATTGTCATTCCAGTTAAGTGAAACCACTCCGTCTCCTGCCTCCGCTGTCAGGCCAATCGGCACCGAAGGCGCCGTAGTGTCTATGGGCGTAGCTGATGTCTCACTCGAATCATCTGATTCATTAAGAGAAGTATCTACCGCCGTAACTATGTAATAATAGGTTACATAGCCCTCAACGTCATTATCGACGTAATCCGAGCTGCTTACAAGTGGGCCGTTTATTTTTATATAACCGCTTCCTGAGGTCAGGGAACGATACACATTATAGCCGGCCAGGTCGCCCTCTGTGTTGTCATTCCAGTCAAGGGAAACCATAGATTCGCCGCCCGTTGCGGACAGTCCCGTCGGCGGTGCCGGCGGCTCCGTGTCTCCTGTTCCCCGCGGCACCTTCAGAAAAACCATACCGCTCTTTGGAAGCGTTATGTTAAACGTGCTGTCGGACGTAAACGTCTGCGGGGCCAGAGAATTCAGAGTAAGTGGGTTCGGGTGAACTGTACCGTTTATACTGACGTCACAGTAATCCTGTATATTAACACCGCCGGCTATCATCGTCCCTGCCGGCTCGATAAGCCAACGCTGGCCGCTTGTTCCGGCGGGAAAGCCCGATATGTTTACAGTGACGGCCGCATCAGTAGTCGGGTAATTATTGACTATAAGGATGGTGAGATTATTGTCATTGTCAGTCGCGGCGTATGCTCTGACCTGCGGATTGGAGGTTGTCGCGGCAACCATATCCCGGCCGAACCTGTTGATGAGCAGCGGATGCACGTACCAGACAGGATATACAAAAAAGTTCGTATAATTATACTCCCACTGTGCCCACGCATTCGACCCTTCCCAGTTGTTCTTTGCTATTTCCATAGTGTACTGTGCGTGAAACATGGCGTTGACATAGCATTGCCTTCTGTCGTACGAGCCATCGACAGCACCGGAGTCCCATTCCGTCATCCAGTATTTCACCTGCCCCACGTACGAAGGCCCTATGGTGTCGGCTATTATGCTGTTCAAGCTCGATGTAAATGACGCTATATCATTGACCCTTGCCCCTAACAGCGTAGGATTGTATGACGCTGGCTGGTCTGAGCCGGGATACTGATGAATAATAAGAAAGTCCGGCACAACACCTTTGGCGTACGCGGCTACAAGCAGCTCGCGCGTCCACAGGCCGGGGTTCCACCAGTCGGGCGTATCATATTCCTGCGCGACGGCGCCGATTTTTATATTGGGATTCACCGCCTTCATCGCAATGTAAAAATCTGCGAATTTATCGCCATAGTATGAACCCCTCATTCCCTCAAACCACCCCGCCTCCCATGGCCCGTAGACCTCGTTGCCTATCTCCCAGTATTGCGCGGTCGGCGTCCTGCCGCTTTGGTCCTGGACCCAGGCGACCGCGGCGGCTATCGCCTCGGCGTCGCTGTGGTCGGTGTCATACCAGTATCCGGGGAAATTAACGATTGGCTGAAGCGTGGGATGGACCGTCTCTCCCGGCTGGCTGAGGATATTGAGCAGGTTAAGGGTTTCGCTGTAGCTGACAATCCACCCGTTGACGCCGCCGGGGCCTTCCATATCGCTCCACAGATACGCATCGCCCCACGAGCCGCCGGGCCAGCGCTGATACTTGCGGCCCGAAGCAATCAGCAAATTATTGAAAGTCGAGTTTCCCCCGCTCTGAGCACCGTCCCACGCCGTTAAATTACCTCCGAACATCGTCTCGGGAATCGTGCGAATAAACGATGACGCATTAACGTTTATCGTAACCGGGGTCTCAGCGGCATTCAGAAATGCGGCCGAACACAGTAAAAAGCCAAAAAACACCATCAACCGGAAGTAAACAATTCTCATTGTTCGCCCCTAAAGAAATTTCTTGTTAACCTTAAACTTCTCGCCATTTCGCCAAATAAACGGACAATTACCAGTTCTGTACACAATCAACGTCTTCGGGATTGTTGCAGGTCAGCCATTGATTCGCGAAATCACTGAAATCCAAC
>CAZHVR010000081.1:0-9346 GCA_964536225.1 uncultured Pirellulales bacterium
GTACAATGAGAAAGAGATTTACATTGTAGAGACAAAGGGAAGAGAAGAGCTGGACGTGCCGTTAAAAATAAAACGTCTAAAGCAATGGTGCGAAGACAGCAATGAGCTTCAATCGAACATAAAGTTTGATTTTATTTATGTGGATGAAGAAAGCTTTAACCGTTATCGGCCTAAGTCATTCAAGTCATGCATTGATAGCTTTAGAGAATATAAAGATTAAACGATAGGCAGTTTTAAGCTGCTTAATCCCCTCAAATCCCCTTTATTTCCTTAAAAACCTCATTTTTTGCTTAAAAACACTTCTACGCTGTCGCTACGAAGGGCAGGCCCCCGAAATCAGCGCAATTTGTGGTGAAGAATCTGGAGGGTTCCTTCCCCCTATATTTTTCGTTTGAAAATAAACTTCAAAATAAAGCAAGGGGGATTCCGCTCTAAAAGTCATCGCTTCATTATCGGTCCAACGAGGTAACGCTGATGTTCTTTTTTAATAAGGCAATAAAATCAGGAAAAGTATTGTTTATGAATCATCCATTTCGGAGTCACGGTGACAGAATATGTCACTGTCCGAAAAAAGGGGGAATTGAAAAGGCGTATTCGGGGCGTAAATTCGACTAAATTCACCAAATCCAGTCATACGAAACCATAATATATATTTTTTGTCCCTCAAAAGTGACATTTCAAAAAAAATATATAAATCAGCGGCCATTATTATCCGAAACCCTCTGCGAAAACTACTTACCACGAAGCTCACGAAGGTGTACGAAGTATTATTAGATTTACTATTTCGTGGTTCTCTGTGTCCTCCGTGGTGAGAAAACTTTATTAAAAATATTTAAGGAGTATTATTATGAAATTCCCCACAAGGGAAAATGATGTCGTTGCTCTGGCAGAGCAGATGATTGCAGGGTTCACCGAGTTCGCAGGCGACTTTCCATCGGTAACGGTCGCGGAATTAACGTCCGAACTTGCCAACTTCAAAGAGGCCAGAGACGCACAGGAGAGTATGCAGGGCCAGACGAAAATCGCCACAACGGCGAAATCGGAAGATTTCACATCACTGATTGAGCAGATGAAAGAAGACCTCACCAAGGCCGAATTAGACAGCGCATCTACGCCGCAGAACCTCGCCGAAATCGGCTGGGGACCCAGACAGGAGCCGACCCCGATACAGCCGCCCGGATATCCCGGCGATATTCGTGTTACCGCCGAAGGAGTCGGTGAAATATGGTTAAGCTGGGACAAGCCGTCTGCTGAAAGCGGCGGAGAAGTGAGAAACTACCTCGTCGAAAAGGCGGAAATGCAGGCGTCAGGCACTATGGGGCCGTGGACATTAGTCGATACGGTTTATAACAATGAGGCGCATCTGACCGGACAGCCGTCGAACCTGAGAATGCTTTACCGTGTAAAGGCATCGAATGGAGGCGGCGTAAGCGCCCCGAGTAATACCCTTCTGGTCGTTTTGCCGTAATCCCGGCACGCCGAGTTACACCCCTGTGGGAAACTGCAGGGGAGCAATCATAGTCAATAAGACGCAAGACACAAGACACCCCGGCCAACGACATGCTGGGGCAGGCAAGACATTAGACCGCAGACCATAAACCACATCTGTACGCTAAATATTGCAATCCCGCCGAACCAACAGGAGATTCGCCGTCTCCGCATGCCCCGGTCCTTCTGCGCACCCTGTTTTGTTTGACATAAGCGTATAATCAGCGTATAATACTTGTTCGTTCATAGGGGCAATATATTTTTTAATCTGCGAGAATATTTATGCATTTAGTCCCCGGCCGGGCCGGAAAAATCGAATCCACCGTCGCAACCCTGATTTTATTTGTTTTGATTATTATCGCAGCCGGGGTCTATGTCCGACAGCACGACGTGAATATGGCAAGGTTCGGCATCGTTTCAGGGCAGTTATCCGAACAATCGAACGTGCAGAAAACTGACGTTCCGGGCCTGTCTTTGGCCGGTCTGGCAACAGGTGATTTTTCAGCCGCGGGCAAACCAGAGATATACGATACGGACAACCTCTACGAGAAAATCGACGGCAAGGCGCCGATGTATCAGGACGCGGGGTTTGTTCTGCTGACTGAGCAGCGGTTCGCCAAAGGCGGCAATCCTGAGTCAGGGTTCGAGGTATATCTGTATGATATGGGCAATTCGAGGAACGCGTTTTCGGTTTACAGCAGGCAGAAAAGGCCCGACGGTGTGGATTTAAAGGATTTGCCCTTCGAATACAAAACGACCAACTCGGTTTATTTTTCACACGGCAAATACTACGTGGAAATGATTGGCTTTTCGGAATCGCAGGAGCTTATCGACGTAATGAAAGGTATTGCCCAAAAACTCGTTGCTCAACTGCCTGCCGGCGGAGAAGACAGAATAGCCGAACTGGAATATTTCCCGAAAGAAGGAACGATTGCGGGAACCTGGCAATTACAGCTAAAGGACAGCTTCGGCTTTAGCGGCCTGACGAACACATATTCCGCGAAATACAATACGGGCGGACAGACAGTAACGATATTTTTCAGCAGGCAAAAAAACAACGAGGAGGCGAACAAAGCAGCGAAAAGTTACGAGGATTTTATGACAGCCAACGGCGCCAAGGTCGTCCCGACGGACAGTGAAGCGCTTAAATCGGCCAATGCGCTGGTACTGGATTTTTACGACAGCATCGAAATTGTTTTTGCGGCGGGCCCCTTTGTCGGCGGCATTCACGAGGCCGAAAATAAAAAGCCGGCGGAAAAAGCTGCGGAAGTTTTAATCGGACGATTGAAGGAAATCAATGACTGAACCTAACCCGATAAATCCACCGAACGCCGGGCGGATAAACCCTGGTCGCAGGCAATTGCTCATACGCGGAGCGAAGGCGGCCGCCTCAATCGCAGCAGCGGGCGGGCTTGCTTACTGGCTTTATGACCGCGAAGGACCGAAGGCAGGTATTGAAGCGGAAAAATTAGTGACATTACCCGATTTTTCAGTGCCGCATAAAGAAGGGCAAGTAATTAGTATCGTTCAGGGTGAGGACAGAATAAAGACGGTCAATAAGGCGATTGATTTATTAGGCGGCATAGAGCGGTTCGTAAATGAAGGCGACATCGTCGCAATCAAGCCCAACGTTGCTTTTGCGTCCCCGCCGATATTAGGCGCTACAACAAATCCCGACGTTATCGCGGCGGTCATTCGCCTGTGCTATGAAAGAGGAAAGGCCAAAAAAGTCATCGTGCTTGACAATCCAATCAATGACCCGGCGAGCTGTTTTACGATAAGCGGAATAGGCAAAGCAGCGACTGCTGCGGGGGCGGAAGTGGTGATGCCGAAGGAAAACTTGTTCGGCCATACGACACTCGAAGCCGGGACACTGATTAAAAACTGGCCGGTGCTTTACGAGCCGTTGGCAAAAGTGAACAAACTCAT
The DNA here is from genome assembly GCA_964536225.1 of uncultured Pirellulales bacterium. Lineage (GTDB taxonomy): Bacteria > Planctomycetota > Phycisphaerae > Sedimentisphaerales > Anaerobacaceae > Fen-1362. Next base: position 3,418 of record CAZHVR010000081.1, read on the forward strand.
CGGCATAGCGCCGGTGAAGGACCATCACCGAAGCGGCGCGTCGATGAGTATGAAAAACTGGTACGGCCTTTTGGGCGGCAGGCGCAACATATTTCACCAGGACATAAATACAATCATTGCCGAGCTTGCGATGATGGCAAAGCCGACGCTTGTGGTCCTTGACGGAACGGTGACGATGATGAGCAACGGGCCGACGGGCGGGTCGGTTTCAGATTTGAAAAAGACCAATACGATGATAGCGAGCTGTGATATGGTGGCGACGGACGCATTTGGCTGTTCGCTTCTGGGCCTCAAGCCGGACAATCTGCCTTATCTGTCGCTTGCGCAAAAAGCCGGCGCCGGGAACGCCGACTACGAATCGTTAAAACCATTAAGGGCCGAATTGACCTGAAAATAATATGAAAATCACGACAGTCAGACGAATAAGCCAGGTTTTCTTTTTTGTCCTGTTTTTGTGGTTTTGCATTGTCGCCACGGTCGGGGACAAATTCTGGCAGATACGCAACTGGCCTGTGAACTGGTTTTTGCAGTTGGACCCGCTCGTCGCAATCGGAACAATCCTGAGCACGCAGACGTTGTATTGGCCATTGCTGTGGGCACTTGTGACAATCGTCATAACCATAATCTTCGGAAGATTTTTCTGCAGCTGGCTTTGCCCTTTCGGCTCAATACATCACTTCGTGGGTTACCTGGCGAACCGCAAAAGGAAAGTCACGGAGAAAATCCAGCTAAACAGGTATCGCAAGGCGCAAAGCTTAAAATACCTGGTTTTGTTTTTCTTTCTTGGAATGGCGGCGCTTCCTTCGCTTGCAAGCTCGCTGCAGACGGGGCTGCTTGACCCGATACCATTAGTGACGCGGTCTTTTAATCTGATTTTACTGCCGATTTTAGACAATGGAACATATTTAACGTCGGTTGAGGCGCGGTTTTACGAGCTTGGCTGGCTGATACTGGCTGTGTTCGGAACGGCGGTGCTTTTGAACCTTGTTATCCCGCGTTTTTACTGCCGGTTTGTATGCCCGCTTGGCGCGCTTTTCGCAATCTTGAGCAGATTTTCGATATGGCGAATCGGCAAGAACAAAAGCGAGTGCATCAACTGCAAACTTTGTGAGAAGGCCTGCGAAGGCGGCTGTGAGCCGGCCGGCAATATCAAAATCGCCGAATGTGTCCTTTGCTTTAACTGCCTGAATGACTGCAAACACGACCTGATTGCTTACCAGGCCGTGCCGTCGCTTGCCGGCGAAACACAGGCAGACATTTCGCGTCGAGGATTTGTGCTGTCGCTTGCAAGCGGGGTACTGGCGGCGCCCGCGATTCGATTAGGCGGCAAAATTACTTCGAACTGGTATAATAAGGTAATTCGTCCGCCGGGGGCGCTTGCGGAGGAGGAGTTTCTTAAACGATGCATCAAATGCGGGCAGTGCATGCGTGTGTGTCCGACGAACGTGCTTCAGCCGGCGGGTATCGAGGGAGGACTCGAAGGTCTGTGGACGCCGATACTGAATAACCGAATCGGTTCGAGCGGCTGCCAGTTGAACTGCGTCGCGTGCGGGCAGGTCTGCCCGACATCGGCAATCAGGCCGATTACCTTAGACGAGAAAAAAGGACTCGGCGAATTTGCCGAAAAAGGCCCAATTAAACTCGGCACCGCATTTGTTGACCGCAATCGCTGTCTGCCGTGGTCGATGGACAAGCCCTGCATCGTCTGCCAGGAGAATTGCCCTGTAAGTCCCAAGGCGATTTACACGCAGGAGGTCTTCAATACTATAAGGGACGGCATTGTGACGGTCAGCGCCATCGAAGGCAGGACAATCAGGACTACGGAAAACCTGCCGGCGGACAGATTCGGCACGGGCGATTATTACATTCTTTTCGGAAACGGCGAACGTCACAAAATCGCTGCAAATACTGATAGTTCGATAGAAATTTCGAGCTCGGGCACTTTTGAGAAATCAGCCTCGCAAGGGGCCAAAATCGAGGTCCAGGTGCGACTGCAAAGGCCTTATATTGACCTGGAAAAATGCATCGGCTGCGGGGTATGCGAACACGAATGCCCCGTCAGCGGTAAAAGAGCAATAAGAGTATCTGCGGAAGGTGAAACCAGAAGTATGAACAGGAGATTATTGTTGAAAGGATAGGCGATGAAAGGCAAAGACACAAAAGTAAACCGAAGGAACTTTTTGAAGACGGTCGGCGCGACGGGAATAGGTCTCGGCCTGGGCTCACAGGCAAGAGCAGATTCGAACGAGCCGAACGCCGTTTCAAAAGAGCAGCAAAGCGGACTGCCCCTGCTGCCTAAACGCAAATTCGGCAAGACGGACGATGAAGTGTCGGCTTTGTCGCTGGGGGCGATAGAGCTTGTTGACAGCCCGATTATCCTGACAGCGTCCCTTAAATGGGGAATGACCTACTGGGACACTGCTTACGGCTATACCGGCGGAAACAGCGAGCTGTGCATCGGCAAATTTCTCGAAAAAAATCCCGACGCGAGGAACAAACTTTTTATCGCGACCAAGGCCTCCGGCGCCCGCAGCGTAGAAGAGGTCGAGGCCCGGCTGCAGGAATCACTCAAAAGGATGAACACCGATTACGTCGATGTGTTCTACGGCGTGCACGTCCTGAATAACATCTCACAGCTTACGGATGATTTGAAACCCTGGGCGGAAAAGGCCAAAAAGGAGGGGCGGATAAAATATTTCGGATTCAGCACACACAGCAATATGGCACGAAACCTGTATGAGGCATCGAAACTCGGCTGGGTGGACGCGATACTGACGACGTATAACTTCCGGCTGACGAAAGACGCCGGAATGCAAAAGGCCATCGACGCCTGCCACAAGGCGGGTATTGCACTAACGGCGATGAAGACCCAGAAAAGCGTCAGGGTCTCAACGGACGAGGACAAAAAGCTGATGGAGCATTTCGCCGCGAAGGGATTCACCGAGGGCCAGGCGAAGATAAAAGCGGTCCTCGAAGACGAAAGGATTTCGGCAGTCACCGTCGGGATGAACAGTGTATCGCTTATAAACGAAAACGTTGCAGCAGCGCTCGACAAGGCAAAGCTCTCGCAGCAGGACAGAATGGTCCTCGAACAATACGCCAAAGATACGTGCAGCGGTTACTGCGCGGGCTGCGCCCATATATGCGAGGAAGCGGTCCCACAGGCACCGTTTGTAAGTGACATTATGCGGTCGCTGATGTATCGAAACAGTTACGGCAACGAGCAGTTAGCCAGGCAGACCTTCGCGGAAATTCCGGCCGGTGTGAGGGCCAATCTGCTGAACATCGATTACAGTGCGGCCGAAGCCCGATGCCCGCAGCGAATGCCGATTGGGCGGCTAATTGCCGAGGCGGTCGATAAGTTAGCGTAAATTACTGCAAATTGCCTATTTTGAAGTCGTAGCCAACCGAAAAAATTTTGCTATTTGGTGAACCGTAACTTCTTTATAACAAAGAGGTTACAAATGGCGGGCGTTTTTTTGCTTGGGATACGCTGCACAGTCAGGATATAATGTTGGAGTGTAGAGAGGTTCGGTGTAGTAACTTCGGCTTCGGCGAAGAGGTGATGAGAAAGTTTTACTTTGAGTATTGGTTACCATTCACATCCACGAAAAGGCGAATTCTTATTTTAGCAATCGCGACATACATTGCCTTGTGTTAAAGGCGTGTAACCTTTTCTGCATCAATCTCCGACCGCTCTCGTTGAGCGGTTTTTTTTATGCGCACAAATTCCGCACCTTGACGGAAAGAAGTGCGGAAAAATCAGGCGATGAGGGCAAAGGCCTCCTCGACGGGCATTCCTTCTTTTATGCCGAGCAATTTGGCTTTTTCGTTTACTTTCGAAATCCTGCGGTTGGGGAAGCGGTCCAAAGTGCCGATTGGATTTTCGGGCGAGCTTTCAACCAAAGCAGCGGCCACACCGTATCGCTGGCAGGCGTCAACGTCGATTGCCGGACAGGCAAGAAAGCCCTTCGAGCCGGTGACAATGAGTATGTTGAAGCCGGGCCATTTCGTTTGAGCGCCGTCGACGGGGCCGTTCGGGGTCTCCCATGTTTTGGTATTCACTTCCATAACTGTACCTCTTCGCAAAACATCCGGTAAAGCCGGATTTTGACAAGCCGTCATTTTTTCTTTTTGGCGGTCTTTTTCTTTTCGGCAACCTTTTTGTTTTTGACAATCTTTTTGTCTTTTGCGATATTCCTGTTTTTCACGACTTCCTTCTTTTTGGTAACTTTCTTTTGTTTGGCAATCTTTTTTTGCTTGGCAACCTTCCTGTCTTTGGAAGGTTTCGTTTGTTCGGCAACCTTCCCGGCTTTAGTAACCTTTTTTTCTTTGGCAACTTTTACGGCAGGGGCTTTTTCCACAGCGGGCTCTTTGGGTTTTTCGTGCCCGACAGGCGGGCCGAGGACACCTTCGATTTCTTTCAATTTTTCTTCGAGCATATCGGCGGTCTTGGCCTCAACGGTCAATCGCAGCAGCGGCTCGGTATTGCTCGGCCGGCAGTTGAACCACCAGTCCTTGTAGCCGGCGGTTACGCCGTCGAGCCAGTCAACCTGGCCGTCGCGGTATCTTTTCGCCAATTCTTCCATTTTGGCCTTTTTGTCCTCGATTTGAAAATTTATCTCGCCGCTGGGAAAATATCTGCGCAGCGGCTCGACAAGGGCGCTGACTTTAGAGCTGCTCTGGCTGACGATATTGAGCACGTGAACGAAGGTAATCATACCCGAATCGGCACAGTAGTTGTCGCGATAGTAGAAATGTCCCGACAGCTCGCCGCCGAAGATTGCGTGCGAATCGCGCAGCGCCTTTTTCATAAAGGCGTGTCCTACGCGTTCGCGTCTGGGCGTTCCGCCGTTTTTGATAATCTCTTCGGCGACCGCCCTGCTGGAACGCAGGTCATAAACGATGGTTGACCTCGGCTCTTTTTTGAGGAAATATGCCGCCATAAGAGCGGTCATCAGGTCGCATCCGATAGTCCGTCCCGTCTCATCCACCATCATCAAGCGGTCGGCGTCGCCGTCGAAGCATATACCGAAATCGCAATTCTCACGGACAACCGCTGTCTTAAGCTCTGCGAGGTTTTCCTCGTGCAGCGGGTTAGGGTCGTGTTTGAACGTGCCTTTATGCTCGAAGTTGAGTTCGATGAAATCGAGCCCCAGGCCGGAGAAAATCGCCGGGACCATTTTGCCCGCCATACCGTTGGAGGCGTCGATGGCTATCTTGAGCTTTCGCAGCTTGGGCAGGAGGAACCTCAGGACGTGTTTTCTGTATTCACCGGTCAGGTCCTGCTTTTTGACCGAGCCGGTCGCCCTGCCCTTGGTATGAATCAGGGAGACGGCTATATGTTTTATGTCTTTTAGGCCGGTGTCCTCGCCGACGGGTTTTGCGCCGGGGCCTGAGATTTTGAAGCCGTTGTATTTGGCGGGGTTGTGCGAGGCGGTGACCTGAATGCCGCCGCAGGCGCCGAGATGGTTGACCGCGAAATAAATGAAGGGCGTATCGTTCATACCGACGTCGATAACATCGATGCCGGCGGATGTAATTCCCTCAATCAGCGCGTTTGCCAGCGGCTCGCTGTGTGTCCGCATATCGCGGCCGACGCATACGGTCCTGGCGTTGGCCTGACCGCGCTCATAGCCGTGAAGAAGCGCAGGCAAAAAACGCCCAGCGGCGAAACCAATCTTCCACGCGTCCTCCTCGTTAAGCTGATAGGGATAAACACCTCTTATGTCGTATGCCTTGAAAATTGCCGAGTCCATTAACCATTTCCTTTCTGCGATAGCACTCCCGCGTCAGTTTCAGCGAAGGACTACTATAAGATGACAGCAGGTATCGTGTCAATGGACAGGATTGTCGAGGATACGAGGGAGGCGATTTATAAAATCGCGGATTTCGTCGCGGACACGGCGGTAAATATCGAGGGCCTCTT
>CAZHVR010000082.1:0-8568 GCA_964536225.1 uncultured Pirellulales bacterium
ACAGAAACGAGGCGGTGCCATCGTTCTCCTGGGCCCAGTTCCTGTCAACCTGTTCGATGTAGCCTTTGGGATCGGCCATAAGGGCGAATTGTGCGTTTGAGGAAGCGGCGAAATCTTTTAATGACTCATCGGTCGCATAGGTCTGTATGGTCTCAATTCGGTGCTGTATGCCCTTTTGGATGTTATCGAGAACCTGCTCGGCAAAATCGGCGGTATTGTCGCCGATGGTCTTTTCGATGGTCGTCTTTGCTGTGTAGAGCCCGAAATAGCCCAGTGACGCTATGAGCGCCGCCAGACCAATATATCCCAGCGTTAATTTATGTCCTATCTTCATCGCTAATTTTTGCCGCTTTAACGGGCTCTGTCGTTCTTGAGTTAATCAGCTCTCCTGTGGTTCGCTGTCCTTGATTTCGGAGACATCGGTTTGCCCGGCCTGGACCGTCACTGTTTCGGGTTCTTGTGGTGATTCAGGGGCGCCGGCTTTGGGGAACGTAAAGAAAAACGTCGTTCCTTTGCCGGGTTCTGATTCGAGCCAGATGTTGCCGCCGTACAACTCTACTATTTTCTTTACAACCGTCAGACCTATACCTGTGCTTTCAAACTCATCCCTCGGTGCCAGCGTCTGGAATATCTTGAAGATTCGTTCCCAGTGTTGTTTTTCTATACCGGAGCCGTTATCGGCGACGCTGAATTTCCAGAATTCACCTTCTTCGGCGCAGGCGACCTTTATCTGTCCATTGGGTTTGTCCATATATTTAACGGCATTGCTCAGGAGATTCTGGAAAACCTGTGTGATACGCGTCTCCTCGCACTTGATAACAGGCAATTCCGTGTCCACGGTTATCTTCATATTCTCCGGCGGGGCGAGTATATCTATGATTTCAGGAAGCAGTTTATCGAGGTGGACGTTGGCAATCTTTTCTCTGACGCGGCCGACCCTCGAATATTGCAGTATCCCGTCGATAAGGTTATGCATCCTGTCAACCCGCTGCTTTAGCAGGTTTAATTGTTCCTGTCCGTCTTTGTCGAGCTTGTCGGCGTAGTCGGTGGTTATCCAGTCGGCAAGCGTCTTTATCGCACGAAGAGGCGCCTTAAGGTCGTGACTGGCGATATATGCGAAATCTTTCAGCTCCTGATTGGCGCTTTCGAGCTCCTTGAGAAGCTCTGTTTGCTTGTGCTCTGCTTTTTCTCGTTCTATTATTTCTTCTTTCAGGTGCTCGTTGGATGCGGTTAACTCACCGGTGCGCTCTTGTACCCTTACCTCCAGCTCACCCTTGGCCTTGACTAATTCCGAATCACGCTGTTGTATTTGTTCAAGCATTTCATTGAATGAGTCAATAAGCAGTCCCACCTCGTCGTTGTTTTGCTTGACGGCCCGCGTGGCGTAATCTCTTTTCTCTGATACATCCCGGGCAACTTTTGCCAGTGTAAGAATCGGCCCGGAGATAATCCGCTGTAATCTCGATGAGATAAAATAGGCCGCTATGGTAGACAGCACCAGTGCTATGAGCGTGTTTTCCACGTTACGTCTCAATGCCGCATACATCGGGCCCAGGTCGCAGCGCAGGCATACGGTGCCTATTACCTCTTCGTCGAGGACTATCGGCTCAAAAACGGTCAGTAAACCTTCCGAAGAATCGCTGCCTTTTGCCTGTGGGGCTGTCATCAGGGCTGTTTTGTCGCCTTCGTTTTGAGCGTAGCTGGCGAATACTTCGCCGTCTTTCTTATAAACGCACGCGAATACTATGGAAGAATTGGCCTTGAGCGCCTTGAGTGTCTCCTGCGTGTCTTCTTTGTCCTCGAAAGTCAGTGCTGCCTTGCAGTTTTCAGCAGTGATGCGGGCCTGTGTTGAGAGGTTCTCAAGCATATTGTTGCGCAGACCGCGCCATTCCCAGAATAAAAATGCAGCTCCCACCAGTATAAGCGCTACCACGCACGTGAGCATCACGATGGCTATCAGCTTGTGTTTTATCGCCATGTTTTGAACGGGAAGCATAAGTTATTTTGCCCCCCCTTCTTTATCGTCGGCGTCGGCCTCTGCCCCTTCTGAATCGTCTTTGTAAACCTGCTTGGCAAGACGAAGAAGCTGAGACCTGATTTTGAGTCCGCTCTTTTCGGCGGCCGTCAGGTTTATGCTGAAACGAATTTTATTGTCTTCTATAAACAGGTCGATTGTGCCCCCGGATTTGATAAAATCTTCGGTGTCTCCGACCGTCAAAACATTGTCTTTACTTACGAGGTCTATTATCTCACGCGTCTGCTTCTGCTCCGATTGACAGATGAATAATAGGTGGCAGGCTTTAAGCGACTCCTCGTTGGCAGCCCGCTCCTTTTCGGGCATTTTTCTGATTTGTTCCAGGCCCTCGAAGTATTTGAGAACTACTTCGCGGTCTTCTACCTTTTTGTTCTTGAAGACGTCTGCGGCCGAGCCGAAGGGGTCTTCTCCGATAATGCCGATGATTATCTGCTTGTCGTTGCCTTTCATTTTTTCTTCGGGCCAGTCAACGAATTTGAGGAAGTTGTAGATAAAAGCTGCCTTTACCTCGTATTCCTTGTACTGGCTGGAAGAACTGCTTGCGTTTGCTCCTGGTGTCATCAGACAGCCGAGCAGAACCAATGCCGCCGTAATCAGGCAGATGATGTGCCGGGCTCCTGCTTCTGCAGGCAGCGATTGGGTGCGGTCGGTGTCAGCAGGTTTGACCTGTTTTTCCATATCTCCTGTTGCTCCCGGGTTCCTTTTAGAATTTGTATTCGACCCAGACTCCTACCGCTGCCGCTTCGCTGCGGTAATCTCCGGTGCTGGCTATGTAGTTACGCTTGTTGAAATCCTTGTTAAAGATGCCAAGCAGGTTGTAGCCCGTAACGCCTATAGTAAGGTCATCGCTGGGCTTATATTGCAGCCCGAGGTTGAGATAATAGTTGCCTCGATACGTCTTTTCCCATCCGTGTTCGATAAAGGAGTGGGTGGGAAAGGGTTCCCCGTCGGGATACGTGCCGGTCTCGGCTGCAGTCGGATACAGATATGGATAATAAGTGTCGTAATCCTTCATACCGGGAAATCCCCAGTAAATACGCAGGGATGCGTCGAATGTCCACTGGTCGTTGAGCTTTTGCTGAAGAATTATCTTTGTTATATGATTGGACCAGTTGGCAAGGTCGTCACCGTAACCGTATGGCATAGCGGTCAGGTATGTGCTTTGGCCCGGCTCCAGCGTGAAGTCATATAGTTTTGTATAAGCGTGTGAAAACAGTAAACATGTCTTTTCAGTGTGGTAAGAGGCCTCAAGCTCGATTCCATATTCTTTCTGCGTTCCGAGGGAGGTTGTTTGGTCTAAAGAGGTGTCCCATGATATAACTTCCAGGTTATAATGGACGAACAGTGATGCGGCCAGGTCAAGGTTTTTGCTTTGCTGTTTTTCGTAGCGCAGCTCGACGCTGTCGAGGATTTCAGGGTCGCTGTTGTTGCCGGCGCCCTTTAATTCTTCCTCTACGTTTGCACGCACCGAGCGTGACCACATCAATTTCAACGTATCTCTGTCGGTCGGCGAATGGACAATTGCCGCGCGAGGCGAAAACATCCAGCGAGTATAGGTGTGGTCGTCGAGCCGGGCGCCGGCGAAGGTCGTCCATTTGTCGTTAATGTTCCACTGCCATTCACCCAGAATAGAATACAGATTTGTTGACCATCGCGGCATTGGATTCAGCCGCATGCTGCACGGGTCGCCGTCAGGCCAGCCGGGGTTTTTCAGACCCAGCTCGTTGTGCGTGATTTCCCCGCCAAGCGCAATCTTGTGCTTCTCGTTGGGCTGCCATCGCAGCAGTGCCTTGCCGTAGTATTCGTCCTCACGAAAAGAAGAATCTATCTCATTTTGTCTGTACAGACCGAAATCGGTCATGTCATAGCTAAAGGCGTAGTCGATGTCGAGATTATCGAGCAGCTCCATCTTATACCCTACGAAGCCGGTCGCTTGCTGATAACCGTAGCCGTTTGGCTGGGTATCTTTGTATGTTCCAACGCCGGTGTCCCAGTCGTAGTCGTAAAATATGGACTCGGCGAATCCCCAGCTTTCACGCGCCCAGAGGCCGGGGGCATACAGGAATTGCTTGCCGCCCTGTGTGTAACGGGCCCAGATGTCCCAGTTATTTCTTGTAATCTCGGCGAACAGTTTTATTTCAGGCCTGTCTCTGTTATCGCGACCGTCACTGTTGACCACGCCCCCGGTCATCGGTTCCCCCGCTTTTGTGCCGTCTGCCGGCAGATGGGGCGGGTCCGCCGGATTTGGTCCCCAGCCGTCAGGCCACGGGTCTGCATCCCAGTACGAAACATCCGGTGACGACGGGAAGTCGTGCGAGAAAATCTGAGGCGCATCGTATTTACTGGCGCCTATGTATTTACCTATGCCTGAGTACAGGAAAAAGCCGCCTTCACTGTCATCGAACGGCTCTCCGTGTTTTACCTCTGTTGAATAAAACTCCTCGACGGCGCCCAAACGGGTCGTGACCTCGGTCCCCTGGAAGTTGCTTGCGTTGTACGTAACGATGTTAATCACCATCGATACTGCCCCGGGACCGTACAGTGCCGAGCCGGGACCTCGTATGATATCGATGTGATGAATGTCTCTCAGCAGGACTATGTCGCGCTCGACAGGTGCTCCCGCATGCGTTCGTTCGTTCATTTCACGGCCGTTGACCAGCAGAAGGTATTTGTCGTCTCTGTCGTTTATAATCCCGCGCAGTCCCAGATGGTCCGATTCCCAGTGATGCCGTATCCATTGCAGGTTCGGCACGTAAATATCCAGAAGCTCGAACAAGCTGCGCGCGCCGCTGGCCTTGATCTGTTCGTCGGTGATAGTTGTCATAGCTGACGGAACGAGACGCAAAGTGGTCTTTGTCAAAGTCGCTGTTGACGCCACCTCGATATTCATCAGCTCATCTATGGATAGTTCCGTCAAGTCGGTCGTCGGCCCGGAGTCCTTTTGTTCCTGTGCATAAACTCGCACACCGCAGGCTGTTACCCCCATAACGGCAAGCAACAGTAACAACTTTCTCGGTTTTAGCTGCTTATCTCGCCTTGTCATGATTCTGCTCTCTCAAAAATTATTGAGTTGCCCCCTTAAAGGGCCGGTCGGGTTGGCCCTTCAGATGTTTTTACCTTTATGCACTTTTCCAGTTTTTCCCTTATTGTTTTGCCTAACTGTACCGGGTCGAAGGGCTTGGTAATGTAGTCATTGGCGCCCATTTCAAATGCCTGGGTGACGTCGTTCAGCATTCCCTTGGCAGTCAGCATAAAAACAGGGATATGCTCCGAGGCGTCATCGTTCTTCAATTCTGTCAGGACCTGTAATCCGCTCATTTCAGGCATCAGCCAGTCGAGCAGTATTACGTCGGGATGTTTTTCTTTGGCCAGGCGCAATCCCGTGGCGCCGTCTTCGGCCAGATAAACCTCGAAGCCGTCCAGCTTGAGGTTGTATTCCAGCACGCGCCTGATATGCGTCTCGTCCTCGACAACCAGCACAGTAATTTCTTTGTTCATCACTTGCGACCTAACCATTTTAGATATGCCGTAGCCGAAAACACGATTGCGGGCAGTCAGCGTCAAATTTTCCTCCGAGTGTTGCGGGCCTCTGCTGATGCGTTAAAATCTTTCGCAACCGTGTAATCCACAAAGAATTACGGCTTTGTTACATCGGCATCTTGGAAGGGTGATTTAACTCAATAACATCTTTTGCCGGGCCGTTAAGCCGTAGCCGAAAGAAAGGCAATTTCCTTTGTCTTGATATGTAGTTAACTCTTTATTTGTAAAGAAGTTAGGTGATATTGAGAGAAGGCCTGAAGTTATTCTGGTTAAACAGATTTTGTTTCCCGGGCCGAATAATTGTAATAGTCCGATATAACCGTGGCCAAAACACCCTCTCTGGGTACATTTACTGTACGCTGTTGTTAGGAATTGCTGCAGGAAGGAGGGGGTTATGCTATCGCCGCCAGTGGTATGACAAGGTCCAATAATTGCTCGATAGTATAGGACCTCTCAAGGTCCATCGGCAGAACACAGCCATGGTCGTGGTCGGATGCAATGATAATCAGATTGTTCCCGGCACGGCTGCAGCCCTTCTCCTGCCTCTGGTGACCGAGAACAAAAATTTTCGCGTTCAGAACACGGGCCATTTTGTTCAGCATCTGTTGACTGTGGCTCCGTCCCCACGTCAGAAGGTATGCCGAGCCCGGCTTGACGACGTCATTTATCTTGAGCTGCTTCTCGAAAATTCGCGGGTCAAATTTTTCCGCGTAGCGGTCCGCGGGCAGAGAATGTGAAATAAATACCCCGTTGGCGCATTTGACGGCAAGCGCCTGAGAAAACAAAAATTGCTTCAGGGCCAGCTTCACGTCTTCACTATTGTGCTTGAACTCCCTGTCCAGAGCCGAACGCATCGCAATGTTCATTTCCTTGCCGTTCTTCATTACCTTGGCGTTATTGATGAATGCGGTATCGTGATTTCCCATTATTAAATGCACCCGGTTCGGAAACCAGATTTTGTAGTGAATCACGTCGAACAGAAGCTTATAAGACAGGCATCCTCCCTCTTCGTCCTCGGGGCCGCCGTGTATGATTTCCTGCAGGATTACGTGTGTATCGGGATTATGGGCAAGGTCTGCAAAGGCGACAATACGCTGAAAATTGAGGCGGTGACCGTGAAGGTCGCCCGTTATGATTACCATCCCCTTCGAAGGCAGACGGACAAGGTTACCCTTTCTGAACCGGTCCGCATAGTTGGCTTCCATGCCTCTTTTCAGCAGCTCAATTATTTTCTTGGACATTTTTACACACCCGGACGGCTGACAAGGTAACCTTTGAGCAAGCTTGTTGAACAATACCTTTTCGGCATTGACCTGTCAAGGTTAATCGACTGTGTTTTGTGTTCTCAGGCACTGCTTTGATTTTATTGAGAGTTAGCTTTCGGCTTGTTGCTAAGAATACTGTGAATCATAAGGTCCAGGCGTGAAATGACGGCGGCCATGTCCGCGGGGCGCTTCGCAGGGTCGTCCTCGACGCAGTCCATCACTAATTTCGAAATGCCCGGCGGTATCTGGGGCCTGACTTCGTGGGGGGCGCGAACCGTTTCCTGTATAGGCAGGCCGAACGGGTCTTTTTTCGGTATCAGCGTCGGTACGGTCTTGCCTGTAAGCGCCCAGTACATCGTTGCACCGAGGTTGAATATGTCGGTCTTGGGACCTAACGGTTTTCTCCTTACCTGTTCCGGTGCGATATAATCAGGCGTTCCTTGGATGCGCCGTTTGGTTGTGCCTATTTTGCAGCTCTGCCCAAGGTCGATAATCTTAATTGACCCCGCCTTGCTCATCAGGATATTGTTCGGCTTTATATCGCAGTGCACCAGGCCGCTTTGGTGCATCGCGTTAAGCCCCGTCGCGACCATTCTAAATACCAGCATCACATCGAGCAAACTCAGCGCAGGCCCGTCTTCCAGCGACGTGCCGTCGAAATATTCCATCGAAAGCAGCAGCTCCTTCATCTGCATCATTCTGCGTATCTTCTTGAGTTTGAAGCACTTGCGAACGTACGGGTGGTTGATTTTCTGTGCTATTTTGTATTCGGTCTCGACCTGCTCGAAAATCCTCGCGTCTTCGGGTTTTTCGAAAATGACCCGCTTTAATGCCACTTCATTAGTGTCGGAATCGTCGGTGGCAAGGTATATCGTGGTCCGAGCGCCCACGCCGAGGCGCCTCTTTATAGTAAATCCGCCTATATCGAGTATGTCTTTTGCCATATCTTTAAAGTTCTCGAAGCTTTTACCAATGCTGCGGATAAACCAACTGTCTGAATTTATGGTTTTAGATATCGACCCTTGTCCAGATTGGCTAAACCTTGAAAACCCTATAGATTACAGTTTTCTCGGCGGTTTGTCCAGCTATTTGGGCGGTTTTACCCGCTTTTTTCGTTAAATTTCGCCACAATTTGCTTTAATCGCTTGCCAATCCCGGCGGCTATCTTTATATTATGCCCTTTAGTTTTCCCCGATAGCTCAATCGGTAGAGCGAGTCCCGATGTATCGGGATAAACCGCATAGGATGTAGGTTTTGCTTGTGGAAAAAGAGAATTTTTTGAAAAGTGAAGAAAAATATTGGGTTTATGTGCTTGAGAATCCACAGGGCAGATTTTATATTGGCTCAACCGGCAATATAGATAATAGGGTGGCCCAGCATAACGCTCAGGAAAAATCGGGCACGAAATTCACTCATAAATTTGGGCCTTGGTGTTTGGTTTGGAAAGAACAGCATTTAACCCGTTCCTCGGCAATGAAACGGGAAAGACAAATAAAAGCGATGAAATCATCTGAATGGATTCGCGCAAAACTGCTTAAATAAAGGTAAGATAAATTCTGAAGAAAGTTCGTAATCAGGATTTGATATTCCCCGATAGCTCAATCGGTAGAGCGAGTCCCGATTTGTCGGGATTAACCGCTTGAGCATAAAGGTATGGAAGTAATTTAAAGTTTTTCCCCGATAGCTCAATCGGTAGAGCGAGTCCCGATTTGTCGGGATTAACCGCTT
>CAZHVR010000083.1:0-8433 GCA_964536225.1 uncultured Pirellulales bacterium
CCTTTTAAGGTATCAATGGGAGATTTCTATTATGACCAAAAGACGAATCTTTATTTTCGCCTGCCTGTTACTGGCTTTCCCCTTTTCCATTAAAGCAGATGAAAACCTTGTCGAGCTTGTTAAACAAACAAAGCCCGCAGTAGTTTTGATTGAGACCTTCGATGACAGCAATCAGCCAATTGGTCAGGGCAGCGGCTTTTTTGTAAATAATAAAAGCCATATCGTTACAAACTATCACGTTATCGAGGGAGCTTTCCGTGCCACAGTTAAAACCTCCTCCGGCACAGAATATCCCGTCGAAGGCATTATCGCCAAAGACGCCGATGCCGATATTGTCAAGCTCGTCGTCAACGTTCCTGATAAAGATATAACGTTCTTAAATCCAAGTTCGATTGTGCCTTCCGAAGGAGAAGATATTTTTGTTATAGGCAATCCCCTTGGCCTTGAATCAACAATATCATCCGGCATCGTATCGGCTGTTCGTGATATTCCCGCATTTGGCAAAATAATTCAGATAACCGCCCCCATTTCCCCCGGCTCAAGCGGCAGTCCCGTCATAAACAGCAAAGGCGAGGTAATCGGCGTTGCTACATTAATCGTGACTAAAGGCCAGAACCTCAACTTTGCAATCCCCAGCGACAAAATCATCACCCTCAAAGAAACTCCCCAAATCCCTGTATCAAATGCGACAGTCGCGGATTCAAACGATGCTCAATTATTTTACCAGAAAGGCTTAAAGGAAGTATGGCAGGAGAACTGGTTTTCTGCGCTTGCCTTCTTTCAAAAAACGTTACTAAAGAATCCGCAAGACCCTAATGCATGGTTTTATCTTGGTTATTGTTATGGAGAACTTGGCTGGTATCAGGATGAGATAGAATCCTATAAACAAGCTATAAAAATTAGGCCCAGTTTTGCCTACGCATACTATAATCTTGGCATTGTTTATGGCCATCTAGGCCGCTATCAAGATTCGATCGAATCATATAAACAGGCAATAAGAATTGAACCGAATGATGCACTAACACATGTCGATCTCGGTACTGCTTATGGTTTGCTTGGCCGGTATCAGGAAACAATAGATTATTTTAAACAGGCAATAAGAATTAAACCCGATTGTGCAGAAGCACATGTCGGTCTCGGTACTTCTTATAGTTTACTTGGCCGGTATCAGGAAGCAATAGAAGCTCTTAAACAAGCAATTAGAATCGATCCAGATTTGGCCCTTGCGCACCACACTCTTGGGGTTGCTTATTTACTGACTGGCGACAAGAGTTTGGCTCTCGAAGAATACAAAATCTTAAAGACCTTGGATATTGAACAGGCAAACAAATTATTTAACTTGATCTATGAGTAAGCAACTCTCAATCCGCTGTTCATGTCAATAAGCAATGTATCAGGAGAAAAGCGGTGTCTAAGTGCGAGCTTTGTGGAATGTCATATGTTCCAGAAAACCCAGAGGATGTTCAAGAGCATAAGGAATTTCATGATAAAGTAATTAATGGTCTTCCTGTACTCCCTTTAGAGAGCGACCGGATTATTTGGCCACAAAATAACATGCGAATAGTTGTTATAAACAAGAGTTGTCCATTAGAA
Source organism: uncultured Pirellulales bacterium (assembly GCA_964536225.1). Classification (GTDB taxonomy): domain Bacteria; phylum Planctomycetota; class Phycisphaerae; order Sedimentisphaerales; family Anaerobacaceae; genus Fen-1362. The sequence continues at coordinate 1,594 of CAZHVR010000083.1, forward strand.
CAACGTAGGTATGCTGAAGAGGTTGCTATATTTGCGAGAATGGATACGCCATATGGAGCAGAAAACCTTTTTGGCGAAAGGGAATTAGATACTCATGTTTTTTTGCTGCATAGACAAAAACGTGTTATCGGTTTATTGCTCATGGAAAAGCGTGATCATATATGGAAAACTTCTTGGGCTGATCGGGATGCTGGCAAAGAACCATATGAACTATTGGACCATCCTCCCATATGGAGCATTTGTTTTGTCTGGATTCTTAAGCGTCATCGTGGTTCTCGTTTAAGTCAAACTATGATTAATGAGGCCCTTACTTATCTTGGACAGAGTTTTGAAACTATCGGCTGGTACACCCCCTTTACGCCCTCTGGAGAAGCTTTGGTACGGAAATGCTGTCCCAAAGTATTTTATATCGCAAAGTGAGACATAACTCCACAAGCTATAAACCGTAAGAAAGCTTTAAAGCCGCCTTACTTATTTCTTCTTAAATCTGCAATCCGAAATCACAAATTAAAAACTTTTTTGTTCTATATGACTTAGTGTCTTTGTGGTTAACCCGGCTTCGGCCGATAAATTTTCCATTTCAAGACAAACAGTTCGAGGGGGTCTAATAAGTAATGTTTCGGTCCCGACCTCACCGAGGCAGGGTCTCTACCTCACCGAGCGCGCCTCCCGACCTAACCGAGGCAGGGTGCCTACCCTTATGCTCTTAGGGTCCCTACCCTTATGCTCTTAGGGTGTCTACCCTTATGGTCTTAGACACCCTACCATTATGGTGTTAGACACCCGAAAGCCGGTCCTAGCAATTAACGATATTATCGGATGGCCGCAAAGATGCTCAAAAAGCCCAAAAATCCTCACAGCAAAGCTGTTAAGACACCAAGTTTATGTTTATTCCTTCGTGCCTTTGCAGGTGATTGCTTGAATTACGGCAATAATACGGCTAAAATCATCGTCTTATGAACGATGCACCGAACAAACAGGCGGCTGAATCACAGGATTTTCAGGCCCGCAGTGATGCTGAGGGATTAGGCCGGCTTTTAGGCGTTCTGGCCCACGAAATCAAAAACCCGCTTTCCACAATCAAAATCAACCTGCGGCTTATCGATGAAGAGCTTTCCGCCGCGCCAAAGGCGGGCGAGACCTCGCCTTCAGGCGGGCAAGGCAGCGGCGACAATGATACAGCCGAGCGTCTCTCAAGGGCACGAAGAAAACTCAATATAATCGACAAGGAGGCCACCCGCCTCGAACAAATCCTTGACGGCTTCCTCCGCTACGCCGACCTCACCCGGCCGCAATTAGCGCCCGCCGACGTAAACGAGCTGTTAGGCGATATGGCCGATTTCTTCCTGCCACAGGTTCTGGCCCACTCGATAAAGCTGCGGCAGTCCTTCTGCCAAGGGCAGCTTGTCTGCCCCGTCGACGCCGCTATGCTCAAACAGGCCGTCCTCAACCTCTTCATTAACGCTCAACAAGCACTTGTAGCCGGTGGCGAACTGATAGTGATAACATCGCGAGAGGGAAACTGTGCCAAAATCCAGATAAGCGACACGGGCAAAGGCATACCCGCCGAGCGCCTGGCCCGTATATTCGAGCCGTATCAATCCACCCGTCCCGACGGCTCAGGCCTGGGGCTGGCAACCGTAAAAAAGATTATCGACGCACACAAGGGAACTATTTCCGTCGTCAGCGAGCCGGGCAAGGGAACCGCGTTCACAATCACCCTGCCCATCGCCGACGCGACAAGCGAGGTGCCGCACTGATGAGTAAAGACGCCGTTGTTCTTGTTGTCGATGACGAGCGTGACCACGCCGACGGCCTGGTCGAGGCCCTTCAGAAATACTGCGCCAGGGCAATCGCCGTTTATAATGGCGCCGACGCCCTTGAAATCATCCGCACACAGGATATCGATGTAGTCGTCACCGACCTCAAATTAGGCGGCGATATCGACGGCCTGGCTGTCTTGCAGGAGGCAAAAAAACTTGGACCCACTGAGGTCATACTCATAACCGCTTATGCCACAATCGACACCTGCAAGGAGGCCATCAGGCAGGGTGCCTACGATTACATTGTCAAACCCGTAAATATCGACCAACTCCGCTCGCTTGTCGAGCAGGCCGCCCGCCGTGCTGCCCGTGCCAAACACGCCGAGCCGACTCGCCGCCCCCCCGCCGAAGAAGAATTCAGGTTCGAAGGCGTCCGCGGCAGCAGCCCGCAAATGGCCGGTATCTTCGACGTTCTTCGCCGCGTCGCCCCTACCAATATCGCCGTCCTCATACAGGGCGAATCCGGCACGGGCAAGGAACTGCTGGCAAGGGCCATCCACGATAACTCCAACCGCTGGAACAAGCCCTTCCGCCCCATCAATTGCGCCGGCTTTACCGAGACGCTGCTCGAAAGCGAGCTTTTCGGCCACTCCAAAGGCGCATTTACCGGCGCCGCTGCGAACCGCAAGGGTCTTTTCGAAATCGCCGACAAGGGTACATTGTTTCTTGATGAAATAGGCGATATGCCGCTCAATATGCAGGCAAAACTGCTCCGCGTTATCGAAGACGGCGTCGTCATTGCCGTCGGCTCAAATAAACCCGTCGTCGTCGATGTACGAATCATAAGCGCAACCAACCACGACCTTCCCAAATTAGTCGATGAAAAAAAATTCCGTGAAGACCTCTATTTTCGTATCAAAGGTGTAAGCATTTCCGTTCCCACGCTTCGCGGAAGGGCCGAAGATATCCCTCTGTTTGTCGATTTCTTCCTGAAAGAGGCGTCGGCTGAAACCAGCTCAAAAGTGACCGGCATTACCGACGCGGCCATGAATATCCTCAAAAGCTACGAATGGCCCGGCAATATCCGCCAGCTTCGCAACGCCGTTAAAACTATGACCGTTATGTGCGACCGCGATACTCTCGACGTCCAGGATTTACCGCCCGAAATACACCGCGTCAGGCAACTCCCCGGCGGATTCGACAAGCTTACTGCGGGTCAGGCCCGTGCCGCAGACCTCAGCGGACTATCTCTCAACGAAATTGAAAAACAGGCCATCATCGACACCCTCGCCAAAACCGGAAACAACCGCCAATTAGCTGCAAAGCTCCTCGGTATCGGCGAACGCACCCTCTACCGGAAAATAAAGGAATACAACCTTTAAACACATCTTTCGGCCTCCCTGCAACTTTTATATACAAAATTTACAGATTTTTTCTTGACATTGTCTTTGAAAGGACCAATATCTATAATTAGCAGATAGAAAGTTTAGACTATTTTAAAGGAGTAAATTATGTCTACGAAATTATTTCCATTGACCATTATCTTTATTCTCTCGGCAGCACAGGCATTAGCGATAAATTTCTCTTCGACACAGCTCACCAGTTACGAACCTTATGATCTTAACAACCTTAATATAACTACCGACCCGGCGAAAGACCCCACGCTCGATATTAACTGGCCGTTGCTCGGCGGTGTTAATGATGTGCCGACTGCGACTGAAGGCAAGTATGTGTTAAGGATGCAGTGGACAGACGAATCCATCGGTACCACACCACACAAAGTCGAGATAGGTCATTACTGGAACAATTTTACCTTTGATTTCGCCAGTACAAATTTCGTCTACGTAGACTTATACGTAGTAAACGACTCGGCTCTGGCAAGCGATATTGGTCTATATGACCAGCATTGGCCTTACCCTTGGGTTGGCACTGATTTCGAGTATCTTATAAAACCCGGGGAATGGCGTTCGATACCATTTTATGTTGGTAACCTTAATGTGTACGACACCAACCACATAGAGGCGCTCGTTTTTGACCACCTCGCAGGTATCTCCGGAACGATATACCTCGATAATCTGAGATTAAGCGCCCCTACAGGCGATTGTCATTGTGCCCGTAGAGTGGTGTTTGCAGGCCGTTCGTGGTGTGTTCTGCAAAGCACCTGGCAAATGGACGCCGGTCCCAATTGCTATACAGCCGATCAAAACGACGTTTACGTCGATAGTAACGGCTGGCTACATCTGTCAATCAACTATAAAGACGCCAACACCATATCCGATCCCAATTGGTATTGTAGTGGACTCGTTGGCGAAAAGAATCTGGGTTATGGTACTTATGTTTACACGGTTAATGCTAACACCGATTCGTTAGATCCGAACATCGTCGTAGGCCTGTTTGCTTATGACGTCTGCGACCCCTGTGGATACCACGAAATCGACGTAGAACTTACCAAATGGGGTGATTCGACCGATATTAATAACGCCCAATTTGTAGTTCAGCCGTTCGATCCTTGCCGGCCTCTTGAAAGCCGAGACCGTTTCAACATAAACTATTCTACAACACTCGTAACCCACGAATTCACATGGAACCCCAATATCGTGGCTTTCAAAAGTTATTACGGCGATTACTCCTCAAATCCGCCTGTTGAATCTATGATTCGCTCCTGGTCGTACACAGGCCCCAACGTGCCGGTTCCTGCGGAAGATAACCCTCGTATTAACTTCTATTTGACAAATGGTGCACCACCAAAAAATGGGCAAAATGCCGAAATCGTAATCAAAAGCTTTCGCTACATCCCGCTCGGCGACCTCGATAGTGATGGCGATGTCGATTTTCAGGATTTTGCTTTATTTTCCGACAAGTGGCTTTGGAACACCAAATAGTAACAGACAGAGGGTGAATGATTTCTCAACCTTCTATTCTGTGGTCGGGACGAATTGCTATCCGATAAACCCAAAACGCATCAGTAAAAGCGACGTCAAAGAAGTTTTGCCGCAGGGGTATCGACCAGCCAGGTGATTTTTTCAAGCGCAGGCCAGAGCGTATGGACCGGATAGCGCACGTCATCGGGCGGGCTTGTCAGGACTTCTTTGAGGATTTGGGCCTTCTCGTCGCCGGCAACAAGCATAACAATTCGCGACGCGGCGCAGATGACGGGATGAGTGAGCGTGATTCTGGTGATGGGCTTGTCGGGCATATTCCCCTGGTCCAGCAGATAGACGGCACAGGCAATGTCGGTAGTATCGAACGAGGCGTACGAGCCGGGAAACATCGAGCCGGTATGACCATCGGCGCCCATACCGAGAATAACAATGTCGAACGCGGGAAGCTGACCCGGCTTTATGTTGAAGACCGAACGGATTATTTCCTCGTATTTTTTCCGGGCTAAACCTGAATCTTCGTAATCTGTCGGTACCGGATGGATATTCCCCTTCGGAATCGGGACTTTGGTCAGGAATGTGTCATAGGCAAGCTTGCAGTTGCTGTGAGGTGAATCGTGAGGGACATATCTTTCATCGACCCAGAAAACGTGAGTTTTCTCCCAGGGCAGGTTCTTTACCTCGGCCTGGCTGCCTAACAATCCGAAAAACTTTACAGGGGTATGGCCTCCTGATATGGCCGTGTGAAAAACGCCTTTTGTCTTCACTGCCTGTTCTGCAGCAGCGAAAAAGATGCTCAGACATTCACGCGCAACCGCGTCCGCGTCGCCGACCACCTTCACATTCGGCTTTTGCTGCTTGACCCGCGACATAAAAAACCTTTCCTGTTATTACATGCCCCGCGAGCGAAAAAGGCCCTGACAGCTTGTCAACATAACTCTGATATTATACACTTCGGCCGGCAATTTGTGCAGTATTATTGTCTTCGCGATTGCGAATTCGGGAAAAAACGTTTCCGGCGTCTTCGAGAATCATATACAAGGACGGCACAAGAATCAAAGTTACCATAGTCGCAAACAATACGCCGAACGCCAAACTTATCGCCATCGGAATCAAAAATCTCGCCTGCAAGCTCCTCTCAAGAAGCATCGGAACCAGCCCGAAAAAGGTCGTCAGCGTCGTCAGCATAATCGGGCGAAACCTCCGGGTCGCTGAATCGCGTATGATTTCAGTCAGCTCAACGTGTTCGCTCCGCTCGCGGTTGATAAGGTCGATTAGAATGAGCGAATCGTTAACAACAACACCCGACAGCGCAACGATTCCGAAAAGCGACAGGATGCTGAGATTGAACTTCGTCATAAAAACAAACCCCATCAGGACGTGGCCGGCGATGGCCCCGACGATGCCGAATGGTATCGCCGACATCACAATCATCGGCTGAAAGTAGCTCTTGAACTGAACTGCCAGCAGCGCGTATATCGCCAGCATCGCCAGCGGAAACGTGACCATAAGCGAGCTTAACGACTCGTTTTGCTCGCGCTGCTCGCCGGCAAACCTGTACTGAAGGCCCGGATATTTCAGCTGAAGCTGCGGAATAACTTTCGCCGCCAGCTCGGCATTAATCTCTCTGGCGTTTGCGACGGCTTCATCGAGGTCCGCGGTAACGTTGACCACTCTTCTTCGTTCCGCTCTCTGGATGGCGGCAAAACCCTTGCCGAAGTGCACCTTGGCGACCTCCTTGAAAGGTATCTCAGTCCCGTTGGCCAGGCGGATTCTCATATTTTCGATGTCTGCTACGCTTTTTCGCTGGTCTTCGGGATAACGCACCATCACGCGGATATCATCCCGGCCTCTCTGGATGCGCTGGGCCTCTTCGCCGTAAAATGCCCGCCTGACCTGCTGAGCAAGGTCGTTAAGCGTAAGGTTAAGGTTTCGCCCCGTGTCTTTCAATTCGAGCTTTATCTCGGCTTTTCCCTCCTCGAAGCTGTCGGTTATATCGCTGACACCGGAGTATTCGCGGAGGATGGATTTAAGCTCCTCAACAGCCGCCAGAAGCCGGTCGAAATTCTGATGAGACAGCTCAACGTTGATTGGTTCCCCTGTGCGGAGGAGCTTCGAAATAAATGTAAGAGATGAGACACCGGGTATTTCGCCGACAAGCTCCCTCCATCGATTTTCCATAAGTGTGGCCGATTCGG
>CAZHVR010000084.1:0-8295 GCA_964536225.1 uncultured Pirellulales bacterium
AGCACTTTTCCCACCGCCTCAGGCGCCTCGGCCTGTCCGACACACAGACCGTTCTCACCCTCTACCTGGCGACGCTTTCCACCGGCATCGGCGCAACCTTCCTCTACCAGGTCAATTTCGCCGGCGCCATCCTCATCTTCACCCAAACCGTTATGATATTGGCGATTATCGCTGTTCTCGAATCAACCGCTAAAATTAATCCGCCGGAGATGTAATGAAAAAACCTAAACCTAAAACCGATAAGCCGAAAGTCACCTTTCTTTCCCTGCTCGAATATACGCTCTTCGTATGCACCCTAATCATCATCGTCCTTCGCGCCACCTACACCGAGGCCCCCCTGCCGCAGACCTCGCAAATCCAGTCCGCGATTCATGACACCGTCTATTCGCTTGTGTTGTCCGGCGTCCTCATACTCTTACTGCTGCTGCTTTTGCTAATCCGCCTGTTCACCCGGCGGCTATCTTTCAAATTCAATCTTATGGAAAGCGCCTTTGTCCTTCTCTTGATCGCCGCGGTCGTCGCCTACGTTTATGCCCCGAACAAACGCGCCGCAATCAATGCCTCAATCATTTTCCTTGCCCCCCTGCTTATGGTCTTTCTCCTCGTCGCCTCACTCGACTCCCACGCTAAAATCAAAATCCTGCTCATCGCAATCGCCTCGCTCGGCGTCGTCGCAACCTGGCAGTCCTCCGAACAGTTCTTCATAAGCAATAACGCTATCATCGAGCAGTATAAAGAAAACCCGCACAGCATTCTCGACCCGCTCGGCATCCGGCCCGGCTCACTCAATCAGGTCCTCCTCGAACACCGCATCCTATCCAAAGACGTCCGCGCCTCCTTCACCACAGGCAATTCCGCCGGCTCGTTCGCCATCCTCGCGTCTTTCGCCGCCATTGCGATACTGGCAGAATTGCTCAAGACCCGAAAATCATTCCCCGCCTCAACCGGCAACCGCGGCCTGGCCGCTTTGCTGCTTATGGTCATTATTTTCGGCCTTGTCCTGACTCGCAGCAAAGGCGCCATAGGCGCGTTCCTCATCGCCCTGGTCGTCTTCGCACTGCTGACGCTGAGCAAAAAACAAAAAATATTCAAAAACTTCATTCTTGCCTGCTGTGTCTTGGCCGTCTGCACGCTGATACCTGTCGCCGCCTGGTATGGTCTCAAACACGGCCGGCTACCCGGCGGAAACTCAATGCTGGTCCGATGGCAATACTGGCACGCCTCCGCACAAATGGTCGAAGACCACCCGTTTATAGGCGCAGGCCCCGGTAATTTCGCCTCCGCTTATCACCAATATAAGCCCTCTTCAGCGCCTGAAACCGTCTCTGACCCGCATTCGTTTTTCCTTAACGTCCTCACCCAATACGGTCCGCTCGGCCTGCTCGGTTTCCTGCTGTTTGTGCTGGTCCCGATGTGGCGTTCTTCGCTCAATGTCTCTGACACCCTCGAAAAACCACCCGGCCGAAGGTTCATAATGTCGGCCCTTATCTGCGTAATAGTCCCCACCGCGGTAATGCTGGCCCTGCGGCCGTTCCTGCTGCCACCTGCCCACGCTATAACAATCGAAGAAAAATTATACGTCTTTTTCAGCAGTTACATCGCACCCGCTGCCGCCTTCGTTGTCGCCTTCGCGCTGTTAGTTAAATCAATCCAGACTATTACAAGTACCCCTGACGGCGACTCCCCTCCCGCAAGAGACGTTTACGCCATGCAAAATACGAACCTCACCGTCATAGCCCTGTTCTGCGGCCTGCTCGGCGTGCTCATTCATAACCTCGTTGATTTCGCCATATTCGAACCCGGCGTCTTCACGACTTTCTGCGCCCTGCTGGCCTGCCTTATAGCATTCGGCTATCAGCGGCGACCTCAGCCAAAACCGCAGCCGGCCCCCGCCTGGCTTAAAATCGCCGCCCCGGTCGCCTTTATCGCCCTGGGCTTTGCCTATTTCAATTATGCCCTGCTGCCCGTCTCGAAAAGCACCGCCAAAATCGCACAGGCCCTCAATGCCGCTTCACTCGCCCGTCTTCAGCTTGCCCATAACCTGCTGGTCGCTGCAACTCAGGATGACCCGCTTAGCCCCGGTGCCCCGTTAATGAACGCCCGGCTGTACCTGGAGTATTCCTACTCACCGATTATCCCGAATTCACAACTGTTCCACGAGGCCGAGCAGGCGCTGTCCACAGCAATGCAGAGAAACCCCGCCGATTACAAAACCTTCGAGCTGCTGGCAGAGCTCTATTCTCTCCGCGCCAAGGACGAGCCCGCCCAAAAGGACCTGTGGCTGGACCGGGCCTTCGACGCCGAATCGATGGCTGTCTCGCTTTTCCCCGGTTCCGGAGACCTGCATTTCAAGCTGGCGCAGATTGCCGACGAACTCGGCAGGACCGATGTCGCCCTGCAGCAATATGAAAAAACCGTGCGAATCGAAGACGGCTTCCGTGAGCAATTCCGGACAATGTATCCCGGCCGGGAGATTTTCAGCCGGCTCGGAGAAGACAAATACTCTCTCGCAAAACAACGCATCGAAGAGCTTTCTGAATAGTTTTTTGATGTGAGTATTCCTGTCACCTTTGACAGCCCGGGCTGTGCTTCAATCGCTCCAAAGCAATTTGACATTCAAATTCCGGTATTTATTCAGGGCCTTTCCTCCGGCTCGTCCGGCAGGTTTTTCAGCCGGTCCAGAACAAAACGCCGGTAATCTTCCCTGCCGATTATCGTATCGTTGATGCTGTTGAAATAGTGGGTTTGGACCCTCGCCTGCAGATAAGACACGCGGTTGGCCGCAGATGGGTGCGAAGACATAAATTCTACCGTCCTGATACTGTCCTCCCGTTCAAGCATTTGCATCGTATCGACCGCGCCGTTGGGGTTGTATCCGGCCCTGACCATATAATCCATTCCGTAAGTATCGGCGTCCCTCTCGTCGTTCCTGCTGTATTTGAGCAGAACTATCTGCCGGGCAAGGTCGGCCATAGTAACCGCTCCCCGCGATGACGTCTGGGTCACCGCAGCAGCAAAAAGCAAATCGATGCCAATCTGCTTGCTCATCATATTGGCCGTGTCCCTGGCAACCACGTGAACAATCTCGTGTGCGAACACCCCGGCAAGCTGCGACTCGCTTTCCAGCTTCGACAACATTCCTTTGGTAATGAAAATATACCCGCCGGGCAGCGCAACCGCGTTTATCGACTTGTCATTGACTGCAACAAAATGGTAATCGAAATCCGGCCTGTGGCTGATTTTGGCGATTTTCTGACCCACGCCGTCGATATAATTCTGCAGAACCTGGTCTTCGATTCTGCCCTTGAGCTCCTTTTCAACCTCCGGCGCATACTGCATGCCTATCTCTATATCCTGCTGTTCCGGGAAAAAAATCAGCTCCTCTTCGCCTGTTATCGGATTGACGGCGCAGCCGGCTGCAGAGAAAACACCGCAAAACAGCACCGCGAATAATATAAGTTTTTGAAGCATAGTTAACCCTGGAAATCACCTTGCCCGGCCTTTGAATACGCCAGGGCAGGCAAAAAAGTTTGCCGCCAACGGGTTAATATTTGCAAAATCCGTTCCTATCCATTATAAGTTATCCTTCTTTTTTTGGCAGTCAATAACTATGACGCATTATGAACCCTGTGATAAGTGCGGTCAGAAAGAAATTTGCCAGGATATTTATCGGCGGCTCGGCAATATCCGGGAAAAATCCGTAGTCCGTCACGTTTTGTCGGCCTTTGTGCTGCCGCTGGTGGTCTTTATTGTGGTATTGGCGGCCGTGCAGCAGCCCCTGGAAAAATATATAGATTCGGAAGGTCTGCGGACGGCTGTCGCATTGCTGACGGCATTTGCCGTCGCCGCGGCTTGTGTAGTGATTATCAAAATAATCAGTAAACGGTTCGACAGCTAAAAAAACTGCCGGGACAAAATATGAATGATGTACTTACAATGCGAGGCGGTTTCCCCGGCGGAGTGCATCCGCCGGAAAAAAAGGAATTGACGGCCGACAGTCCCATCCAGCCGGGACCGGCCGTAACACAGCCGGCCGTAATGCTCAGCCAGCACATAGGCGCCGTATGCAAGCCCGTTGTCACAAAGGGCGGCATCGTCCAGGCCGGCCAGTGCGTAGGCAATTCGGACGCCTTCATATCAGCCCCCGTCCACTCACCCATCGAAGGCAAGGTGTCGCAAATCGCCCTGCAGTCACACCCCGTTCTCGGAAGAGCGACTGCCGTGATTATCGAGCCCCTTCCCTCGATGCCCGCAAAAAAACCTCGTCCCAAATCGCAGGACCAGTTCCCGCCCGATTTAGACCTCGAAAAATACACGCCGCAGCAGATATCTGCAGCCGTTAGAAAGGCAGGTATTGTCGGGATGGGCGGCGCCGGATTTCCCACGGCGGTGAAGCTCGAACCGAATCCCGAAAGGCCCAAAGAGGTGATGATTATCAACGGCTGCGAGTGCGAGCCCTATATCACCTGCGATTACCGTGTAATGCTCGAATGGACAAACCAGGTAATCGCTGGGATAAAGCTCGCCCGCAAGGCAACCGGCTGGCCGAAAGTCATCATAGCCGTCGAAGATAACAAGCCAAAAGCCCTTGAAGCCCTGGCCGGCGCCCTAAAAAATTCACCCGGCTGCGGAGATATCGAAATCGTCAAATTGAAAACTAAATACCCGCAGGGTGGTGAGCGGCAGCTCATCAAATCCGTCCTCGACCGGTTCGTCCCCACAGGCGGAATACCGCCGATGATAGGCGTATTGGTATTAAACGTGGCGACCGTCTCGGCAATCGCAGACGCCGTGCTGTTCGGCTCGCCCCTTACACACAGGGTCGTCACGGTGACCGGTGAGGCAATCGCCAACCCGGGCAATTACTACGTCGCTATAGGAACGCCCGTAAAAGAGCTAATCGATTTCTGCGGAGGCGTAACACAGCAAGGCGCAAAGGTCGTCGTCGGAGGACCAATGATGGGTATCGCAATTGCAGACCTGTCCACCCCAGTCACCAAAACAACCGGCGCCGTAACCGTCCTTACAAAGCAGCAAATCGGCAGCGTCAAATTCGCCCGCAGACAGACCTCTTGCATTCACTGCGGCAGATGTCTGCAGGTGTGCCCTGAGCACCTCAACCCGACAAAAATCGCACACGCCGTAATGAAAAACCTCCTCGACGTCGCCAAAAATTATTTCATATCGGCCTGCATCGAATGCGGCTGCTGCAGCTATATCTGCCCGGCAAATATCGAGCTTACCGGCTATATCAAAACCGGCAAAATTTACATCGCAAGACAAAAGAAACTTATGCCTCAATAACTTTGAAGGAAAAACAAAAAAAATAAATGCTTAGCAAGCTGACAGTTTCCTGCTCACCACACATCGGCGGGCCTTTCTCGACCCGCCGGGTTATGGGCGACGTAATCATTGCCCTTGTCCCGGCGATGCTGGCCGCCTTTTATTTCTTCCGCATCTACGCACTGATTATTATCCCGACCTGCGTCATTACCTGCGTCGTCACCGAGTGGCTCTGCAACGTAATCCGTAGAAAAGAAAAACCGTTCGAATCATTAAGCGATTTCAGCGCGGTCATCACCGGCATAATACTTGCGTTGTCGTTGCCGCCCGCGATACCGTTCTGGGCGGCCATCATCGGCAGCGCCGTTGCGATAGCCATCGGCAAAATGGTCTTCGGCGGACTCGGCTCAAATATATTCAATCCCGCTATGGTGGGAAGGGCGTTTATGACCGCCTCTTTCGGAATACTTATGACAACCTGGACGGTCCCTTCGACGATTAATAATAATTTGCCGAAGGTCTCACCGGATACGCCTAACGCAATCACGCAGGCAACCCCCTTGGCCTGGAGCAAACAGGCAATTAAGAGCAAATCCGCTCAAACCCTGCAAACCGAACAAATCAAAGCAACCGCTCCGGGGCAGGCGGGATTCGTAAACACTCAGCTTAAAAACCTGTTCCTCGGCTCAACAAGCGGCTGCCTCGGCGAAACAAGCAAACTCGCAATCCTGCTGGGAGGACTCTACCTTCTAATTAGAAAGGCCTTCAACTGGCGAATCCCCGCCGCCGTAATTGCATCGACCTTCATTTTCGGCTCCGTTGGCTACCTCGCCAATCATTCGGCATACGTCTCCCCCCTGACCCAGTTATCGACCGGCGGCATACTCCTCTGCGCGTTTTTCATAGCAACCGACCCCGTCACCGCGCCTTTGACCAATAAAGGCGCCTGGCTCTTCGGAGCAGGAATAGGCGCACTGACAATGCTTATCAGGACGGTCGGCGAGTATCCTGAAGGCGTAATGTACGCAGTTTTGCTGATGAACTCCGTCACCCCTCTGATTGACCGGCTCTTCAAGCTCATCCCGGCAGGAGGCAGGCCGAATGTCTAAGATAAAATATTTCATCGAACAATCCTGGCTTCTCATCGTCTCGTCCCTGTTTTTCGGCCTTATCCTCGCAATAGCCAACGCCGCCTGGACGCCGAGAATCGAAGACAACAAAATCCATAAGCTTGACAACCTTATGGCTGTACTGCTCCCCGATGCCAAACAATTCCAGCTTGTAAAACTGACCCTTGAAGAACCCTCACCTGAGCAAAGTCAGGAAATGAACATCTATAAAGCCGTTTCCGCATCGGGACAAAACGTCGGCTGGGCCTTCGTGGCCTCCGGATTCGGCTTCGCCGACAAAATCGAGCTTGTAGTCGCCGTCGATAATGACTTTCAAAAAATCGCGGGATACGAAGTCCTGTCGAGCAATGAAACCCCCGGCTTCGGCGACCAGATTAAGCTGCCCTGGTATCGCGACCAGTTCGCCGATATCCCCGCTGACAAATTACAGCTCGAAAGGGCCGGCAACCCCGACCAAAAAGATGACCAGATTGTCGCTATCACCGGCGCCACCATTTCCAGCCGGGCTGTCGTCGACATTATAAACAAGACGCTGCTGCCGTTAAAAACTCAGATGCAGCAGAAGGGACTGCTCAAAAGTGGAAACTGAAACAAAACCGGTTTATAAGCAGGCGCTCACGGCTGGGCTGTGGCGGGAAAACCCGACCTTCCGGCTGCTGCTGGGGATGTGCCCAACGCTGGCCGTAACAGCGGCACTAAAGCCCGCCCTGACAATGAGCGTCGCGGTAATCTTTGTGCTTGTGTGCAGCAACCTCGTCGTCAGCATCATCCGCAACCTGCTCAAGCCCCACCTTAGAATCCTGATGTTCACTCTCACAATCGCGACGTTCGTTACCATAGCAGACATGTTCCTAAAGGCCTATATTCCCAAAATGAGCGAAGCGCTCGGCCCGTACGTACCGCTGATTATCGTCAACTGCATCATTATGTGCCGGGCCGAGGCCTGCGCAAGTAAAAACGGCATCGTCGTCAGCTTACTCGACGCCATCGGGATGGGCGCCGGCTTCACTATCTCGCTGTGCGTCCTGGGCGTCATAAGAGAAATCCTCTCGACCGGGGCCGTCTGGGAAATTCGAGTTCTGCCGGAATCCTTCGTTCCCTGGACCGCCCTGAGAATGCCCGTCGGCGCTTTTATAACCCTTGGGCTGCTTATAGCGCTTATGAACCTTATATCCAGAAAGAAAACCGTCTCGACGGCATAAAAAAGAGGCACAAAAAATGGAAATGTTCACAACTTTACTGCTGGCGTTCATATCAGTCGTGCTGATAAATAACCTGGTCCTGACCAAGTTCCTCGGCATCTGCCCCTATCTTGGCGTCTCCGGCAGAATCGATATGGCGTTCGGGATGGGTCTTGCCGTTACCTTTGTCATAACCCTGTCGGGCACGCTGACATTTCTTATCGACCACTATGTCCTCGTGCCCAGGCATCTCGAAGTCCTGCGTTACATTAGTTACATCCTCGTAATCGCCGGGGCGGTCCAGCTTGTGGAAATGTATCTGCGAAAGTTCTTCCCCGCACTTTACGACACCTTCGGAATCTTTCTGCCCTTAATCACGACCAACTGCGCGATTCTGGGCCTGTGTCTGTTTCTCAATATATGGGGTATAGACAACGTTCTCGAGGCCGTCGTAGTAAGTTTCGGTGCAGGTATCGGCTTTACGATAGCGATATGCATAATGGCAGGCATCCGCGAAGACCTCGACCTCGCCGACGTGCCGGAAGCCCTTAAAGGCGCACCCATAACCCTCATAACCGCAGGCCTTCTCGCGCTTGCGTTTATGGGTTTCGCAGGAATGACTAAATAAACTTATGATTTATTATTGATCACTACTGTCCCGTTATAAGTCGAACAAGGACAACTGGTTATGAAACTTGTTA
>CAZHVR010000085.1:0-7704 GCA_964536225.1 uncultured Pirellulales bacterium
TCGTCGCGGTGGCGATTGCGACCTCGAAATGATTAGATGCGCCAATCATAGCCGAGGGCGCCGCATCCGCGTAGTTCAATTTAAGCAGCTTAGCCAGAATATATCCAAGTGTAAAAATCAGGCAGGTCTGAATGAACAGTGGTATTGCAATCCAGAGAATAGTCAACGGGTTCGAAAGAATGGTTTCACCTTTGAAGGAGAACAATAATACCAGCGTAATAAGCAGCGCGATTATGGTAACGGGCGTGAGAATATGAAGAAACTTTTGCTCGAACCAATCAATGCCCTTGTGAGCGATAATCCATTTTCGTGATATAAATCCCGCGAGAAGCGGCAGAGCAACGTAAATAGATATAGACAGCAGCAATGCCTGCCAGGGAACTGGCAGCCGGCCTACGCCGAGAAGGAATCCGCCGAGAGGGCCGTAGAGGAAAAGCATTGTGAGCGAGTTAATCGCGACCATAACCAGCGTGTGGCCGTCGTTACCCTTCGCAAGATAACTCCAGACAAGGACCATCGCGGTGCAAGGAGCAATACCGAGCAGGATACAGCCGGCTAAGTAACTGCGCCACAAAGGCACCTCGAGCATCTTGACGCCGTTTGAAAGAATTACTTTACCTACGCCGTACGTGGCGCCGACAGGCAGGTCAAGACCGAAAGGCATTTTGACGAGGTCAATCGCATCGGGGCCGATGAATGTATAAAACAGGGTGCCTAAAAAGAACAATGCAATCGCATACATCGTGAATGGTTTTATCGCCCAGTTGATAAACAATGTCAGGCCGACGGGTTTTATGTTTTTGCCCGCCTTGAGGACCTCGGTGAAATCAATTTTCACCATAATCGGATACATCATAAAGAACAGGCAGACAGCGATGGGTATCGAGACGACCGGCGCGCGATTGACGTATATCGCCAGACCATCGAGATATTTCGCAAAGCCGGGAGCGACTTTGCCGAGAACTATACCTGCACCGATACACAGCAAAACCCACAGCGTGAGGTATTTTTCAAAAACACTGAGCCCTTTTTGTGCCGGTTGAGAATTCATGCCATTACCCCGAAAATCATTCCTGAAATCGTCGCCATCACAATTACAAGCGTAACGAACACGACAGTTTTTTGCGTGCCCATAATTGAACGAATCACGAGCATATTCGGCAGCGATAACGCCGGCCCGGCCAGAAGCAACGCCAGAGCGGGCCCCCTGCCCATTCCTGCACCGATTAGTCCCTGCAAAATCGGGACTTCGGTCAGCGTGGCAAAATACATAAAAGCCCCCGCCACCGAGGCCAGAAGATTAGAACGCAGGGAATTACCGCCAACGGCCCTTTCAATCCAGCCGGACGGAATAATGCCTTCGTGTCCCGGCCGACCAAGCAGAAATCCCGCTATAAGAACACCCAAAAACAACAGCGGAAGAATCAGTTTGGCAAATCCCCAGGTCGCGTGCGTCCATTCGCCAAGCTCATCTTTCTTAAACCACGTTACCAAAGCGACAATCAGCACAACGGCAAATCCGGCGGTAATAAACCATTTGGCAGAATGGATTAGGGCCCATATCCCCCCTTCGCCATCGGCCGGCTTCGCCCAGTTGGCGAAAACCAAAATGCCGACCATAGCAGCAAAATAAATGACGTTTTGCCACAGAGAACGGCTAACCTGCGGTTCAGGCACAGCCATCTGGCCATTGGCTTTTTCGATTTCCTCCCTGCGATAAATAAAGTGCATAATCAGGCCGATGACAACACTGAAAACAATCGCCCCGACCGCGCGGGCAACGCCTAATTCAAAGCCGAGAATTCGCGCTGTCAGGATAATCGCCAGCACGTTTATCGCAGGCCCCGAATACAGAAACGCCGTTGCGGGGCCTAACCCTGCACCCATTCGGTAAATCCCCGCAAATAAAGGCAGAATCGTGCAGGAACATACGGCCAATATCGCACCTGAAACAGAAGCGACCCCATAAGCCAGGACCTTGTTGGCCCTGGCTCCCAGATATTTCATAACCGAGGCCTGACTGACAAATACGGAAATTGCCCCCGCTATGAAAAAAGCCGGTATAAGACAAAGCAGGACATGCTCCTGTGCATACCATTTGACAAGATACAATGATTCCATTACGGCGTTGTCAAAACGTTTGATTCCCACGGGCAGATAAAAACAGCCGAGAAAAACCGCTACGATTAGCGCCAGCTTTTTCCATTCGCTTTTGAAATCCAAAGCAATACCTCCTACTCAAGGACCTTGAGCAGACGATTATTTTGTTTCGCCTGTTCCCTTAGGACCCCCGATATGCAGGCGAAGAAATCGAGAATGCAGGGGCATTTGAGCTTGTAAATAACCTTAAGACCTTTCTTGTGACATTCGAGTAATCCGGCATTGACCATCACGGACAGATGCCGGGAAACGTTAGAACGCTCGGCATTGATGTGCTCGGCAATATCACAGACGCACTGCGGGCCGTCTTTGAGAAAATCGATGACTGCAATACGCAGGGGGTGGGCCATCGCCTGAGCTATTTCGGCCTGTTTTCCAAACAGCAAACGTCTTTTTGCATCCAACATAACTATTCTCCAAGTATATTACTATGTGATTGATTACTCACATAGTATATAAAAGGTTCAAATTGAATCAAAGGATTTTTTAATATTTTTGCAGACGGGATTCCGGAGTCAGGGCGTATTTTACAACGTTAAGCAGGCGTGGTCTAAACAGCCATTCCGGAGATTTCGGTTTCGAAGACCATTTTGCCGTTTACGAGCCCCTGGATATAGGCGTCGTATTTTCTGCCCTGACGGAACCTCGTGATTTTGCCCAAAAGCAGCAGGCGCTCGCCCAGTACCACGGTCGAGCGGAATTTGGCAGAATCGATGCTCGCAAAGCCGATGAATGCATCCAGACCCAAAACCTTCTTGACGAAGAAGCTCAGCAACTGGGCAGCCGACTCTATCATAATCACCCCCGGCATAAGCGGCCTGCCCGGTATGTGCCCCCGCACCCAGAATTCCCTGTCGGTCACGTCCTTGTAGCCCAGAACAAGCATATTTTCCTTGTCGAACCACTGGATGCCGTCTAATTGCTGCATCTCGTATTGCTGGGGATTGACTTTGCTGACTGCCTCCCTGTCGAAAACGGGCGGGCCTGACAGGTCTATCTGCGATAAATCGAATAATAACGCCGGCGGCATTCGCTTCCTCTGCGTTTTGAAAAACACATCATAACGAACCGCTGGCTCGCATCGGTCCGTCGTGCGTCGTCCATATTTTAGTATTGCGTAATTCTATCGCCTGACTCATCACGCAAGTCACATGACGCAATACACATTATGCTTACTGGGTGGACCTGATTTCCAATATTTTATTGCGGACTTCCTGGGCCGCCTGCTTGATTGCCTGCATCTGCTTGCGAACCCGTGTTCCTGCGGCCTTGTTTCCCCCCTCGGCCTTGTTCAAGTCCTGCTCGATTTCTGCTACCAGCACCTTCAAATTTTCGTACTCTTGCATCTCGATAGTCCTCCAGTTAGGCGGTTAATAGTCCTACGTTTTCTGGTTCCGAAACTACTGATTACGCAGCTTTCACAGAAAAACTTAACTATGCAATTGCGTCTTGTCAAAGAAAAATCGGCGTTTTTTTCAAAAAAACGCACCAGCCGGCAGCCGGCTAATGACCCAGTTTTTTGGTCAACTCGGCAATTCTTCTGCCCCAGCGGGCACAAAGCTTCTCGACTCTCTGGTCGGGTCTGCCGATTGACACCGGGCCGTAGTGGTCACCCTGCGGGTCGCCTTGGATAACCATACCGCTGATAACCATCGCCTGTAATATGCTCAAAACGGTGGTTTCGTTGCCGCCGCCGACGTTTGCGGAGCTGGTAAAGGCCGCCCCGACCTTGCCGTCCAACTGGCCGTGCTTGACCACCGAATCGTCGAAAAGCTGCTTTATCTGCGCCGCCATTGAGCCGTAATACGTCGGCGAACCCACTACTATCGCGTCGTAAGCCAGCAGGTCATCGACCCCGACCTTATCGACACTCTTGCAGTCGGCAGCCACTCCGCCTTCTGTCATCGCCTTTGCTATCATTTCCGCCATATTTTGGGTATTGCCGCTTCTCGAATAATAAATCACTATCCCCTTGGCCATTTATTTCCCCTTTCCATATTTATTCCACTTTTGTCATTCCCGCGAAAGCGGGAATCCAGCTTAAGCTCCCTGGATTCCGGCTCAAGGCCGGAATGACATTGCTCTGCGTTTTTCTATAACATTCCTATTTACTTGGCAAAACACTGCTATTTACCATTTTGTCCTTTGCTCAAAGGTATTATTTCCGGCTTGCCGAAGCCGGGAGGAATTGTAACATTAAAGACCTTTTCAGCAATCGGCTTGTTGACCTTTGGCTCGATAAAACTTATCTCGTAAATATCGTCCTCTGTTGAAACCGCGGTCAATTTAGAGGGCAGCATCAATTTTTTATCAATCCAAATCTCAACGGACTTGTAATCGTCCTTGTATTGCGAATCCGGCTTTACCTTCAACCGAAGGTTTATTAACCCATTCGGCTCGCCAACTTGGCTAATCTCAAATTCCTTTTTCAAATCTTCCGTTTTACTAAAGCCGATGATGGGAAAGTTTCTTTTCGCTAATTCAAAGGCGTCTATCGGCTCATTGGCCTCAGCCAACTGCCTCTTCTGCACCTGTTTAATCTGATAATCGATATGGGTCAGCCACTGGCCGTCGAAAATATAGCATTCCTTATAATCCTGCTGCGGGCCGTCGTCCTGTGAAAGGGTGTCGAAATTTATCCGCAGCTTTGAGCCATCGCCGAATCGAGCGTAGTACAACATACCAGTGCGCAGGGTCTTTGATTCGAGCAGCGGCTGGCTGAAAAGGTATTCGACTTTGCACTGATATGACTGCAGCCGGCTTGCCTCCTGCCTCATCTCATCGAGAACAACCGACACCGAATTGGCGTCGTCTTTAGAACCAGCGGCCGGAGTGGCAGAACAGGACGAAAAACTGCAAACGCCGATGACCCCCATCACGGCAACAATTATCAATATTTTATTACGCATCAGCTCTCCCGAATCTTTTGCTCGTTTTTGATAATCTTCAGTATCTCAGCGACATTTTCAATAACAAAATCGGCGTGCTTGGCGAATTCGTCGGCCCTTTTATGGTTGCCTAAAAGCACTGCCTTTGCGCCTGCGGCCCTGGCGCAAAGCAAATCGAAAAGGTAATCCCCGACAACAAGCGTTTCCTGCAGTGTAACGGCGAATTGTTCGCAAAGATATTGCACCCCGAAGGCATCGGGCTTGACGGGACCCTGCTCACGGCCGACGACCGCGTCGAACCTCAGGCCGAATTTGTCGGCAATCGCCTGAACGTTGCTTTTTTTGTTTCGGGTCAGTATCCCTATACGAATGCCTTTTTGCCGCAGCGCGTCGAGGGTCTCTTTCGCACCGGGGTTGAGCTTCGATTCGGCGACCGCTTTTTGCTCGTGATACTCCAAAATTTTCTCCGTCCTCTCCCGCTGCGGCGGCGTCATTTTTTCCATCAATTCTAAAATAGGCCCGGCGTCGGCCGGCACGCCCATTTCCCGCCGAATCGCGTCAAAATCGAAATACGGCTCGGTTATCGTACCGTCCAAGTCAAAAATTACCGCCTTGATTCGCATATCTTTATATCGAGAATCGAGCATCGCGCATCGAGAATCACGTTTTCTTCCTCAGCAGGTCTATAAGGTATCGCGCATCGGTGCTGAGCGCCTTGTTTTTACGAACGATAATGCCCGTGGGGCGAACAAATCTTTCATTCGAAAACTCAACGGCCTTTATCGAGCCGGCCTTAACCTCCTGCAGTATCACGGGACGGGGCAGAATGCTGACGCCTGAATTTATCTCGACGGCCCTTTTGACCGTCTCGACGTTGTCGAATTCCATCACCGGCCTTATCGCCACATTATATCGGTGAAAAATCCCGTCTATCCAGTTTCGGGTGGGAACGCCCTGCTCGAAACCGATGAATCGCTCGAACTGGAGCTGATGAATATCTATCTGCGATTTGTCTGCCAGCGGATGCCTGGGGCTGCACGCCAAAACCAGCGGCTCATCCTCGAATTCGTAAACATCGAGGCGTTTGTCCATCTTCGGCACGGCGACAAGCCCGATATCAAGCTCGCCCGATACGACAAGCCCGTAAATCTTTTCGGCATCGAAATACTCGACGTGCACGTTGACGCTGGGCTTTTTGACCATAAATTTTTTGAGATATTCAGCTAAGGTGTACATACCGATACTGAAAATCGCCCCTACGTTGATTCTGGCCTGCACCTTTTGCTTTATTGAGTTCAGCTCGCTTTTGAGCAGCTCGAACCGGTCAACAATGTCCCTTGCGGCCCTGTAAAAAATCTCTCCTGCCGGCGTCAACTCAAGCGGCCTTTTGGCCCTGTTGAGCAATTGGCATTTATGCTCCATCTCCAACTGTGCGACCTGCTGAGAAACAGCCGACTGACTGACAAGGTGCTTTCCCGCCGTCTTTGAAAAGCTGCGAAGGTCCGCCAAATCGCAGTATATCTTAAGAGTTTCTAAATGCATTATAAGTCCCCTTGATGAACCGTATTAATCAAACAACCTTGCGTTAATTCGCCAAACGGCTAATATTAACCCTGACGATACTAAGAAGCTTATTGCTTAACGTTTCTATAAGTTTTGCTTATTTTAGCAGATACCCGACGAAAAGCAACCAGCCGAATAGCCGGGAGGTTTGAGATATGGCTGAACAAGTGAGCACAGGGCTGCCGGGCCTCGACGCGGTAGTAAATTACCTTCGCAAAGGCGATAACGTCGTCTGGCAGGTTGACAGTATCGACGACTTCGCCGCGTTCGTTAATCCATTTGTAACAACGGCCGTCTCGCAGGACCGCAAGGTAATATATATGCGGTTCGCGGACCACAAGCCCCTGCTCGAAGAGTCGCCCGGTATTCAAATATTCAATCTCGACGCCGATGCCGGCTTTGAATCCTTTTCCACCCAGGTCCACAAGATAATTTCCGAACAGGGCATCGGCGCATACTACGTCTTTGACTGCCTGTCGGACCTGCTGAGCTCCTGGGCAACCGACCTGATGATTGGCAACTTTTTTATGATTACCTGCCCGTATCTTTTCGAGCTTGAAACCTTCACTTATTTTGCCATCCTGCGAAACAACCACTCTTTCAAGACCATCGCCAGAATTCGTGAAACGACGCAGCTCCTGCTGGACCTTTATAATCTGGAGGGCTCGTTCTATATCCACCCGCTGAAGGTCTGGAGGCGCTACTCGCCGACGATGTTCCTGCCGCACCTGAAGCAGGATGACCGTTTCGTGCCTATCACAAGCAGCGTCGATGCCAGTCGATTGTTCACACGCATATCAGAGCAGGGGCTCGAATCGGCTGAAAGAGCTCTGGATTACTGGGACCACCTCTTCCTGCGCGCAAAAGAATTAGAAGAGATTCCCGGCGCCTCCTCGAAAGACAAACAGCAGACAATCGACCACCTGTGCAGGGTAATGATCGGCAGGGAAAAAAGAATCCTGTCGCTTGCCAAAAAGCACTTCTCCCTCGGCAACCTGCTCGACATCAAAGACCGGCTGATAGGAACGGGCTTCATCGGCGGAAAGGCCGTGGGAATGCTGCTTGCAAACAGTATCGTCACCTGCGATTCCTC
>CAZHVR010000086.1:0-7575 GCA_964536225.1 uncultured Pirellulales bacterium
CGGCATTTGCCCAATTACGCGCTGCGCCAAGCGTATGCTTAATGGGCCTTGCAGCAGCTCGCGCGAAGATCGCTGCGAGGTCAATCCCGAACGCCAGTGTGCTTGGCAGCTCATTTACCAGCGTCTCAAAGACATCGGCCAGCTTGACCGGCTGAGAGCTGTCAAACCGCCGAAAAACTGGAACCACAGCCAGGACGGCGGCTATCGAACTATTGTACGTGAAGATCACAGAATTTGATACGCAAGCGGAAAACCGCAGGATATTAATACACAGTTGAAGTATCTGATTTTTGCCGGCGGCCCATCTCAAGTTAACAAAACATAAATGACATAGTCCTTAGCTGTCAATCTTTCAGTTTTAGTTTCGCTGCGCCTTTCTATTTTGCCATTGAAAAGGGGTGGAGGGCAGATATAATCGTCGGCGAAAAGGAACCACTGATTGCACTGAAAAGGAAATCCGTGAAAATCAGTGAGATTTTTGGTTAAAAACCCGGCGGCGAAAGGGGCGGAAAATGACTTATGGCTGAGTTTGACTGGAAGGAAAAATACCAGGCGAAGATAATGACCGCCGCGGCGGCGGTGAAGCTTGTCAAATCGGGCGACCATATCTTCATCGGCACCGCGTGCGCGCAGCCGCAGCACTTGGTCGGTGCGCTGGTCGAACATTCCGCCCATATCTACGACGCCCACATTGTTCATTTGCTTACTATGGGGGCCGCACCATACGCAGAGGAGAAGTTCCGCGAGAAGTTCAAAATGAACTCGTTTTTCATCGCCGACAACGTCCGCGGGGCCATGAGCAGAGGCATCGGCGACTACACGCCGATGTTCCTTTCGGAGATTCCCGGCGAGTTCGAGAGCGGGCGGATACCGCTGGACGTGGCGCTTATATCGGTCACTCCGCCTGACGTGAACGGGCTGTGCTCGTTGGGCGTCTCGGTCGATATAGTCAAGTCGGCTGCGGCAAACGCCAAATACGTCATCGCACAGGTCAACTCCCGTATGCCCCGCACCTTCGGCGATTCCTTCCTCCACGTCAATTCCATCGACTGCCTGGTCCCTTATGACGAGGACATTATCACCGTCCCCGTCCTCGAAACCGACGAGACGCTGCACCGCATCGGCGAAAACATCGCCCGGCTGGTCGATGACGGCTCGACAATCGAGTGCGGGATAGGCAGGGTCCCGCAGGCGCTGGCCGAATCACTGAAAGACAAGAAAGACCTCGGCGTTCATACCGAGATGTTCGGCGACTGGATTATCGACCTCATCGAATGCGGTGCGATTACCTGTGCGAAAAAGACCGTCAACCACGGCAAAGTCATCGCGAGCTTCTGTATGGGCTCGCAGCACCTTTACGATTACATAAACAACAATCCCTTCTTCGAGTTTTACCCAACCGAATATGTCAACGACCCCTATCTAATCAGCCAGCACGAAAAGGTGGTCGCCATCAACGTCGGGCTCGAAATCGACCTAACCGGCCAGGTGTGTGCGGATTCGCTGGGCTATCAGTTTTACAGTGGCATCGGCGGGCAGGTGGATTTCATCCGCGGGGCAGCGCGCAGCAGGGGGGGTAAGGCCATAATCGCGATGCCTTCCACGGCGAGGTCAGGCGAGGTGAGCAGAATCGTGCCGCACCTGACCGAAGGAGCGGGCGTCGTTACCACGCGCGGCGATGTTCATTACGTCGTCACCGAATATGGTGTGGCGTATTTGCACGGCAAGAGTATCCGTGAAAGGGTGCTTGACCTGATTAATATCGCACATCCGAAATTCAGAAAGCAGCTTATCCAGGCCGCCAAGACGCAGCGATACATTTACGAGGACCAAATCGAACTGGACTGGGCAAAGGTAAGATACCCCGCTGAGCTTGAAAAATACGACACGCTGCGCGACGGGACGGAGATTTTCTTCAGGCCCGTCAAGCCCACCGACGAGCACGAGCTTTCCGAAATGCTATACTCCCTTAGTGAAAAATCCGTCCAGACGAGGTATATGACCCACACAATGACCTTCCCGCACAAGGACGTCCAGCAGCTCACCAACATCGACTACCAGCAGGACATCGCCATCGTCGGCGTCGTTCCCGGGCCTTCCGGCGACGAGCATATGGTCGCCATCGCCCAGTATTTCCTCGACCCCAAGACCCTGGCAGCGGAGGTCGCGTTTATCGTTCACGACGAATGGCAGCAAAAGGGTATGGGCACCTACCTGCTCGATTACATCACTAAAGTTGCCAGGCAGCGGGGCGTCAAGCGCTTCTATGCCAAGGTCCTGCCGGGCAACAAACCGATGCTCGCCGTGTTTCACAACTCCGGATACAATGTGAACACCACCTTCGACGGCGAAGTTTACAATATATCTTACGACCTTACTTGACAGGACGCGATTGTGACCGCAAAGCCAGCAGCATTCATTTATTCGCCCGAACTCGAAGAACATTCCTACCCCGCAGACCACCCCTTCAATACGGCCCGCGCTAAAAAGACACGAGCAGTCATAAATTCGATGGGCCTGCTGGCCGGGCCCGACAGGATTGAGGTTCCGCCTGAGCCGGCCGACAGGGTCACTCTCAAAAAATTCCACTCCGCCCGCTACCTGCACGCGCTGCAGAACGCCTCGAAGGGCAAGTGGGACCACGAAGCACTTAGTATGGGCCTGGGCACCACCGACTGTCCCGTCTTCGCCGGGTTGTATGATTATGCTGTCCTGGCTGTCGGGGCTTCTCTTACAGGTGCCCGGCTTATCCTCGATAACAAAGTCCGTGCGGCGTTCAACCCGTCAGGCGGCTTTCATCACGCCCATCCCGAACGGGCGTCGGGTTTCTGCTATATCAACGACGTCGTATTGGCCTGTATGGTCTTTGCCGAGCAGGGCAAGAAGGTTTTATATCTCGACGTTGACGTTCACCACGGAGACGGTGTTGCCTATGCCTTCTACGAGCGCAGCGACGTGATGACAATATCACTGCACCAGAACCCGCGAGTGCTTTTCCCGGGCACCGGCTTCGAGGATGAAATCGGCGAAGGTCCCGGCCGGGGCTACTGCGTCAATATCCCTCTGCCGGTCGGCACCTATGACGACGCCTATCTTCTCGCGGTTAAGAGCGTCGTAATGCCTTTGATTGGCGCCTTTAAGCCCGACGTTTTTGTCTTTGAGCTTGGCGCAGACGCGCTTGCCGGCGACCCGCTGGCCAACCTCGCCATTACCAACAATGTCTATGTCGAGGTCATCAAAGAGCTGCTATCTTTCAAAAAGCCCGTTCTTATGACCGGCGGAGGCGGCTACGACGTCGATAACACAGTCCGTGCCTGGGCGCTTGCGTGGTCGATTCTCTGCGGCGCGGACGCCGACCTCGAATCAAATATCGTCGTAGGCGGAATGATGCTGCAGACCACCGAATGGCAGGGCGGCCTGCGCGACAGGGTCATTCCCGTTACCGCGCAACAGAAATCCTCTGTCCTGCCCGCCCTCAATGCCACTATCGATAAGCTCAAAGCCGCACTATTTCCTCTTCACGGCCTGTAAAGCAGGAGAATATAGGCCTGTTGAAAAAGTCGGTCGGCATTTTCTTCATAATAATTGCGCATTTACGATAGAACGATAGCCCTGATTGGCCTGTATATTATAAAATGTTATGATGAGTTTTGAAAATATGGTATAGTGAGGTATGGTTGTGCAGTGGGGGTTTATGGTTATGTCAATGTATAAAGAACAGGCGAAAGCACGCACGAATATCTTGCTTTTGAGCGTGTTTTTCACGGCGTTAGCGCTCGCTATCCAGCCCGTGAAAGCCCTTGCAGATGATTATATAATTGTTTACAAGGGCCGTTCACAAAAGCAGAGTATGCTCAAAAGCTCGACGTTTGCCGTGTCGCGCAGCTTCAGTATTATTCCCGCTGTGGCCGCCCGGCTCGATGCTAACCAGGTCGAGCAGCTTCGGAAAAATCCCGACGTTGCCTATATCGAGCCGGACTACAAAGTTTACGCACTGGGAGGTATCGACGCGAGCGCCGATTTGTCATCGGGCATTGCTGCTTTGTCTTCTCCCCAGGTTATTCCTTACGGTATCACTATGGTGCACGCCCCTGCTGTATGGCCTCGGACAAAAGGCGCGGGTGTGAAGGTCGCCGTGCTGGATACCGGCATAAGTCAGTATCATCCCGACAGGGGCAACGTGGTCGGTTCGGTGAGTTTCGTAACGGATGAGGCGGTGGAGGATTTTCACGGCCACGGCACCCATACCTCCGGCACAATCGCCGCAGCCGATAACGATATCGGTGTTGTCGGGGTCGCGCCGCAGGCCGATTTGCTCGTTGCAAAGGTATTGAGTAATGCCGGCGTCGGTGATACAAGCTGGGTAATATCCGGTATCGAATGGGCCGTCAATAACAATGCCAAAGTAATCAGTATGAGCTTGGGCAGCGATGAATACTCGGCAGCTTTGGAGACCGCCTGCGACAACGCATTAGCGGCCGGCGTGCTGCTGGTCGCCGCGGCGGGAAACGACGACGTAAACACGCTTTCCTACCCGGCAGCGCTGTCTTCGGTTATTTCCGTCGCGGCGGTGGACCAGAACAAAAACAAGGCCAGCTTCTCGAACTTCGGGCCGACCATCGCGCTTGCGGCGCCGGGAGTGAGTGTTTACTCGACTGTTCCAGTTGGCTCTTATGACAGTGCCGATGCGTTATGGGACAGCAACAGCCATCAGGCAAATGTGCTGCTGGGCACGTACCCCGGTACGGTCAGCGGAGTAATCTGCAATTGCGGCCTTGCCACGGGCGCCGAGCCGAATGACACCTGCCCGGATACTGTGGATGGAAATATTGCCCATATCCGCAGGGGCGACATCACGTTTGCCGAGAAGGTGGCATACGCGCAGTCCAAAGGCGCCGTCGGCGTTATCATCTCGAACAATATTGACGGTAATTTCAACGGCACACTCCAGGATGGCTTTCCTCTTGTCGTTGTATCGGTTTCAAAAGCCGACGGCAATGACCTGGAGGCGCTCGCGGAATCGGGCATCACGGGCACGGTTTCGGTGGATGCGGGTTTGTATGCCTATAACAGCGGGACGTCGATGTCTTGTCCGCACGTTTCAGGCGTGGCGGCGCTTATGTTCTCCGCCGCACATTACAATATAACGCCTTACGTGGTTTCCGATGTTCTTTTAGATTCCGCCGAAGACCTCGGCGACCACGGTGTTGATGATATTTTCGGCTACGGCCTGGTCGACGCGTATGCGGCTTTGAATCTGGAAAAGATTATCATCCTTTCGACGTTTGCGAGCAACTGGCTGCAATCCTGCTCGTCGCCGGACTGGTGCGAAGGTATGGACACCAATCACAGCGACAGCGTCGATTTTGTCGATTTCGCTACATTGACGCAGAACTGGTAACCAGTTCCGGCCTAAAGTTTCGTTGTTACTGCGCAGGTCTATTTACCCCTTCGGCCGTGTCCCCTCGAACCCTCTGTCCTTCGCTCGTTAGACGGGCGGGACGGCGGGCCTTTTTCGAAAAAGCCCTGTTTGTGAGAGATTGTCGGAGAGGGAATGTTCACTCGCTGCGGTTCAGTGATGCGGGCCTGGCGATTTGCGAAGCCGCCTCGCTGCTCAGAGGAAGCAGGGCTCTCGGCACGATGCGTTTCGGTCCTGCCGTGCTCCGCCTGTGCAGCGGGTGCTGTCCTGTGCTCTTCTGCCGACGGAGCCGGATTGTGTACCCCTTGTGCGTGGTGCAGCCCAAGCCCCCTTTGCTCGACGGGAGGGGTTTCCATATTATTTCGATATTCCCTGAACTGGCGAACGCCGGTCGCTTTTCTCAGCAGCGACTGCTTTTCATTTGCCCTTACGGGTTTGAACTTCATCGGCCCTTTCACGTTGGATACGACCCTTCTGAACGGCTCAACCATGCGGAAATCCTTCCACTGCGACTCGGGCAGTTTCGCCATACGGTCTTCCATATCACTATAGGTCCTCGGCGGACGAAGCGCCCCGTCGGCACGCCTTGCATCGTAATATTGCTGCTGGTGCGCGTCCCATACTAACGATGTCTCGTGGTGACGCCAGCGGTTATGAACATAAATGGGGTCGTACCAGGTATGCAGGCGGTTGCAGTAAAACTGTGGAAAGATGCCGATACTGACGAACATCTCGTCGTAATAATCGCCGAAGTAGTAATGGCAGTAACGCGGATATGTAAACAGGTTGAGCTCGAGCAGCCCCAAATCGACGGCGACGCCCAGTGACAGCGAGAAATTCGGCCTTTCATAGACGGCCCGCGGGATATAATAAGGCGTAAACAAAACGCCCCGGCGGTCGAGCGAATAATCCCAGTGGCCGGTGTCGAACAGATAGCCGCGGGGCGTCCAGATGTAATGCGACGGCGACCACAGCCAGCCCTGCTGGGGCTCTAACCAGTACCCGGGCCGCAATACATAGCCGTTGTCGGTCCAGTACCAGCAGGGCGGAATCCAGACGCTGCCCTCTACAGTCGGCGGACCGGGTGCCTCGACATTACCGATTGGCGGGGGTGTGGGAAGATATTGGAGCTGCTCGGCGTCGGACAAGGGCGCCCAGAATCCAGCGACCCACTCCCAGCCCTGGGCCGTCTGATACCAGTAACCCGGCATCCAGTACCTGTCCGGCGGCGCCGCACGCCAGCAGCCGCTGACCCAGATATAGGACCCGCGGTCCGAATCCCACGCCCAGTATCCCGGCACCCAGACGTACTGATTACCCATGGGCTTGTCATCGGGGATTGTCTCGACTATGTTGGGCGGCGGGCCGTTGGGTGCAACGACGCCCGACTGGTTTTGTAAATCGACGGGTTCGGCGAATGCCTCGTGGACCGGCCCCCTTGTCAGGACCTCGGGCTGCTCGGCTGAAGGCGTCGGGGGCGACTGTTCGCTGTTTTGTGCGTAAAGTGTGCCGGCCCACACGGCCGCTGCTGCCGCAATCACAATTATGGTTCTCATTTTATGTTCCCTTCCCTATGAATTTGACTTTAATTGTTGTTAGTTTTCGATTTCTCTGTTGCTATATTGCCTCTTCGCCGCGTCGCGATAAATAGGCAAAATTCTTATTTTCAGGCCAAAATAACTTAGCCCGACTGTTTTATGCAGCGCCTGCGAAATTGGAAGACGGCACGAACCCTGATTTGCAGCGGCCTGCCGTAGTGATTGACAGCGACCGGCGGGACAAATAGAATCTGCCCGTACAGCGAGAAAATTCCGGCAAAAAAGAAAGTGGGCGGGCGAATGTCGAACAATCGGCTGTTGTATCTGGTTTGCATACCGGCCTTAGTCAATATTGCAGCGGCAGGAATCGATGTTAGTAGTGAATGCTGCGGCGATGCGGACCCTAAAACACAATCGCGGTCGTCCTGGACGTGGGTGGAGAATTGTCACGTATTAAAGCCACACGACCTGACGGACGGAACGCACTATTCTTTTTTCGCGGCATACGCACAGCAGTCGGTCCTGAGCGGGCCAAGGGCGGAGGGAAAAACACGGGGGGATTATTTATATGTTGCGACAGTCAAACAGGACGTGTGGCAGGGCGGCTCCATTATCGTT
>CAZHVR010000087.1:0-7275 GCA_964536225.1 uncultured Pirellulales bacterium
TAACGCAATACGGCAACGACCCGAACAACTGGACCGCCGAAACGCCTTTACCAGGTGCGGCCAATCCCTGACGGTATTTAAAAGACATTATTGGACTTAAGCTCTTTGTATTAAAAGAGTTATATAGATATAGGCATAAAAGAAAGAGATTGACTAAGTGTTGAAAAAATGTTAAAATAGGTAAAATCAGAAGATTGTAGCTATTTCTATGCTGTCCCTACCGCTTTAAGGTCAGGCAGACGGGACAATAGACAGGGGTCAGGTTATTTTATGGACGAGGGCGGATACATTTTTTACCGGCGGAAGGTCTGAAATGCGAGGAGATTCACTTAAAAACACAGTCAAAGGACACAACCGACGCAGCCGGATTACACCTATTGGCGGTGCAGCAAGGGCCGCGGACGGCACGCTGCGCTGCCGGTTCGAGCTGAAGTATCGAATCAGCGAATCGAAGGCGGCGGCGGTTGAGAATTTCATCCGGCCCTATCTTGAACTCGACCGTTACTGCAAACTCCAGCCTGGTGGTAACTATCCTATTGCCAGCTTGTATCTCGATTCGGCGGACCTGCGGCTTTGCAAGGAGAGCTTGACCGGAAAAAAGAACCGTTTCAAGCTGCGCATCCGGGGCTATACCGACGACCCGGCGTATCCCAAGTTTTTCGAAATTAAACGCCGGCTAAATACGGTAATCATAAAAGACAGGCAGCGCGTGGTGCATCGCGACGTTGAGCGGCTTTTGTCCGGCGGGGCATTGCCCGAACAGTATTACAGCACGGAACAGGAGCAATTAAAACAGTTTCTTTTCTATATGCGTTCTATAAAGGCCCGGCCTCTTGTTTTAGTACGATATATTCGCAGGGCATACGAGGAGAATTGCGAGACAAGGGTCCGTGTAACTTTTGACCGTAATCTTTGCTACAGGATATGCGACGGGCCAAACGTAACACTTAACGGTTCCGGCTGGCAAAGACACCCGATGAATGGCGTGATTCTCGAAATAAAGTTCACGTCGCGATTTCCGGCGTGGCTTACGAGGATGGTCAAATGCCTTGACCTCCGGCAGCAGTCATTTTCGAAATATGCCAATTGTGTTCAGAGCGCAAGCTCAATGAGATTTGGAGCGATTAACGAATATGAATACGACTGGGATTGATAAATTCTGGCAGGTCCTCGAGCAGACATCGTCGGCGGGAGGCATATTCGCCCCCCAGAGCGTGCTTCTGTCGCTGTTGCTGGCGTTTATTCTCGGACAGGTAATCGCGTGGGTATATTATTTTACGCACAGTGGCCTTTCATATTCGCGCTCTTACGTTCAGTCGCTGATTATGATAACGGTCGTTGTCGCGATGGTGATGGCGGTAATCGGCAATAATATCATCACGGCGGTCGGTCTTATGGGGGCGCTTGCGCTGATAAGATTTCGTAACGTCATAAAGGACACCCGCGACGTGGCCTTCATATTCTGCTCGCTGGTGGTGGGTATGGCAGCCGGCTCGCAGCGGTATCTGACCGCTATAATCGGCACGATAGTTCTGAGCTTGATAGCCATATATTTATATCTGACCAATTTCGGGATGCACGAGCCGCACAACGCCTTTTTGCGTTTCAGCTTCAAGGGGCACATCGGCTCAGACCACCCTATACAGGGGGTTCTTAAACGTTTCTGCGGCAGCTTCATCCTGATTTCAGCGCAGGACAGCGGTCTTAACAATGCGATGGTGGATTACGCTTACCAGCTTATGGTCAAGAGCACCGACAAGAACCCGCAGATGTTAGCTGAGCTGCAGAACGTAGAAGGCATCGAAAATATGAACCTGACGATGCAGGAGCAACTGCTCGAGATATGACGATGAACAGAAACCACCTGAACATTTTAAGGTTGGGCCGTTTGCATCCGCAGGTGCTGCCTTTTCTGGTATGGCTTGCGGCGATTGCGCTGGTGGTGGCGTTGTTTTATCACTCCTCGCAGCAATTTCAGGTGGTGGGAATCGCGCAGGGCGAGATTGCCCAGGTATGCGCACCCTCGGACGGCCGGCTAAAGGCAGTTTACGTGCAGTTATTCGAAAATGTATCGAAAGGTCAGGTTGTGGCCGCGCTTGACGATGAGATGGTCGTTGCCCAAATCGCCACGGTATCTGCGACGGCTGAGCATCTTCGTTCGCAGCTAATCCCGACCCAGGAGCGGATTTTGGCCGATATTTCCGACCGCCGGTTCAATGAAGCCGAAGAGCAGAGACGCTTCGCGACGGACGTGGAAAGGGCCCGGCTTGACATACTGGGTCTTAAGGCCCAAATCGCCGCCGACCGTATAACCCTCGAAGATTACGCATCGGAGGTAAAAATAGCGACCGACCTTCTTGAGAAGAACACTATCGCGCCTTATGAGCTGGACAAGGCCAGGGCGCTGTATGACGCACTGGCGGAGAAGATTTCACAAATGGAATTACAACTGACACAGGCCGAAGGGCAGCTTAAGGAGGCCCGGCGCAGGCAGGACGAATTTATGCTGCATACGGCGCAAAATCCGACCATTGATGCGGCGCTTGAGGCGATACGAAAAGAGACAGCCATACAGGAAAAACTGATTGAGGAGCTCGGTGTTCAACGCAGGGCGCTGGTGATGACGGCGCCGATTGACGGCGTAGTGGTTCAGATTCCCACCCGGACCAACGAGGCGCCTTTGCGCAGACCCAGTGAAGGGGCTTTGCATAAGACGGGCGAAGTAGTCCTTGCGGGCCAGCCGATTCTTGTCATTGCTCAGAGCAAGCCGACTGAGATTATGGCATACGCGATGGGCGGGCAAATGGATGGAGTGAAAGTGGGACAACAAGTCGAGCTTATAAAGAGAACCAGTCAGCCGCAGATCGCCCAGTCGAAGGTCACATACGTAGGGCCGATAGTCGAACAGGCGCCGTCCCGGTTGTGGTTGAATCCGAACGTTCCGCAGTGGGGGCTGCCGTTCATCGTAGCAATACCTGAGGGGATGAAGCTCACTGCGGGTGAGACAGTGGGCATACGTGGGCTTTAACGGCCGGGTCGAATACCGGCTTGTTTGTCAGAGGGAGTGGAAATTGCTGAGGACAAGGGTGATGATTAGTCGTTTTTTGAAAAAGCCGACGGTTATTTTACCTGTGTCCCTTATTCTTTGCGCGGCGGGTATATTGACCGGCTGCAAATCTCAAAACGCGGCCGATATTAAGACAAAACTCGATGACAAGGTCTATCAGATGATAGACCGCAAATGGCAGGGTGATTTCGGAGCAAAGGCCAATTACAGAATCGAGGGCGCCAAGCCGGGTCCGAATGACATTTCAACGCCGAGGATGCTGCCGGCGGGGACAACACTGAGTTTGGCCAAGGCGGTGGAGTTCGCAGCCGATCACAATCGCAGCTATCAGACGGAGAAAGAAGATTTATACGTAAAGGCGCTCGACCTTCGTCTTGCCAAGCATCAGTTCGAGCCGCTGCTTTTCGGCGAGGCAAGCACCGGTTACGTCAAGGACGGGGCCGACGAGGCGATTACAGGCGGCGCCGGCATCGGGGCAAATCAGCTTTTGAAGACCGGCACGACAATCGGCATCAACGTGGCCGCGGCGTGGGTGGATGTTTTAACGGGCAATGCCCGGTCGGGTCTTTCCCGCATTCTCACCCTTTCGATTGAGCAGCCGCTGCTAAGGGGCAGCAACCCGGACATCGTGCTGGAAAATCTCACACAGGCCGAACGCAACCTTCTTTATCAGTTACGAACTTTCAGCCGGTTCCGAAAGGAGTTCGTCGTATCGACGATATCGCAATATTATTTCGTTCTGCAATCTTATGACGCTGCCCGCAACGCCCGCAATAATTACGATACCTTAGTTGACGTCTGTGGCTACGCGGAGAAGCTTGCCACCGGAGGCCGCCTGCCGCAGTTCGAGCTTGACCAGGCGGTTCAGGACAAGCTCATCGCCTGGGACACATACGTCCAGGCGGAGAAAAACTACGGGCAGGCACTCGATGATTTCAAGCTGGCTATTGCGCTGCCGACCGAGACGAAGGTGCAGCTTGATTACAATGACCTTTCGGTGATGAGCAGTGTTGCGATGACCAGGCCCGCGTTTTCCGAGACAGAGGCGATTGAGACCGCTCTTGCGCGCCGGCTCGACCTTTCCAATACCCTCGACACGATAAACGACGCCGAGCGCAAGGTCCTTGTTGCTCTGGACAATCTCAGGCCCGACCTGAGGGTTGTCGCTGCCGCTGAACTGAGGTCAAACGGCGTAAGCGACCCGATTACACTGGGCGGCACCAAGGACACGTCGTTGGCGGGTCTGCAATTTGACCCGCATCTCGACAAGGTCGCCGAAGAAAACGCTTATGGCCTGGCTATGATAGTTCTTAACCAGAACCGGCGATTTTATGAGGAAAAGGTCGATACGGTAATAGTCGAAATCCGCGAGGTTTACCGCGATTTGAACGAAGCGATTCAGCGATATAAGGTTCAGTCCGAGCAGCTTTCTCTGGCAGGGCAGCGGTTTGAAAACACAAAATACCTTCTGCAGTACGGCCGGGCAAATACGCGCGACGTTCTCGATTCGCAAAGGGACTTATACAGGGCACAGGACGCCGCTACGGAAGCGCTGGTAAACTATACGACAGCGATGCTGCGTTTCTACCTCGATGCCGGAATTCTTCAGGTCCGCCCCGATGGGATGTGGCGTTTATAATCGGTAAAATTAGTCCTCGGCTTCGTTTCGTAATACATTATTTGCAGACCTGTCCTTTTTCTAAAGGGTACAGCCGGGACAAACAAAAACGGGGCGCATAGCGCCCCGTATTGTAAATCTGCATATCAGGCAATTCCCGAAATTTCAGACAGCCGGCTTAGTTCCTGATTTTGAGGCAGTCGGTTCTCCAGCAGCATTCCGTCCACTGGCAGGTCCCGTTTGTCGTGCCGTAGCATTGCGCGTTGCCCTCGGCCTGCTGAACGGCACGAATAAGTTCCGTCTTTTTCATATTGCCCGGATTAATGCCGAGATTTTTGGCCTTGTCCTTTATGTTAGCCATTGACATAGGTCTTGAAACTGTCTTTACCGGAGTCATGTTTTTCTCCTAATTATTGTGTGGTTTTTCGTTTTACGCTCACGTTGCGCGAGCACGTTTGTCACCATATTATTTCGGCTTTTTTGAGTAATTGCATTACCGCACTTTTTTCAAAATTCGGCTCTATTTGAAAAAGCATCATTACCAGCTTTTTCACAGCGAGTTTTTCGGACTTTTCGGAATTGGATTCGCTGTGGGAGGTCCGTCAAATTGCTTTAAGACGACCTCCACATTCTGTTTCCGCCGGTATAGGCAATTTCTTCGGTCTGCTGCCGATGGGTTGGCTGTCGTTTCGGTTCGGCAGGCGGTGCCGGCTGTCGAAACCCCTTGATAATAAAAACCAGCACCAGATACACGGCCCACACAGACGCTAAACCGGCAGCCGAAATTGCCAGAGTCATCAGCGGCAGGTAAACCGGCTCGCCGAACAAAGGCAAATGGACGGGTCTATCGAATGGGCTTAAGAGCACATATCCGTTATTGTAAGCAACCATACCGGCAAATATTGCGGCAACGGGCGACAGGAGAAAGGTCAGTCGTCTAAGGCCTCTGCACAGATTGACGGGCCGCTTGAAAACCGCCGCGGCATCCGCTTCCTGGAGACGGGCCTTGGCCGCTGCCGCTGTTTTCTCTGCGTTTTTCCGCGTCTCGGTTTCCTCTTCGAGCCGGGCCTGCATTTTTCGCTTTGCCGATAACTCTGCTTTTAGCTGGCTTTCCGCTTTTGTCCTCGCTTCCAGCTCCGCCTTGAGCAGCTTTTCTATCTCAGCTTTTGCTTCGGCACGTGCCTCTGCTTTTGTTCTGGCGGTTGCTTCGTCCTTTAGCTTTTTTTCGAGTTCATCTCTGGTTCGCGATGTATCTTTGAGCTTTGCCTCTATTTCCGCCAGTGCGTTCGTGTCAGTGCCGGCTCCATTGCCGGTCTGTTTTAATTTCTCTTCAAGCTCGGTTTTTGCCTGAGCTTCGGTCTTTGCCTGCTCTTCTGCGCGGGCTTTTTCTTCAAGGGCCTGTTTGAGATTTTTTTCGGCCTCCTGTCTTGCTTCGGTTTCGGTTTTCAGCCGTTCCTCGATTTCGCCCCGGGTCTCTTCTACTATTGCCGTCGGGATACCGTCACTGGACGGTGCTTGTGGACCACCTCCTCGCCGGTCAGGTGCCCTGACCTGCTTTTTGCACTTGGAACAGTTGATAACCTTGCCGGCCAGCTCAGGAGTAATATAAAAACCGCTCTGGCAATGTGGGCAGGTTGCTATCATTATCACACCCTATAAAAAAATTATACTAATAGAATTTCGTGCAACCAAACACCGGACTTAACCAGAAAAACCGGGGTTTTATCATTTGGCCCGAAAAAAACTGTCTTTAGTTAAAATTGACGACGTTGATGTTTTCTGATATACTGCTGGCTATTGAAAATAAGGTAAGCCAGGGGAGCCAAGGCCGGATTTCGGCCAAGGGCTGAGAATCCCGACAGGTCCGCAGGGAATTTGGCGGACGAAAGGGGTGACCCTATGAACCTGAACAGGTTAGGACCTGCGAAGGGAGGCGAAGTTCTGGAAGGCGCTCCTTTTGTGGGAGTGCCTTTTCGTTTTATGGCCTCGATAGCTGAAAAACTAAGCCAATCGGTAGTCGGTATAGCCGGTCTCGGGGGACTGGGTTCCAACGTCGCTATTGCGCTTGCACGAGCAGGTGTCGGTCGCCTTATAATAGCTGATTTCGACAACGTGGAGCAATCAAACCTCAACAGGCAGCAATACTTCATCGACCAGGTTGGAAGGCCGAAGGTCGAATGTATGATTGAAAACCTTCGGCGAATTAATCCGGCGGTCAAGGTCATCGGTTGCCAGGTGAAGCTCGATTCCGGCAATATCCCGGAAATTTTCGCCCAGGCCGATGTAATCGCGGAGTGCTTTGATACGGCCGGCGAAAAGCAGATGATTGTCGAGACGGTATTATCGAAGATGACCCGGCCCATTGTGAGCGTCAGCGGATTAGCCGGCTACGGTAAAAGCAACGAGATACTGACCCGTCGCGTTTCACCGCGCCTTGTTCTCATCGGCGATGGTAGAAGCGGCGTCGATACCTGTAAGATTCTTACTGCCGCAAGGGTAGGCGTCGCGGCGATGCATCAGGCAAATGCGATTCTTGAAATTCTGATTGATGAATCAACAATTAAAATACAAAGGAACGAGGCGAAGATAT
>CAZHVR010000088.1:0-6649 GCA_964536225.1 uncultured Pirellulales bacterium
TCAGGCGACTGGCAGGAGCTGGAAGGCATCGCCAACCGCACCGATTACGACCTTCGCCAGCACCAGCGCGGTATGAGGACACTGAACGCCTGGTACGAAACCAAAGGTGATATGTCAAAAATAAATCTCAAAGAAGAGGCCGATGATTTCCTCAAAGGCCCGCTGTCATATTTCGACGATGAAAAGAAGACGCGGTACATTCCTTACGTGATTGAGCCAAGCGCCGGAATGGACAGGTCCACGCTGGCTTTTCTCGTTGACGCGTATGATGAAGAGAAGGTTCGCGGCGAGCAGCGAAACCTCCTGCGCTTCTCAGCCGAGCTTGCACCGACCAAGGCGGCCGTTTTCCCGCTGGTAAGAAAAGACGGTATGCCGGAAATCGCACGCAAAATTTACGACGATTTGAAAAAACACTTCACCTGCTTTTACGATGAGAAAGGCGCTGTAGGCAGGCGCTACCGCCGGCAGGATGAGGCCGGAACCCCCTTCTGCATCACCGTTGACGGCCAGACCCTTCAGGACCAGACCGTAACCGTTCGTGAACGCGACTCAATGGAGCAAATCCGCCTCGCTACGGACCAGTTAAAGAACCACTTGCGCGAAAAACTCGACCTTTGAGAATATACCGATACATCCGTGCGGCCATATCAGGGGAAATCGGCTACAGGCACGGCTTCATAAAATCCTGCTCTTTTAGCCAGATGATTAACTCGTCAGCCAATATGCGGTGTTCGGCAACTCGCGGGTGATTTTTCGCCTGATATTTGAAAATATAATGGCTTATGTTTTTGTCGCCCGATTCGAGCTGCTTAACTGCTGCCTTCCACGCATTGAGAAGCGGCTCGCTGTGCATGCCGCCATACATACCCCCCTGCAGCAGAACAATATGGGCCTTCGGATACGCCGCCCGTATTGCCCGCACAAGAGAAACATACCTGTCGGTAAAATCCGCCGGAAACGGCTGGTCGTGTGTCCTCGTAAATGATTCGTCATTAGCGCCAAGATTCACAAAAACCACATCCGGAACCCACGCGTCGAGGTCGGTTACAGCCGATGATGCCTTAGGGTAAAGTTTATTCCACATCTCGCCCACATTCACATCGACGTAGCCGGTAATAATCCCCATCCCGCTTACGGATATATTGCGGCATTCGGCTTTGAACGCCTCGGCGGTCAGCTCAGCATAGCTAAGCGCCGCATTATGTGTCCGCCTGTTGTCCCACTGGTCAACGTCCCCGTCTTCATTGCACGCCCCTGCCGTCTTCGAATCGCCGATAAATTCCATCCTCAGCTTATAGGCAACCGGCGCCGACTTCCACACCCTTGCGCCATCGTCAATCTGAATACCCTTGAAACACACTGTGCCCGCACTCGCCTCGCTGCGCTTGTAGAGCATCAAATGATGACGCCCCGCACCAAGGTCTGTAAATGTTGCGCCCTTCATCGGCGTCCCTGCATTTACATCGACTATCGTGGTTTTACCGTCAATATCCGCATTAAAATAGCATTGCCAAGTCGAGCCGTCAAAAAGCAGCTTGAGTGTATTACCCTCGAAATCGATGCTTATCCGGCTGCCTTCCCAGATCACAACCGGCGAATTTACATCATTAAAATCGAACCGCCCCTCATAGCGGAATCGCGGGTCAGCCGGTGAAATCGTCTCAACGCCGTAAATCGACGATGTTGAGCAACCGGCCATGAGTAACAAGCCAAAAAGAAAAACAGGTTTGATTTTCATATACTCATATATACCCGCTTTCGCAATATTTGTCAATCGAAGCTTAAAAATAACTCCTTTGCGAACTGCTTCCCGCATTGTATATTTTATGCCCTGATAAGACCAATTAGTTTGTCATTCCCGCGGAAGCGGGAATCCAGAAAAGCATATAAACTGCTGGATACCTGCTTTCGCAGGTATGACAAGTCATCCTGATTTATTTGAGCAAGGAAACGATAATGAGCGATAACAGAACAATTGTAACAAACTTGAAGGATTTTGCCGGTCAGCAGGTGACCTTAGCCGGCTGGATTTACCAGGCACGCTCGAGCGGCAAGGTGCAGTTTATCATCCTCCGCGACGGCTCAGGCCTGTGCCAGTGCGTCGTCGAAAAAGGCAAAATACCCGATGACCTTTTTGTAAAACTCGAACACTTGGGCCAAGAATCATCCCTTACAGTAACCGGCCTCGTCCGAGCAGAGCCGAGAAGCGTAGGCGGTTACGAATTAGCGGTAACAAGCGCCGAAATAATTCACCCTACTACTGATTACCCCATTACCCCAAAAGAGCACGGCATCGATTTCCTCCTGAAGCAACGACACCTGCATTTACGCAGTTCCAGACAGTGGTGCATAGGCAAAATCAGGCACACCCTCATCGATGCGATAAGACGGTTCTTCAACGACAACGGCTTCACTTTAGTCGATACGCCCATACTTATGGCCGCGGCAGGCGAAGAAGAGCAGTCCCTCTTCAAGGTCGATTACTTCGGTGAGCCGCTTTACCTGACGCAGACCGGCCAACTGCATCTCGAATGCGCCGCCGCAAGCTTCGGCAGGGTGTATTGCTTTGGCCCCACGTTCAGGGCTGAAAAAAGCAAGACCCGCAGGCACCTCACCGAATTCTGGATGGTCGAGCCGGAAGTTGCGTTTATCGATTTGGACGGGCTGCTCCGGTTAGCCGAGAATTTCGTTTCCTATATCGTCTCTCGTGTCCTGCAGGATAACAAACAAGAGCTCGAAACTCTCGGCGCCGACATCGCCGCTCTCGAAAACATCAAGCCCCCCTTCTATCGGCTGACTTACACTCAGGCCGTAGAAATCCTCACCGGCGAAAAAACCGCTGAATTTATGACCCAACAGCTCGCACAACTGAATCAGCAAAAAGAAACTATCGAAAAACGAATCGCCGACCTCGAAGCAAAGCAAACAGGCCAAATCAAGCAGTGGAAACGTGACAAAAACGCGGCCGAATTGATTGACCTGCACAGCCGAATCGAAGAATTGAACACAAAAATCGAAAATAATCCCAAACACGCAAAACTCGCCGCTGATTTCAATTGGGGCAAGGACTTGGGCGGCTCAGACGAAACTATAATCTCACAAATGCACGACAAACCTGTTTTTGTTACCCACTATCCCAAACAGGCCAAGGCCTTTTATATGAAGACCGACAGAGCTAATTACAAGGTCGTCCTGAATTTCGACATGCTCGCCCCCAACGGCTTCGGCGAAATCATCGGCGGCTCGGTAAGAGAAGATGATTACGATACGCTCTTAAAACGAATCGAAGAAAAAGGGCTCAAACCCGCAAACTACCAATGGTATCTCGACCTGCGGAAATTCGGCTCGGTCCCTCACGGCGGGTTCGGCCTCGGCGTCGAGCGGACCATCGCCTGGCTCACCGGCGAACCCCACATCCGCCAGTGTATCGCCTTCCCCAGAATGATGGACAAGGTTTATATTTAGGTCGCCGGCACGCGGCAGGCCCCGATTATGGATACCTGGACAATACAAAAACTGCTCAACTGGGTCGCCGAATATCTCAAATATAAAGGTATTGATGCGCCACGACTAAGCGGCGAGCTTTTACTCTCGCACGTGCTGGGCCTGACACGCATTGAGCTTTACACGCAATTCAGTAAAATCGTGGGGCAGGACAAGCTCACCGAGCTTCGCGGACTTATCAAGCGCGCCGCCGAACACGAGCCGATCGCATACCTGACGGGCAGAAAAGATTTCTACTCGCTCGAATTTGAAATCACAAAGGATTGCCTCATCCCTCGCCCCGAAACAGAGCTGCTCGTCGAGCGGGCAATTGAATTCTTGCGAAAACGTAATGACGAGCAATTAATTTGCGACCTCTGCACCGGCTGCGGCTGTATCGCTGTCGCCATCGCGAGAAATTTCGCTAATTGCCGGATTGTCGCAACCGATATTTCCGATTCTGCTCTCGAAGTCGCAGAACGAAACACAACCAGATACGGATTACAAAATCGCCTCAAACTATTAAAGGGCGATTTATTCGAACCTGTCATTCCGGGCCTCGGCCCCGCAAAATTCGACCTGATTGCCTGCAACCCCCCTTACGTCAGTGACCCGGAATTTGAAAAGCTTGCCAAAAACGTTCGTGATTTCGAGCCGGCCATCGCCCTGGCCGCAGGCCCTGACGGCCTCGACACAATCAAAAGGATTATTACTGAAAGCCCCCAGTTCCTAAAACCCGCCGCCGTACTGATGCTGGAAATCGCCAACGACCAGGGCCCCGTCGTGCACAACCTACTTCAGGATACAGACCGCTTCGAAACCATAACCATTGAAAAGGATTATAACAATCTCGACCGCCTCGCCGTAGCTGTTAAAAAACCATCCATTTGAAAGAAAAAGGACTCGCGCTTGTCACACGAGCCCTTATCATACTCCAAATACCAAATCGCCTATACTTCAGCGTCACGGGTCATCTCATAAAACTCCGCATATTTGTCTTTGTCCTTGGTCTTGCGCATCGCTATACCAGCACGCGGGTGTTCATTCAGTATCCCCGTAATCATATATGGTATGATATAGCCCCACTCGATGTCCTTTTGCATAGGCAGCATCTGTTCCTCGATAACCTTAAGGATTGGGCTTAGCTTGAACTTGGGATTCTTCAGAAAACCCACAAGCAGCTCAAGCGGACAATTGCCGGGCCCACGCCCTATCCCGTACAGCGAGCCGTCTAAGTAATTCGCGTTGTGAATTATACCCTCGATGGTATTGCTGAAGGCAAGCTGCTGATTGTTATGACAGTGAACGCCGATTTCAACGCCCTCAGGCAAATGCTGCCTGTACAGATTGACAAGATATTCAATCTGCTCGCAATATAAAGCACCGAAGCTGTCCACCACATACACAACATCCACGGGACACTTGGCAAGCTGGTCGAGTGCTTCGACAAGGTCCGGTTCAATCTCCTTCGAAATAGCCATAATATTCACAGTGGTCTCGTATCCGAGGTCGTGACACTTCCTGGCCATCTCGATTGCCTTGTCCATATCCTTCACGTATGTCGCCACGCGGACCATATCGATGGGGCTTTCGTCAACGGGCGCGAATTGCTGCTCCTTCACACGATGTGCATCCACCATAATGCTTAACTTCAGGTCCGACTCAATGCCGTCCGTTATTTGCTTTATCTTCTCATCATCACAGTACTTCCAGCTCCCGAAATCTGCCGGCGGACAAAGCTCCCTGCTGCTGCGGTACCCCATCTCCATATAATCTATCCCGCTGGCCGACAGCGCCCTGTACACCTCTCGTACAAATTCATCGGTGAACCTGTGATTATTAATCAATCCGCCGTCCCGTATCGTGCAGTCCAAAACCTTTATCTTTTCTCTGTACACGTTGACCCTCTGCTTTAATTACAGTTTCTCTAATATCTTTTCCACGACGTCCTGCCCCACCTCAATTGCCCACTGGCCCTCCTGGCGATGGACGCTGCCTATTCTATCAATTAAAACGAATCTTGGCCACTTATTTATCGCTTTTTTGTCGCGCCTTACCGCATCAATCAGCGCCCCCCTGCTTATGCTTTTCGGTATCGCCGTGGGAACGCCCAGCGTCTCCAGTGCCTTGCGAACCCTTTCCAGCCGTCTGCCATCGCCTAATCCCGTCTCTATTTCAATCAGCCCCGCCGCAATAATCCCTATACCTACGGCCTCTCCGTGAAGCAGCTCGAAACTGCTGGCCGACTCCACCGCGTGCCCGATTGTGTGTCCGTAGTTAAGCATCCTGCGCTGGTTCTTCTCCATCGGG
Source organism: uncultured Pirellulales bacterium (assembly GCA_964536225.1). Classification (GTDB taxonomy): domain Bacteria; phylum Planctomycetota; class Phycisphaerae; order Sedimentisphaerales; family Anaerobacaceae; genus Fen-1362. The sequence continues at coordinate 5,794 of CAZHVR010000088.1, forward strand.
TCGGCTTCGACGACACCTGCCTTGATTTTACAATTGTAATACGCAACTTTTTCCAGCACGTCCGGCTTTCGCTGCAGAATCGCATCGAGGTTCTTTTCGAGAAACTCGAAGTACTGCTCATCTGCAATCAGTGCGTGCTTCACCGATTCGACTAATCCAGCCCTGTAATGCCTGTCGTCCAGGGTTTTCAAAGTCGCAACGTCTATGTAAACCGCCGATGGATGCCAGAACGCCCCGTACGCGTTCTTGCTCATCGTCGAATCGACGCCCGTCTTGCCCCCTATTGCCGAATCCGCCTGCGCCAGCGTCGTCGTCGGTATCTGCACCACCCTCACGCCTCTTTTGAAAACCGCCGCTGCAAGTCCAGCTATGTCGCCGACCACTCCACCGCCCAGCGCCAAAATAACCGTGTCCCTGCCCAAATATGCCTTCTCCATCGCTTCCAGAATCGAAACGAGCGTCCCCATATTCTTAGACGACTCGCCCGCCGGCTTTATAACATAACTGGGAATGTCCCCGCCTTTCAGCAGCTTGTCTAAATGCTCCGACCCGGCAACGTTGGCGTCCGTGACAACGAACTTGCCCGCCCCGCCAAACTGCGCCTCCACCTTGAACCGGACCGAATCGAGAATCCCCGTCCCGATTTCTATCTTGTATTCGCCAACCTTCGCGGCAGGCACTTTGACTGTTAATTCTGACATACGAGTTAGTAGCTTATTATGGATTTGGCTTTATAACCGGTGAGTTTATCGATTCCGTGAAGGTCTTTCAATTCGATAAGGAACACTATGCCTGCAATCTGGCCGCCTATTTTCTCGATTAACTTGCAGGCCGCAGCCATCGTCCCTCCCGTCGC
>CAZHVR010000089.1:0-6334 GCA_964536225.1 uncultured Pirellulales bacterium
TCCAGCACAAGGTGGTCACTCGGCGCTATTGTGATTTCCGAATCAACGGGCTCTTTATCGCCATTGACCGAAATCTGGATCCCTGCGCTGGCCATCGACGCCATTCCAAGAACCATCATGAAAACTAACAACTTTTTCATCATTTACTTCTCCTTTCACTTGTTCAATTGCCTCTTAACACGATGCGCACAAGCATCTTTGGAGGCGTTCTCTATGTCTATTAATGCGTGTCGCAAAGACATCATTAAAACTGCTGCGTAGTTTTTAGTCGCCTGGCGCGCAGCCCAGGCCCGGATTCGTGTTCCAGCAATCCTTCAGGGTTGTCAAATCACCGTCAATACTGAAACCGGTTTAATCTTACCTGCATCTGTTCGGCCGATACCAGCGCAGGCCTTCGGCTCCGGAACATTAAGCACAATCCCGACCGTCGGGGTTATGCATTGTAATCGTGCTGGGTTTGCCAAGTTTTTGTCAAACAAGTCCAAACCCAGCGAAGAAAAGGGAGAGAACAAGCATTCCGCCTCCACTGCCATTTATTTTTATCACAAACCAGAGGTCTGCGTTTATATTCCGCTGGGTTTTCGATCAAAACCCAGCGAAGAAGGGGAGAGAGAATGAGTAGTTTAATTCGTTATCGCGGCACCGATACGCCGCGTATGATTGCTGGCTGGGTTTGTGAAGAGAGGTCAAACCCAGCGACGAAGAAGGGGAGAGATGATGAATGTTTTTTCTGCTGTTATCGCGGCAATAATGCGCCGCGTATGATTGCGAGCTGGGTTTGTGAAGAGAGTTTTTCCAAACCCAGCGAAGAAGGGGAGAGAGAATGAGTAGTTTAATTCGTTATCGCGGCACTGATACGCCGCGGATGATTGCGAGCTGGGCTTGAGAAGAGAGGGCAAACCCAGCGAAGAAGGGGAGAGAATATGTGTAGATATTGTTATCAAGAACACCCCGTTTTTTCACCTCGTTGGCAGGTGAAGCGGGATGCTGATATTCTGCCGGGCCTGTTAACCTCGCTTTAGATTTTTTATCTGTCTGGGGTTAAAACATTGGCCCAGCTTGGGGGAGAGAAAACTCATCGTGAGCATTATATAAATCACGGCCTTGGCCGTGCGAGCTCTCAAATTAACACGAGCACATTCTGATGGTTCCGACTTATAGGCCGGAACTATCTCTCTCTTGTTAGCTGTCTGGCGTTTTCAGCAGGAGATATTGCCTTGATTTCGACGGCGCCTTTGAGCCCGAGCAGATTCGCAACCGTTTCTCTGAACATATCGTCGGTTGCATCCTCGGCAAGGACAGCGGAGACGCCCAGCGCCCTGGCAGCGATTTCCTGATTTTTGCTGCCGGGCCTGACGAAGGCAATGGTGGGGATAGAAGGTCTGGCGGCCCTGAGGGTCTTAAGAAACTTCCCGTCGGGCATATCATCGAGGTCCCACCTGCTGATAACGCTGTTCACTTTTTCATTTTTCAAAGAACGAGCAGCCGCTAAACCGGACTGCATTGTCACCAATCGAATCGGCAGCTCTTTTAAAACTTCGTTTCTGCCGTTTAATCCAACCGTTAAAACCGTCGCCTGAACAAGAACAATCATTTACATTCCTAACTTCTCTTCAGCGGACTCATCCACTCTCGTGTTTGTTGCCGCTGCAAATATATAGAGCGAAGCGCGTGCCAGGACCGGTATTATCGGAAAAGAATTTTTTAAGTCCTTTGTTTGAAAATAGTTAGGCGCTTAGATTTTTATATTGTCGGCTCGACGCTAAAAAAGCCAAACCGGCCATTTAGGTCGGCAAAAGGCGGGAATTAGTCGCCTAAGTGCCTGCGCCGCAGGAGGTAGCGCCAAAACCGACCGTTTTGGACGGGGGTGACCGAAATGGGTGGTGTCCTAATATGAAAATAAATTCTTTACGAGGTCGATATGCTCGTTTATGTTTTGAGGTATGCCCGACTTTATTCAATACTATTGGGATGTTTTCTGCTTGGCCTTTCAGGGTGTTTGGGCAATTACCGGAGTTATTGCGGGAGTCCTTGCGATTATTGGTGGTTTTGTTGTATGGAAATGTCCGGCTTGGGAATCAACTATGAAAAATTTACTGTGGATGATTCCTGTGGGGGTTTTTACTTTGCTATTGTTCATAAGGTTAACAATCACACCATATACTATATACAAAAACCAACGGGAAATGATAACCAAATTGCAGACGACACAGGCGCAAAAAGAACGTGATGCCAAGCAAGATATACGGACTTTGATGAATCTATTTTCCCCGGAAATCTTACAGAGGATTGATGCGGGCCAAAAAAAGATTTTAATATCTCTTAGCATACCGAAGTAAGTAAAGCTATTAAATATGTCTGAACAACCAGATTTTAATAAATACTTAGCCATTAAACAATTTACCAGATATGACGATTTCAACGACTTCAAAGACCCGAATACATTCGTAAGGGAAGGAAACGATTGGGGTTGGGAACAGACATATTATCTTTATCCCAAGGACGCTCTTGTAAAATAGTAAAGATTTGCCCTGAATACGAAAATTATGCACAAGCTTTTTCTTTTACAGAAAAATTTAAAATTTCTTCAATACTCCAGACGTGGTCTGTAATGCCTGCGGCCAAAACGGGCCGGCGAGGCAGCGGCGTTGAATTTTCCAGAGACGAAGGCGGACAGATTCGATGAATGGGGTGTCAGGATTTGCTACGGGAGGTATGTCGGATAGTTGAATTACTTTCCGGCGTTGTTTTTTGATTTTGAGGCGGAGATATTCAGCTTTTCGATGAGGCGGTTTAGCTGTCGCCGTTCGATGCCTAAGATTCTTGCGGCGGCGATTTTGCGGCCTTTTGTGTATTCGAGCGTCTGTGTGATGACCCTGCGTTTTATCTCGTCGAGCGTGGGAAGTTGGTCTTTGGGATAAGAGGGGGAATCGCAAATAATAATCTCGAAGGGCATAACGGCCGGTTCAATTTCCGGCCCCGGCGTAAGGACATAGGCCCTTTCGACGGTGTTTGCAAGCTCGCGGACGTTTCCGGGCCAGGCGTAATTAAGCAGCAGCCGTTTGACCGGCTCGCTGAACGTCTTGGCCGGCTCGCTGTAAAATGCCGACTGGTTGGCCAGGAAGAATTCTGCCAGGGGCAGTATATCGTCTTTTCTGTGCCTCAGCGGCGGGACCTCGATACGAACGACGTCGAGTCGATAATAAAGGTCCGAGCGGAAGGCGCCCTGCCTGACCATTTGCTGAAGGTCTTTACAGGTCGCGCACAGCACGCGGACATCGACGGGGAATGACTTTGTTGCGCCCAGCGGCGTGACGCGGCGTTCCTGAAGGACGCGAAGCAGTTTTGCCTGAAGCTCAAGGGGGATTTCGCTTATTTCGTCGAGAAAGATTGTTCCGCCGTCTGCTGCCCTGAAGAAACCCAGCGTGCTGTCAACGGCGCTGGTGAACGCCCCGCGAGCATGGCCGAACAACTGACTTTCGAAAAGCTGGCCGGTGAGGGTCGTGCAGTCAACGGGGACAAAAACATTACCTGAGCGGTTGCTTGCGGCGTGGATTTGCTTTGCGACCATTTCCTTGCCGACGCCGGTTTCGCCCGTGATAATGACGGGACATTCGCGGGCGGCAACGGCCTTGATTACTTCGAGCATCGAGTCAAATGCAGAAGAGCCGCCTATAAATTGATTGTGGGCCCTTGTGTGGAGATGTCGCGAAGGGGTGTAGCTGTCCCTCTGTCCGTTCGTATTGTCTCCCTGAAAGCGCAATTCCGTCGCTTCGGGAGGCACTTTCCGAGAATGCTCGTTCATCGTCCCTTTGCCCAAATTCTCTTCTGCAGGCAATTATACCTGCGCAGTTAAAAAAACCCGCTGGAGAGAATAACCCAGAGTACTATATGTGGGCACTCTCCCATTTCTTCATACAAGAAATTCTATGCCAATCTATGTAAAAAGTCAAGTGAATTATCGGACTATTGTTAAATTTTCTATACCCCAGATTCAACAAAACGCCATTATTTTGTCAAATTAGGCAAAGATGCAATGTGTTGAGTATATGTTATATTTGTCATAACATTTTGTAAACAAGGGAGTTAGGTTTAAATATCGGCGGGGCGAGCAAAAACAGTAAAAAATATCATTATTTAGGGGAGAATGGGCCTGAAAGTGCTAAATAGTAGTAGGAATTTAGCTATAAGTGATTTAAGAAGCAATGCCTGTTTATGGTTTCGATATTGGCCGGCGGTCGAATTGTCAGTGAGAGGCCAGGGGGTTATTTTTCCGCTAAGTCGAATGGGGATATATAGTCACCATATTTGCCGGCAGCAGCTTGGAGCCGTTTTCTTGCCTCATCGAACGTCGAAAACACGATTTGCGGGGTATCGGGCACCTTGTCCCTGTAAATCTTTTCGACGCGGTCGAGTTTGGCCAGATTTTCGGGGATACGGACAGTGAACTGCTGGACGTAATTATCTCGCGAGTATTCGGTGTTGAGGTTCTCTTTAAACAGCCGTGCCAAATCGTCATAGACGGGAATAAAGCCGGTCGGCGTTTTAACGGCGTCAACATCGGCGTTGACGCGAAGCTCGGCCCAGAGAATCCAGATAAGCTTATCAGCCATCGTGTTCAAGTACTGACCGTCTTTGCCCCTGAGGAAGTAATTGACCGAGAAGATAAGGGGCAGCTTTTTGACGTCTTTTGCGAAATCGAGATTGATTTGGACGTATTTGCCTAAGGGTATGGAAACGAAATCGAGGTTCGACATAAGGTTGAAGGTCCTTACGCCTTCCTTGCCGATGGTGGCAGCGGTGGTTTCGGATTCGAGCGCCGCGCCTTTTAGAATAATCCCCTCCTCCCAGCTTAACGCCTGCTCAACCGGCACCCATGTGCTGCTATCGCGCCCTCCGTAGACGATTCCGCCGACGGGTGCGCCTTTGGGGTCGTCGAGGGCGGGGTCGCAGTTGTCGAGGTCGGGGATGCTGAGGCAGTATCGTGCGTTTTTGTGGGCAGGGGGGATGGGTTTGCCCTGGTCGTCGGTTTTGCCCTTGAACCATTTGCCGGAGAAGTTGAAGCCATCGTTTGGTATTTCGCAGCCCATGCCGAGCCAATGGGGTTTGTTTTGGGAATCGAGCAGGATATTGGAGAAAATGACCTCCATCGGGCTTGTAAGTGCCTTGTGGATGACGGGGTCGTTTTTGGGGTTGACATCCTGAATGATGCCGAAGATGCCCTTTTCAACGTTGACGGAGCGGACAACGCCTTCTTTTTTACGCAGATAGGCGATGTCGTCGCCAACGATAGATTGGCCGGGCAGCATTGACGTTGAGGTCTTGCCGCAGGCCGAAGGGAATGCGCCGGTGAAATAGGTTACTCGTTTTTTGGGGCCGTGGACGCCCATAAGGAACATGTGCTCGGCGAGCCAGCCCTGCCGGGAGGCCTTCTGGATGGCGAGGCGCAGGGCGAGTTTTTTCAGGCCGATGGTGTTGCCGCCGTATTGGGTGTTGACGGAATAGACGATTTCGTCCTCGAGGTCGATATAGACGCGGCGTCTGTCAACGTTTTTACTTATGCTGTTTTCAAGCTCGCCTTCGGAGTGAAGGAACCTGAAAAAATCGGGGCTGTCGGCGATACTTTTGAACTGCTCGTAGCCGGGGCGATAGAGTATGCTTTCGCTGTGTGCGACGTAGGGTGAATCGGTGAGCTGGATGCAGGGGATGGCAAATTCGGAGCCGATGGGGCCCAGCGTCCAGAAGCAGACGAGCATTTCCCTTCCGGCCATCGAGTTTCTAAGCAGGTCGCGGACTTCCTCGGTGCCGGCTTTCTTTTCGACGGAGTTGAGTGATTCGCCGAGGGTGGAGCCGGCGGGCATCAGGTATCTGGTATTGGCTTTGTCACGTCCCTGGTCTTTGGGGCCGTCGAAATGGCAGGTGTGGCCCTTGATATTGAGGGGTATTTCCTCGCCGTTTTTTATGGCGAGGCCCCGGATATAGGCGATATCGTGGGGTGAATCGGTGCAGACATAGACGGAGGCCGGATTGGTCAGTTCGATGGCGTCGGCCACGAAGCGGAGCATCTTGGGGTTATCCAGGGCCGTGAGGCGGTCGTAGTGCTCAGGGTTGAGTTTGCTTTTCAAAATGTCGTTTATTTCACCTGCCATATTGTCTCCATCATTATTTGGGTTCAAAAAATCGAGGGATTATAAACAACGGCCGGCAGGGGCGTCAAATGTTTTTTGCTCGATTCTCAATACTCGATTCTCGATACTTGATGCTCGATATAGGTAAACGGGGGGCTGTTGAAAAAGTCGCGTAAATATCATCTTCAAGCGGCCATTCTAAAAAC
>CAZHVR010000090.1:0-6246 GCA_964536225.1 uncultured Pirellulales bacterium
AATTGAGTTTACTTTCATTTTAAATCTCCTTTAATCAGTGTTATAATTGTACATTCGTTTTTGTTGGCTTACTGCTGAAGGCAGAATACACCAAAGCCGGCCGCTTACTTCAACATTGACATTCTTTCTATCTGGTCTTTGCGGATTTCGTATTCTCTCTGGTCAATCTTGCCGTCCTTGAGGTCCTGTTCTATCTTCTTCATTTCCCGGTTGGCAACATATTCATAACTGCCGCCGGCGGCAACCGCTCCACCAGCCGCACCAACACCGGCCGAGCCCCACTTGCTCTCACAGCCGCTGCACATAAGGAACAGAGAAAACACAAATATTGACGTTAATAAAATCTTCTTCATACAATTCTCCCATGATAAAAGTATACTCGGTTAAATTTTCATGCCTAACCACGAAAAGTCACACGACTTTTCGTCCGCTGATGATTCTAATCAGAAGAACCACAATGGCAATCAACAGAAGGGCGTGAATCAGACCACCCATAGTATGGGCAGTCAGTAATCCTGCGAGCCACAATAAAACCAGAATGACAGCGATTGTGTAAAGCATAACAATCCAGCCTTTCTTTTTTAGGTTTAGTGTTCACCTCACACGGCCACAAACCGCTTGGCGGACCAAACCCGCATATTCATTTTCTATGCCAAAATCGAAACAGTTTTTCATTACCGGGATTATTTCCCGGAGCGTTTTTGCTTTAATTCGTCGAGATACCTTGCCGCGGAATCCTTGCCGCCTAATCCAAAGGCCAGCGCCAAAGCAAGGACAATGCCGCCGAGGATAATATTGAAGGTAGTAGTCACTAAAAGCGTTGCGATACCAAGCTGTGCCAGCGCAATTGTCAGCGCAAAAATTATTATCGCCCATCTGCTTATGCCGGCCAGCAGCTCCGGTTTGGGTAATTTCGCGTTACCCGCAGCTATCCGCACTATTCCCGACACAAAGCCGGCCAGAAACATCGCAACCACCAGAACAAGCAGCGCCGCTATGACATTCGGGATGTAAGCAAACAAGCTGGCAAGAACGTCTGAAGTATTCGGCAGCCCCAATGCGTTTACTGTCATCACAAGCACCATGATGATAACCAGCCAGTAAACAAGGCCGCTGACGACCTCCCCTGCGGTAGTCTTCAAATCACCCTTGCTTAGAATTTCTGACACTCCCGCCTTATCCGCCATGGTATCGAAGCGTATGGTCTTAAGCAGCCAGTCAACTAACCGCCTGATTACCTTTGCCACAATCCAGCCCACTATCAGGATTATTAACGCGCCCAGCAGGATTGGAAGATAGGCCAGTATCTTCGTCAGCATTTGGCGAATCGGGTCAACAACAAGCTCATTCCAGTTCATTTTTTGCGCCTCTCATAAAATTGTTAATATTCGATTTTAGACCGCTTTTTGTGTCCTCATCTTTTACGCCACACAATTATGTCCCGTATATTAAGGAATGGTAAATAGGGAAAAGGCCTAATTGCCTGCTCTAAAAAGCTTAGTGATGTCGGTACATCGGTTTTTTAATTATTGCCTTACCTGCCCTCGAAAGCAGTTATCGGGGGAGCTTGTCGAAGGGGTGGCGAAAAAGGAAAAAAGCTTGTTTTCTTTCCCTGTTTGTCGATATAATACTCCCTTTAGGCCGGAAGGTTCGGTTTTTTGTGTTTCAATCGATTTGAATATGGCGTCCTAAAATCGAATATGTAAGTTGCTATGAAAATAAAATATAGCATATTAAATATTGTATTTCTTATAATGTTTTGGGGGCCGTTATCCCCACTTTTATACGTTTATATCAAGGAGGATTTCCTTTCTTTAAAAGACGATTATAGCATAGAGCTAATTACCATTTGTGCTGTTTCATTTGCTACCTTTGTTGTATTATCGATTGTGGATATTATATTTAATATTTGGAGAAGACTTAATTCCTGGTTCAAATATATACTTTTGATTGGACTTTTTATTCTGGATTGGATTCTGATTTATTTTTCTTCATTTAAAATTATAGATATGCTTGGAATGCAAACTGGCTGTGGCGGCGCTTGTTTATGCACTCGCGGCGGCAGCGGATTAAACGGATTAGATTAGCTTAGTTGTGAGGGTGGGACTGATCGTGACACGTGGCTCGTCAGTCGGAGGCGATAGCATATAAGTATATGCGTATATGCTTATGGATTATTTTAATGACCAAGTGTTTTTGAGTGATGGATTTGTTGCTTGGGGTGCTGTTAGCGGCGAGGGGTGTATTAACTGGCAGGCGGCGCTGGTTTACGCGCTCGCGGCAGCGGATTAAACGCATTAGGTTATCTTAGTCGCACTACGCCTGCTCCTCGCTTCGCTCTGCGGGCTGCGCGGGGCAGGCAGGATGACGTCCGCCTGAAAGGAGGAGGGTAAAGTTGGCGGCTTTTCTGTCCCTGTAAGCCGCAACACAGGCGGGGACAAAAAAAGCTTGTTTTCCATTGGTGCTTACCTATAATGAGTCCCCAAGGCCGGAAGAGAATCGCATCTTTGGCCGTCAACCTTGTCTTCCTGCGGATTAATCCCGTGATTTTGGTATTCTTGAAATCAGAAGGCCCGGTTGTGTAATCGGGCGTTTAAGAAGACAGGTTTTTAATTAGGAGGAGACATAATGGATGAATCCAGGTCAAGCAAATGTGTTTGTTTTTTAATGGTATCTGTGCTTCTTTTTTTTCTGGCCGGCCCCGCATTTGCCGTAATACTGAGTGACGCCGAGCTTTATTTCGACCCTGCGGGCATTGTGCCGGATTATTACCCGAGGATTTATCTGCCCGACCTTGCCGCGGACAACGATTGCATCTGGCCTGCCGGTACCGACCCCGTCACCGATGCCGACATCCTGCCCATCTTAAAACCCGGTGACTATCCGCCCGGCTATCCTTACAGCCAGGCCGACTACCTCAATATTCCCAACGTTGATTATTTTGCCGATTTAACCGCGGGTACTTTAACCGTAACTATCCTCGAACCCGGCCTCTACCACGTGAGAGTCACCCAGTCAAGCGGCGTGCAAACCATATACGCCGTTTTTGCCGAGACCGAATTCAAGGAAAAAGAGAAAGCCGACACAAGCGGCGGCACAAAAAAACTCGACCCACCGCCTGATGCCGATGTTTTTATTGTCGAGGAATCCGACTCCACTATGGATGATTCGGCCAAGGTATGGGAGAAAAACGGCAAGGACGTTAAGCGTGTAAATTCCAGAAAGGAAGCGGTGGAGGCCATAAAAGCCAAGGCCAAGGCCTTAGGCAGAAAGATTCACGCCGAGATAGACGGTCACGGGACCGACGGCAATATCAGCACCGGCGCGGGCAAGGAAAACATCGCCGATAAGCAGATTGACCTTGTCTCTGATGCGAATTTTCAGGAACAGATACACGGTGACGTCAACGAGATAACGTTTCAGGGCTGCAGCGTGGGACACGGCGAAGACGGCAAAAAGTTCCTCGAAATACTTGCGGATTCCATCGGCAAGGCCGGTGCCTGGGACAAACCCGTATTAGTTGTCGACCAGAACCATTTTGCCGTGCCTGTAGATATAAACTGGGTTACGGTGGAAAGTAATTCCATGGCCGCTCACAATGTTAGCCCCAGCGGCTCCAATGCCTCGGTTAATTCCATTATCACGTGGGACCCCGGCGGCGAGGCCGCCGAACATAAGATTTATTTCAGCACCTCTTTTGAGAATGTTAACAGCCGAAGCCCGTCCGCTTTCCAGGGTGTTTCAGTTGACCCTTGCTGGGTTCCACCGCCGCTGACGCTCGGTGAAACATATTATTACGCCATAGACGAAACGGCCGGCCCGAATACGTGGCCTGGCGACGTATGGGAATTCACCGTGCGTAGCAGTATTGTAGTCGGCGATTTCGAATATGAAACGACCGGGCTGCTGCAAGAAGAATGGGTCCCGGCAGAGGGTGCTCAGGATTATGTTTGGGGCGATTATCGTCATCCCAATGAGCGTTGTATGAAAATGTCATTTATGAACGACACGGCACCTTTCTATTCTGAGGTTCAGCGAACATTTGACTCGCCGCAGAACTGGAATTCAGGCGGCGGCGATGAGCTTTCGATTTGGCTGAAATCCCCGGAACCTCTGTCCCCGTCCACCCTGCTGTACGTCGAAGTCACGGACTTTCCCGGAATGACTGCGACGGTCTTCATCGACGACCCCGCGACACTGGAGGAAATCAATTCCGAGGACGGTTACATCTGGAACATTCCTTTCGACCAGCTTATCGGCGTCGACCCCCAGCAGGTACATCAGATTGTAATTGGCATTGGAAATCCGTCTGTGCCGACCGGCCAGGGCATTTTGCTTGTCGACGATGTTGACGTTACTTTGCCCACGCAGCAGGATTTGACTGCCGACATTTATCCTGACGGCAACGTCAACTTCTTTGACTTTGCTGTAATGGCCGACCAGTGGCTCCAGTGACCTGAGCAAGAGTAAAGCTGTTATACAAAACAGCCGGCCTTTTCCGTGGGCCGGCTGTTTGTTTTGTTCCCTCGGGACAACCCTTCTTATAACGAGCACGCTCTGCTTTCGACTGAAAAAGAAAAAACCTTGTTTTGAAGCAGCATTTGAGAATAGAATAGTTCCATACAATGTTTAGTGTACGGCGATAAATGGGAGAAAAGAAAAATGAAGATTGGTAAGATTGCGATAAAAGCTGTATGTCTGGCGGTTATCACGGGAGCGATTGGCGGGTGTGGGAGTGAAAAGAAGCAATCGGCGGGGGAGGCGAAGCCATTTACGGCGGACTGGGAATCGCTCAAACAGCGCAACCCTGCCCCGGTGTGGTTTCGGGACGCGAAGTTCGGGATATATTTTCACTGGGGAGTGTATTGCGTGCCTGCGTTTGCCAATGAGTGGTATCCGCGAAATATGTATAACATAAAAAGCCCCGAATACAGACACCACGTCAAAACGTGGGGCGAGCCGAACAAGTTCGGGTATCCGGATTTTGTGCCGATGTTCAAGGCGGAAAAATTCGACGCAGATGAGTGGGCGGAATTGTTCAAAAAAGCAGGCGCACAATTCGCAGGGCCTGTCGCGGAACACCACGACGGTTTTTCTATGTGGGCGAGCAAACAAACACCCTGGAACGCGAAGGATATGGGGCCTCATCGCGATGTCGTCGGCGAGCTGGAAAAGGCGATACGCAGGCGTGGAATGAGGTTCGTTACGACGTTTCATCACGCGCGAAATAATCTGTACGAGATTGAAAAGGGGGGCAGAAAATACTGGACCGGCCATTACGAATTCGTCAAAAGGTACTTCCCAGAATTGCTTAATGACCCTGTGCGCGCGATTATGTACGGCTATATACCGCGGGAGCAGTTTTTGAAGATGTGGCAGGCCAAGCTGTTCGAGGTGATTGACAATTACCATCCCGACCTGATGTATTTCGATTCCTGGCTCGATGAGATACCAGCCAAATACAAAATGGAATATCTTGCGCATTATTTCAACGATGCGGCCCGGCTGAATAAAGAGGTGGTGGTGACATACAAGCAAAACGACCTGCCGAGAGATGTAGGTATCGAGGATTTCGAAAAGGGCAGGGCCGACAGGTTGACGGATTACGCCTGGCTTACCGATGATACCGTCAGCTGGGGAAGCTGGTGTTATGTCGAAGGACTTGGCATCAAAAAGCCGCAAGTGGTTCTGCGTGTGATGATTGATATCGTCAGTAAAAACGGACAACTGATGCTCAATATTTCCCCGAAGGCCGATGGCACGATTCCTGAGAACCAGAAACGGGTGCTGCTTGCGATAGGTAAATGGATGAACAAATACGGCGAGGCGATTTACGGGACCCGGCCGTTTGTGGATTACGGGGAGGGGCCGACAAAGATGCTATCGAGTGGGGGATTCGCGAAGATGCGTAGCGGCTATACGGCCAAAGACATTCGTTATACGCGCAAAGGCGATACGGTTTACGCGATAGTGCTGGGCTGGCCGGGTGACAGTAAAGAAGTGACAATGACGATGTTCGGCAAAGGCGGGAAGGCAGAGAATATAAAGGTCAAAAAAGTCAAGATGCTTGGCAGCAAAGAGCGCATCAAATGGCGGCGAACGGACGACGGGCTGATTGTTACAACGCCGGCTGAAAGAGTCGATAGTATGGCCATAGTGTTCAAGCTGGCGATTTAGCGTGCAGGCCTGGTTTGGGGAATGGATAAAGAGAGGTAAGGCGTAATGAAGAAAGCGGACATTCGCGGG
>CAZHVR010000091.1:0-6207 GCA_964536225.1 uncultured Pirellulales bacterium
GCCGTCAGTTTTTTTTGTTCATTACTTGGGTTAGCTTGCATTTGTGTTCTTCGTACTTTTTATCTTCTTGGCCTTTATAGGTTTTCAGCCGGTCCATAAGCTCGTCGAAATCGACCTTGTGCCCGTCGAATTCCGGCCCGTCAACACAGGCAAACTTGCGCTTCCCGTCGATTGTCACCCGGCAGCCGCCGCACATCCCCGTCCCGTCCACCATGACCGGGTTCAAGCTTACGATTGTCGGGATATTCAAAGGCCGCGTCATATCCGACACCGCCTTCATCATTATCACAGGCCCCGCGCAGTAAACCGCGTCAACTTGTTCGGTAAGCTCCCGCAGCGCATCGGTAACAAGTCCTTTTTTACCGCTTGAGCCGTCGTCGGTTATTACGACTAATTTGTCACTCGCCGAGCCGAGCAGCTCTTCTAAGATAATCAGCTCTTGGGTGCGTGCGCCGATAATGCCGATAATCTTGTTCCCCGCCTCTCGAAGCGCGACCGCCTGTGGATAAACTACCGCCGTTCCTAATCCGCCGCCTATCACCGCCACCGTCCCGTATTTCTGGATATGGCTGGGTATACCTAACGGCCCCGCAACGTCTGCAAACGATTCACCTTTCTTTATTGATGTCATCTCGGAAGTGCTTTTGCCCACCGTCTGGACAATCAGCGTAATTGTGCCCGCCTCGGTATTAACATCTGCTATCGTAAGCGGTATCCGCTCGGAATGCTCGAATGCCCGCACAATCACGAACTGCCCGCACTGCCTTGCCTTTGCGATTCGCGGCGTTTTTATCTCGTACCGCGTCACGTTCGGTCCGAGTGTCTCTTTATTGACGATTTCGTACATTGGCTCCTGCCGTATATATGTAGCGGTTTTAACCTGCTGCAAAACAACGGATTATACTCGTTTTGATTGCCCTGCAAAAGTTAAAATTACCTGTGGAAACCATTAGCAATTCTTATACGTCCCGCAGGGGGCGGCTTGTTCCGCTTTTAACAGTTTTGCCGCTGATATTAATGCGAACGCCCGGCCGTATGCCGGCGTATTCAACCATAGACGGGTGGCTTGAAAGGGCTAAAAATGAAGCTGAGATTCATTTTAATTGCGGGCCTGGTTCTTGCCGTTGCCGCCTGGGCCGTGCAGCAGGGGGGTAAAAAAATGAAATACAGAAAGCTCACTCCAGAAGAAAAAGCCGTTATCATCGACAAGGCCACCGAGGCCCCGTATTCCGGCAAATATCTCAATAACAAGCAGGCCGGCACTTATGTCTGCAAACGTTGCGGCGCACCCCTCTATCGAAGCACCGACAAGTTCGACAGCCATTGCGGCTGGCCCTCATTCGACGACGAAATCCCCGGTGCCGTAAAACGAATCCCCGACCCCGACGGCCAGCGGACTGAAATTGTCTGTGCAAATTGCGGCGCGCACCTCGGCCACGTCTTCACAGGCGAACATCTAACCAATAAAAACATTCGCCATTGTGTCAATTCCATTTCGCTCCTCTTTATCCCTGATGCAAACGACCCCAATGACCCTAATAGCAAACCCGCAACCGAGAAGGCCTATTTCGCGGGCGGCTGTTTCTGGGGCGTCGAGTACTGGTTAAAAACCAACCCCGGCGTCATCTCTGTTACCTCCGGCTATATGGGCGGAACTGTCAAAAATCCCACCTACCAGCAGGTCTGCACAGGCAAAACAGGTCACGCCGAGACGGTCGAGGTCGTCTTTGACCCGAACAAAACCACCTACGAAGACCTCGCAAAGCTCTTCTTCAATATCCACGACCCCACCCAGGTCAACCGTCAGGGCCCCGACGTCGGCAATCAGTATCGCTCGGAAATTTTCTACACTAATGACACCCAAAAACAAATCGCTGAAAACCTGATTGCTCAGTTAAAAAAGAAGGGCTATGACGTTGTTACTAAGCTTGAGCAAGCCAAAGAATTTTGGCCTGCGGAAAAATATCATCAGGATTACTACGAAAAAAAAGGCGGCCGGCCATACTGCCACTTCCCCAAAAAACGACTCTAAGAACCATTTCAGAACTGTCTTATGTTTCGCCCTTCGTAGCGCAGCGGAGATCCCAAGGGTGAGCTACTTCTGAATAGCAAACGCGGGACCCGAAAGTTCTCAAATCTTAAATCTGAAATTTAAATTACTTGCTATCTGCCAAACGCTGTTAAATCCTCTTCCAAAACAAGCTTCTTATTCCTTCCGCCTTTCTGCGAACAACGAACTATGAACTACTTGTATTTTTACTTTTTACTATTTACTTTTTGCATTGATGTACGAGATACGCTTCACGAAATTTATCCCTAAGGGACGAGGTACGCACTATCAACAACCAGCATCGAGTGTCCAGTATCGAGCATCTAATATCGAGCTCACACCGACCAGTCCTTCGAGCTTTTGAGAAACCTTAACTGCAGGATTATTCCGAAAAATGTCCCCGCGATTAGAACAAGCGGTAAAAACCAGGATTGGTTGTAATACAGCTCGTTGAGATACATCGTCGGCGGGTCCTGCACGAAGGTCTCGAACCGGTATATGAGTGCAAATACCCCGATAGTGACAAGAGAAGCGCCCGCCAAACTCGTGAACAGCATTACCGCCAGCTTGAAGACGACGAAGGAAATCAGGCCGCCCGCGACTATGCCGACAAGTGCGCCAGCCCAGACGAATTGTTCAGGAAGTGTGCACGCGTGCCATACACCTGCGGTAATGACTCCGCCCGCCAGCGCGCCGAGCACGCACACGGCCCAACGCATCAGCGGCATCGACAGGACAATCAAAATCGCCGACCCTAAGATGCCGCCTAATAGGGCGTGATGAAGCCGGACTCCTGCCCATAAGCCGAAATACAGCCCCAACAGACCGAAACCGATGACCGCCAGAACCTTGTAAATGCGCCAGCCGTACATAAGAGGTATCACACCGAACGATATCGCTACGACCGCCTGAAGCCAGCTTAGCGACGTCGCCTGAAGCCATATCTGGTCCAGCGCCTCCAGAACGTATCTTGTGCCGTAATCGACTTGGCTTGCATCGAATTGGCCCGGGGTCTTACTGGTCTGGGCGAGAAAGAGCAGAAAAT
This sequence comes from uncultured Pirellulales bacterium, assembly GCA_964536225.1. Lineage (GTDB taxonomy): Bacteria > Planctomycetota > Phycisphaerae > Sedimentisphaerales > Anaerobacaceae > Fen-1362. The sequence continues at coordinate 3,096 of CAZHVR010000091.1, forward strand.
CCATTTTGCTATCTCCTTTTAACGTTTGGCTTCACCCATCATGGGCGATTTTACGCAGTGCGCCAGGCAGTGCTTTTCGAGGAATTTTCGCCGCCGCTGGCTTTTCTTTTTCTGGCCCTCCTGGCTTTTGCTCGTGCCGACTCCTTTGCGGCGGCAAATCGGCTGCTGATTCTCGGCAGGATGAAATACTGCACACACGCAGTCAAGGCGACTGTTACGACAAACAGCCCTAAGCAGGTCTCCTTGTGGTGCGAAATATAACCCACGACGGTAAAACCCGCGTATTTAAACAGCATTATGCCCCCGGCTAAGAATATTACAGATGCCGTCGCAGAGCATAATATGGCTGAGGCCGCACGCCAGTTGACTGAGCCCACCGCAACTGGGGCCGCCATTATCGCCAGCAGAATAGGCCAGTTATAATACGGCACGCCTATCGTCAGCTCTCGCATCATTGCCATAATGTCGTCCGACGGGAAAAAGTACGGACGTATCAAAACTGAAAAACCGTAAACAGCGGAAAATATCGTGGCTACGAGCACTAAGAAGGAGTCCTGAAGCCACAGCGCCAGCAGCACGCTGGTCCCGACGAAGGCCAGAACCAGCATAAGGTTGAAGCCGGCCAATGACATCCCCACCACCGTGCCGCAATAAGTCCCTATTATGCCGAACATCACCTTTCTGAAGCCAAGGCCGCTTAGATAGACGAACAGTCCCGCCGCTAATGTGATTATCGCACCGGCCAGCAGGAAAAGCGGATACAGGCCGGATACGTTTTGCTCAAATCTCCACAATGTATCAATCATAACGTGCCAACTATATTAAAATATTGCTAAAAACTGACGCTTTGCCAAATACCGGCATACATTTATTTATCGGCCTAAAAGCCCCATAACGTTAAATCACCACTTGGACCTTAAAAAGCCCATCGACCGTTAAATCGGCCCTATAACATCAAATCTCCCGTTGGTCGTTGAATCTGACCTTGAGCTTTAAATCGCCCATTGACTGTTAAACCGGCCATTTAACGTTAAACCACCCATTGAACGTTAAAAAGGGCGGATTGCGAGGTGCAAGTGTTGAATGTTAAAAAGTGTGGATTACCAGATGCGACTATTGAACCTTAAAAAGGACGGATTGCCGGACGCAGCTATTGAACCTTAAAAAGGACGGATTAGCAGACGCGATTATTGAACGTTAAAAAAGCCGGTTTGCGAGGTGCAAGTGTTGAATGTTAAAAAGTGTGGATTATGGGATGTGACTGCGGATGAGAGGAGTCGAACCTCCACGAGCGTAAGCCCACAGGCTCCTGAAGCCTGCGCGTCTGCCAGTTCCGCCACATCCGCTAATGGCCCGGCCCCGCCCTGGTGCGAGAGTCGAGTCGAGCGAGACCACGCCGGGCTCGGGTCCCGCTGAAAGCGAGGCCGGGGCAAATGGCGGGTCCGCTTATAATGTGGATAATAACGGTTTTTTTCCTGTTCGTCAATACCACGGCTCCGCGTTATTATTCAAAAAGTGTGGGTGGTATAAATGTTATCGGGCTCTGGAATATTAAGTTTTGCTTTACTGGCGGGCGGGTTGGGGAGAAAATATGCGCCCGATTCACAGGATGATTTGGTGTATGCGTGAGTAATTCGGCGGGCTGGCGCATATAGTAATAATAAGGAAATATTATTTTAGGAGAAATGAAAATGAGACGCGGGATTTTGTATTCAATAGTGATAACGGCGGTTGTGAGCAGTTGGTGTTTCGCAGCAAATGAGCCGGGGGTCGGGCTTACGATTTATAACGATAATTTCGCGGTGGTTCGCGAGGCGCGCAAGATGCAATTCGAGAAGGGGCAAAATACGATGCGGTTTACGGACGTGGCATCGGCGATAGACCCGACGAGCGTGAAATTCGAGTGTTTGTCTGCGCCGGGAGCGGTATCGGTCCTCGAACAGAATTATGAATACGACCTTGTCAACGCGGACAGCTTGCTGAAGCGGTATATCGACAAGCAGGTTATTGTGGCGATTAAAGGCAGCGGCTCGGATTCGAGAGAATTCGTCAAGGGGAAGCTGTTAGCGTCGGTGGGGCAGGACCTGATTGTGCAGGGCAATAACGGCATCGAGGTAATCGGCAGGGCGAGCGTAGAGGAAATAACATTGAAGGAGCTTCCTGATGATTTGGTGACCAGGCCGACGCTTGTCTGGCTGGCCGACGCCGAAAAGGGCGGCGAGCAGCTTTGCGAGGTCACATATACGACGGGGGCGATTGGCTGGAAGGCGGATTACACGGCTATTTTGAATTCTGATGATACTGCGCTGGATTTTTCGGGCTGGGTGACAATCGATAACAAAAGCGGGGCGGGTTATAAGGACGCAACGCTGAAATTGATTGCGGGAAACGTGCGGCGGGTGCAGCCGGAGGCACAGCCACCTTACAGTCGTGGGATGGTGATGGAAATGGCGGCGAAGGCGGCGCCGGCGTTCGAGGAAAAGTCGTTTATGGAATATCATATGTACACGCTGAGCAGGAAAAGCACAATCAACAACAACCAGGTCAAGCAGATTGAATTCATCGAGCCGGCAACGGGGGTGCAGGCGAAGAAGATATACGTTTACGAGCGAGCGGGGTGGAGGTGGCAGTCGGGCGGGAGCAGCCAGCCGGAAAAAGGAAAGGTCAACGTCAAGATTGAGTTCGAGAACAGCAAGGAAAACAAATTAGGAATAGCGCTACCCAAGGGCAAGGTGCGGGTCTTCAAGAAGGACCCCGCAGACGGAAGTTTAGAGTTTGTCGGCGAAGATATGATAGACCATACGCCGAAGAATGAAAAGCTGTCGCTATATATCGGGGACGCGTTCGATATCGTCGCAGAGCACACGATGACCGACTACAAGGAGCAGTTCGGCAGGCGGTATGAGACGCACAAGGTCGAGATTCGCAACCGCAAGGATGAGAAAGTGACGGTTTTTGTTGATGAGAGGATGCCGAGTTATGAGGACTGGAGAATTGAAAACTCGACGGTTAAATGGGAAAAGCGAGCGGCATTCGTAGTAAGGTTTCCCGTTGAGGTGGAAGCGGATTCGTCGGCCACGATAGAATACACGGTTAGCTGGCCGATGCCGTA
>CAZHVR010000092.1:0-5725 GCA_964536225.1 uncultured Pirellulales bacterium
CGCATCTTCCTTCTTTTGACTGAAGTACGTGCTCACATACTCTTGAGCCTTCCGGAAAATTGGCTCAAACTGTTCTGGAACGCTTACTGTATCCAACATATCTCCTTTTCTCCATTGTGCCGGAGTTCACATGATTATCAGATAACGTGCCTTCATCGTATCTACACCCTCATCTTCAACCAACGATACTCGCTTGGAGCTTCGCATCTTTAACCCCAATTTCCTGTTTTGGTAATGTAAAGAAGAATGTGCTTCCATCGCCCACTTTGGATTCGAGCCAGACCCTGCCGCCGTATATTTCGACGATTTTCTTGACTAAGGTCAGTCCCACGCCGGTGCTTTCGAACTGGTCTTTGGGCTGGAGGGTCTGGAAGATTTTGAAGACCCTTTCGAAGTGCTCCTCTTTTATTCCGGGGCCGTTATCGGCGATGCTGAATTTCCAGCCGCCGTCTTCTTCTGCGCAGGCAACCTTTACAGAACCTTCCTGCTTATCCATAAATCTTACGGCGTTGCTGAGCAGATTCTCGAAGACCTGTTTTATGCGTGTGGATTCCGAGACGATAACGGGCAGTTGGTTATCGATTGTGATATGTATGTTGGCAGGGGGGGCCAGCATTTCAATAATCTCCGGCACAAGCTGATTGAGGTCGATTTGGGCGGGCTGCTCGGTGACGCGTCCGATTCTCGAGTATTGCAGTGCCCCGTCGATGAGGTTGTGCATCCGGCCGACGCGGCTAATAAGCAGATTGAGCTGCTCCTTGCCCTCGGCGTCGAATTTGTCGGCGTAGTCCGCGGCCAGCCACTCGGTCAGCGCCTTGACCGCCCGCAGAGGCGCCTTCAAATCGTGAGATATGATGTATGCGAAGTCCTTGAATTCCTGCTCGACTTTATTAAGTTTTTCGAGCAGTTTGGTCTGGCTGTCACCTGGTTCTAAGTTGTCCATAAGTAGACCCCCTGTCTAATGTTATGTTTTTTTATAATATCGAAGATAAACCCAGATCGGTTGAGAGCGGAATCGACGTTTTTGAGCGGGACTGAGAATTTCAGCTTAAAAAGGGATTAAGAGGGGATTGTCAGGCAGCCGGTGAATCTATCGTCCCATAATCAGTGCCGGCCGGCGCTGTTTTCACGCCGGTTCGAAATGGGGATTAACTGCACAGTTATGCCGTTTACATCTACATCAATTTTAGAGAGGCGCAATTGTCTGCCGCCGCTTTTAAATAACGGCTCGAACGGTTCGTCTCTCAGTAATGACCGGCAAATCTGTGCAGCTATGTTGTTTGGCTCTGTTTCTGTTGCAGAAAGCCAGTTCGAGTATGCCTTGTCGCCAATCAATCTCGCCACGGCCGTGATGTTGACCGCCCCGAGTTTGATGCTGTTGACGTGCAGGTTCAATAGTCCCTGCCCATTTATTGCCGGGTTCAGCTCGATTGTTATGAAAAAATCGATTGGGCGTGCCCGGACGGTGGCCATCAGGATGATTTGCTCACGCATCAGCACGACCTGCGGGTCGGCAAGTGTAATGGTGTTTAATCTTATGGGCTGCGGCAGGCGGGCGACGATGTCGTTTAGACCCTGAGGCGTGATAACCACCTCGAACGGCTCGCCGAGCTGAGCGTTGTTGTAAATGTCAGGCAGAAGCTGATGGGTCAGGTAGGGGCTTACCTGATTATGGTCTGCGATTTTGACGGGGGCATACCGACCGGGTCTGTATGCCGTCAGGACCAGCGATATCACCAAAAATGTTATTGCAATAATAACAGCCGGCAGGAAATATTTTTTGAGTTTGCCTTTTTTCACGCTCGGCGAATCTTTTTTCATCATAGTTCCATTCGGTGCTTGTTAGTAATCTACCGGGCGGTTATAGTAAGAGTTCGGAAGTTAAAAGTAAAAACTAAAAACTTATAGAAAGGAATTATTGAACTATGGCAAATCATTTCGGAGACCGGCTGGTTAAAGCCGTCAAGAGCAAACGAACAACGTTGACTGTGGGCTTAGACCCCGTTTACAGCCGGCTTCCCGCGGCGATTACAAGCCGCAAGGACTTAAACGACGAATTCGACGCCGCCGCGGCCGTCGATGCGATTTTCGATTACTGCACGCAGGTCCTGCGGGTTGTTGCCCCGATGGTCCCGGCGGTGAAAATCAATATCGCCTTTTTTGAAAAATACCTCTGGGAGGGTATCGAGACGTATTATTCGCTGGTTTCAGAGGCAAACGACCTTGGCCTCGAGGTCATCGGCGATGTCAAACGCGGCGACATAGGCCACACCGCCCAGGCATACGCTGCGGCACATCTCGAAAATTCTGAATTAGCAGGTCTTGAGGACACTTTGACTCCGGACGCGATAACGGTCAACGGTTTCGCGGGCGCCGAGTCAATCGAGCCGTTCGCCGAGACCGCTACGAAAAACGGCAAAGGCGTTTTCGTATGGGTGCGCGCGAGCAACCCCGGTGCGGCCGTTATTCAGGATTGCGACTGCGGCGACGGGCAAAAAATGTACGAAAAGCTTGCAGCCGTCGTGGGCGAAATCGCCAACAAGCCCGAACATATCGGAAAGACCGGCTACAGCAATATTGGTATGGTCGTCGGCGGAACAAGTCCCGAACAGACAACCGCGCTTCGAAAAAAATACGATAAGGTCTGGTTCCTCGTCCCCGGCTACGGCTCGCAGGGCGCCTCGGCTGCCGACTGTGTCCGTTTCTGCAACAAGGATGGCTCAGGCGCGCTGGTTAACGCCTCCCGCTCGATTATCTACGCCTATGAGAATCCCAAATACCAGGAGCAGTTCGAAGACAACTGGAAAAAGTGCATCGAGCAGGCCGTTATCGACGCAAAATTAGACCTCGCAAAGGCCGCCCAGGACGCACTGTAGCCAATAATTGTCTCTGCGAAAGATTTTCGTCAGACCAGTATGGATAAATGTCTTTTCAAAGACAGCAATGTCCTTGTAATGGGATTAGGGCGATTCGGCGGGGGAGTCGATGTTGTGAAGTTCGCCTGCGGAGAGGGGGCCAGGGTAATCGTCACGGATTCGGCCAAGAGAGAGGAACTGGCCGAATCAATAAAGCAGTTGGATGGTCTTGACGTCGAATATCATCTCGGCTCACATAACCCGGCCGATTTTCAGCAGGCCGATATCGTCGTAGTTAATCCCGCTGTACCGCCCAATAATGAGTTTGTGCAGCTCGCCCGAAAGGCCGCAAAGTTAATTACCTCGCAAATCGAATTGTTCTTCGAATTTTGCCCCGCGGCAATCATCGGCATAACCGGCGCCAACGGCAAGAGCACCACTGCCTCATTAACCTCTCACCTTTTGCGAAGTCGATTCGGCAAAAGCGTATGGCTTTCAGGTAATATTGGCAATGAGCCGTTACTGACAGCCCTAAACCGGATAAAACCGGACGATTTGGTTGTCCTCGAAATATCCAGCTTCCAGATTGAGCAATTGGCACAAAGTAAACTCGCCCCAGCCGTGGCGGTACTGACGAATCTTACGCCGAATCATTTAGACCGTTACGGCACTTTCGAACGTTATTGCGAATCGAAAGAGCCGCTTTTTCAGTATCAAAAACTCGATAAAAACCATCCCGCGGTCTCGATTTTCAATGGCGAAGACAAAGTATGCTGCGAGTGGTTTGAGAAATATAACAGTCAGGCAGGCCGTATATGTATGAAATTTTCAGCCGATGATGTGCCCGCTTGTTTACGTGCTGCCTACATGCTTCCGGGCAGGGCCAATCTCTCGAATCTTGCCGCCGCCCTGACTGTTGCCCGCCATTTCGGCCTAACTGACGAGCAGATAGCTGGGAGCTTGCCCTGTTTTAAGGCCTTGCCTCATCGTTTGCAGCTCGTCGCAGAGAGCAGGGGGGTACGATGGTATAACGACTCGAAAGCGACCACGCCCGACAGTGCGATTGTCGCCCTCGAAGCCTTCGATAATCCAATAATCATAGCAGGTGGTTATGATAAGCATATTCCCTTCGATGAATTCGGCCGAAAAATCGCCCGAAAAGCAAAAGCCGCAATCCTCATAGGCCAAACCGCAAAAGATATTGCCAAAGCCATACAAGCCAACACCCGAAACCAGGCCGAGATAAAATTTGCAAAAACACTTGAACAAGCCGTCGAGCTGGCAAATGCCATTGCGGCCGAAGGCGACGTGGTTTTTCTCAGCCCTGCCTGTGCAAGTTACGATATGTTCGAGAATTACCAGCACCGCGGCCGGCTGTTCATAGAGCTGGTGAAAGGACTTCCCCGCTGACCTAAGCAGTGTCAGGAATCTTTCGAACATCCGATAATTGTGTGCGAAAGATATGTTACGTTATCGTTAAAAGCTTAAAGTGCAAAGCCATATCGTAAAGTCCAAAAGTCCAATAGTTGATACTTAGAGCAACGCTTGGACCTTCATAATCTTCAGACATCTCTGCATTGAATACTACACCAAAATACATCGATGTACTAATGCTTGTTCCTGTTGCCCCTCCTGTACTTGCTACTCCAACCCTACCACCCATATAAATCCCAAAATTCCCATTTGTGAGAGAGCCAACCGCCTCTATGTTCCCTCCAATTAAAACATTGTGTCCCCCAAAACGTGTGGCACTAATACCTGCGCCACCTATTATAGCTGTGGGCACGCCCCTCTCAATGGATCTTAGCCATTCTTTTGGAATTAATCTACTGGCTGCCTTTGCTAATAGCGGTGTAAATACCGGTGCCAATATACGTAAAAGCGAACCCTGGATTAAAGTATTCGAAAGAGTTTCAGTCAAGGAGAATTTACCCGAAGGGTCAATAGCATTCACCGGGTTTGCGTGGCAATAGAGGTATTTATGAAGTGATTGCGGATCCTGGTTATTTCCGGCGTACGGGTCAACTCGATTAAATCGGCCATTCAGCGCATCATACCAGCGGGCGCGGAGGTAATACTGCTGGCTATCAGTATCGAAGTGCTCGCCGGTGTAAAGCAGGTTAGTGGCCTGCGGCGCTACTTTGCCGGGGTCGGCTGAAGCGACCGATTCATCCTGCAACAGTACCCCATAGCCATCGTAACTATAGCTATCTGCGATAGTTACAGAACTGTCGTATTCAGCCAATTGTCTTGTTGAGCCGTGGCCGTCGTATAATTATCCAATTTCCAAAGAGCTATAAAAAAACGGAAGAAAGTCGAGCAAATTGAATAAAACTGATGACTTATAAGGCCAGCTTTTTATGTACTTAGCACTAGGACGAATTTTTTGATGGTACGCCGTACGCGATGCGTTTATATCGCATTTCGTTAGAATCATTTAAATCGTTCCTCTTTTTTCGATAAATCATTAAGGATAAATAATAAAATTAAAACAAGCAGAATTACTGGAAAAGGAGTAGTTAACAACCAAAGCGGAAAAGTTGTAGAAATCAAAACTGTCTTTTCTCCTCTTTGATTTATTTTTATAACCTGAGGATATAAAAAGGTGTGCTTCAATTCATAAGAGTTTCCAACAATGTCTTTAACTTTTAGGGGCACTTTTAGAACATACTTTTCATCAAATGATATATGCTTCTTTTCTAACAAATTTCCATTATCGAATATGAATTCATTCCCCTTTTTTCGTGTTACGACATGTAGATTATCCTTGTCGTCTACAAATATTTGATATGATTCTTTTGTTATATCAACAAACCAGCCTTCTATAAATTTGCCTTCTTTATTAAATAACTGCATTCTATTATAAAAAC
>CAZHVR010000093.1:0-5192 GCA_964536225.1 uncultured Pirellulales bacterium
GACCCCGCTAATAACCTTATCGGGAGGCTCTGCTTTCATAGCTTATCTGTGGTTAATTTTTACCATTTTTCTGCCTTCTTGTCCTCGCAAACTTGCCCCGAAATGTCTTTATCAGGGGTCGTAGGCGGGGATTCGCGGCCAAATCCGTTTAATTCGTGCTCATTCGTGGTTTGAAAAACTCTGTGGTCTCTGTGGCTTAGTGGTAAGAAATCCGCCTGCCTCGGCGTAACGTAGTGAAGACGGGCTTGCCTCGGCGAAGTTTTACGAAGACGGGTCTAATCCTATAGACCTTGTCAGTCGGCTTGCGCACTAAATTATCGGAACATAGGGGTTCATTACCATTAATTATTCATAATTGCTCATTGATTATTAGAGCCGAACACGGGTGTAAATCATCAATCTTCAATCATAAATCATCACTTCCTAAAGCCGTCCCTCGAAGATGTCGATTAGGACGACGCAAACACATTGTTAAAACTCATTGATGTGAGGTTTTCAGTGATTGGTAAAACGAAGCACACTCCCGAGCGAAGAAGAGAGCGGAGATTGAGGTATCACTGGCCCGTCTGGTTCGCCGAGGATTTTGCAGGGATACTTTCCCAGGGTCAAATGGTCGATGTTTCCAGCGGAGGGGCGGCCTTCACCTGTTACGCAGATGCCGGCTGCCCCTGGCCGGGCCGGCATATCACCGCCCGCTTCAGCGTCCCGCGGTATCAGCCGGAAAATGATTTCGACGTCACCGATTTCATACGCACCGGCTATATCAGCCGGATTGACGACATCAACAACGGCCTGCGACGTGTCGTATTGCAGTTTTTCGAGCCGCTGCCTTTCAGCCCAGGCGAGCAGGCCAATATGGACCTCGATTACGAACCCCTCCCCGAACCCGTCCTTGTATAACAAGTTCTTGCAGGTTTTGTCCTCCCGCAGTTGGCAACTATTCCCCCCGCAGTTGGCAAATATTCCCCCCGCAGCCGGTAACTCTTCCCCCCGCAGTTGAGAAATGTTTCCCGATTGAGAGTGCTGGGATTCGAACCCAGGACCTACGCATTAAAAGTGCGTTGCTCTACCAGCTGAGCTACACTCCCGGTTTGTCAAATAACGCCGACAGAATAACAGCTTTTGCGGCCGGTTGTCAATGGAAACTGCCTGGAAGTAGATATTGCCGGAAATTTTCCCGCAATCCGGGGGCAGGTCTAACAACTGGTTGTCAACCGAAACTGCGGGGAACTGAATATTGCCGGAAATTTTTCTGCAATTCCGGGGTCAGGTTTGGCGGCTAAATAGGGTTGCTGTCGGCGGGAATTAGGTTATACTTAATTAAACGCGTATTTCGTTGAACGGTTGAGGTTCCTCCTACGCTAAAGCTACGGAGGACAGGTGTGCAGCTCGTTACGGTTGCGTCAGGCGGTTATCGGTTTTAAGACGCAGCCGCAGGCCGGTTGACGATACGAGTCCCGAAAGAATCGGGACAACCGATTGACGAAAGACGTAACCTTTGCTGAAAAGAAAGGGTGCGGCAATGGCACAATGGGATGAGCAGTTGGACAAATTAAAGCAGATTATCGAAATAATGAAGGCGCATAACCTCGTCGAGGTCCGTATCAAGCAGGGCGAGGACGAGGTCTCGGTCAAAAAAGACCAGCCGCAGATTATCGGCGTTCCGGCAGCCGGTATCAATATGCCCACGGCAATGCCCGCGCCCGTGGCGTCGTCGTCATCGCCTGCCGAGCCATCGGCCGAAGCGGCCAAGCAGGAAAAGCTTGCCGAGATTAAGTCGCCCCTTGTTGGCACGTTTTACTCCCAGTCAAGCCCCGATTCCGAACCTTTCGTCGAGGTCGGCTCGCACGTTGAGCCGGAAACGGTTGTCTGCATCATCGAGGCGATGAAGGTGATGAACGAGATAAAGGCCGAAACGGCCGGAACGATTGCCGAAATCGTAGCCGCAAACGGCGAGGCGGTGGAATACGGGCGGGTGCTTTTCAGGGTCAAGCCGGACTAAATTATGTTTTCAAGGGTTCTAATAGCCAATCGCGGGGAGATAGCCCTGCGGATAATACGCGCCTGCCGGGAGCTTAACGTCGCCTCGGTCGTGGTTTATTCCGAGGCCGACAAGGGCGCCGCCTATCTCTCGCAGGCCGACGAGGCGATATGTATAGGCCCGCCGGCGCCCGCCGAAAGCTATCTCAATATCCCCCGCATCATAAGCGCAGCCGAAGTCGCCAACGTCGATGCCATTCACCCCGGCTACGGCTTTTTAGCCGAAAACGAAAATTTCGCACGTATCTGCCACGAGTGCGGCATAACCTTCATAGGCCCAACGCCGGAATCGATGCGGCTGTTGGGCGACAAGGTCGAGGCCAAGAAGCTCGCCAAGAAAGCCGGCGTTGATTTAGTTCCCGGCTCCGACGGCGTCGTCGCCGACGAAAACCAGGGCCTGCAAATCGCCAACAAAATCGGTTATCCGGTTATGATAAAGGCGGCCGCAGGAGGCGGCGGACGAGGTATGCGCGTCGCCCATAACGATATGAGCTTTCGAGCCGGCTTCGCCTCCGCCCAGGCCGAGGCCGACGCCGCCTTCGGCAACGGTGACGTGTATCTCGAAAAGCTCATTACCGAGCCGCGGCACGTGGAGGTGCAGGTGATGGCCGATTCGACCGGCAACGTCCTGCATTTCTACGAGAGGGATTGCTCGATACAAAGAAGGCACCAGAAGATGATTGAGGAATCACCGTCTCCGGCCCTGGACAGCAGGACGCGCGAGAGATTATGCGAGGCGGCAATCAAAATCATCAAGCACGCCGATTACGTCAACGCCGCAACGGTCGAATTCCTCCTCGATAAGAAAAATCACTTTTATTTCATCGAGGCCAATACGCGTATCCAGGTCGAGCATCCCGTAAGCGAAATGGTTACCGGCTTCGATTTAATCAAGATGCAGCTTCAGGTGGCCGCAGGCGAAAAGCTCGAATTGTCCCAGAGGGACATAAAGCAAAGGGGCGTCGCCATCGAATGCCGAATCAACGCCGAAGACCCCGCCAACGGCTTCTCGCCATCTCCGGGCACGATTACCCGCTATATCCCTCCCGGCGGCCCAGGCGTCCGCGTCGATACGCACGCCTATCAGGGCTGGACGGTCTCGCCTAATTACGACTCGATGCTCTGCAAGCTCATCGTTCACCGCCCCACAAGGCCCGAGGCAATCGCAACGATGCGAAGGGCATTGTCGGAATTCGTTATCGAGCCGATTAAGACCACGATTCCGGCGTGCCTGTCGATTCTCTCCCATAACCTCTTCGTCAAAGGCAAAGTCGATACCGAATTCATCGAGAGAAACTTTTGACGCGGCCACCCGCCCAAAGGGCGAGGTCTCGCCAAAGGCGGACAGAGGACGCAGAGATAATTCAAAGTTCCGATCACGAAATCCCAAACCCCAAACAAATCCAAAGCACCAAAATCTCCAAGTTTTAAACGGCAGACAACAGTAGGTGGTATTGCCACCTAGCGTAAATAAATATATTGATTATAAGAGTCGAGGAGGTTGAGGTTCAGTAGGTGTCAATGCCACCTAGCGCAGTATAACTCCTGACGTATTAAGGAAACATCGCGTTCAAGAGGACATAAAAAGGGTCGAAACATGTGCGGATTATTTGCCTCGTTCGATGGAGTCGGCCTGTCGCCTGACCGACTGCCAGATAAGGTTCATCTGGGCGAGGGTTTCACGGCCCGTTTCGGTGAGCCGGTAGAATTTTCTTTTTGGGCCGTCCGGGGACCTGGCCAGAGTGATTTGCACTAATCCGTGACGCTTAAATCGACGGAGGATATTGTATATAGTTCCTTCACTTATGAGCAGGCCGAATGATTTGCGAAACTTTCTTTCGATTTCGTAGCCATACATCCTGCGATTGCGGATGTCATTCAGGATGGAAAGTTCGAGAATGCCCTTGCGGGCCTGATTGGTCCAGTTTTTGAAAAAGGCAACGTTCATAAATATTATGATAACCAGATTTTAGTAGGTGTCAATACCACCTAGCGTAAATAAATGAATTGTTTATAAGAGCCGGGTAGGTGGAGGTTTAGTAGGTGGCAATACCACCTAGCGCAGGACAGGCCGTTTGGCAGAGCGTACGTTTTCCAGTATACGTTTTCCAGGGTATGCGGGTTTGTGAGGGGGCGGGGCAATCGCAACGATGCGAAGGGCATTGTCGGAATTCGTTATCGAGCCGATTAAGACCACTATCCCCGCGTGTCTCTCCATTCTCTCCCACAACCTCTTCGTCAAAGGCAAAGTCGATACCGAATTTATCGAGAGAAACTTTTGACAATCGTCGCCCGACGGAATTGTTCGCCATTGAGCAGAGAGTAATGTCGATTAAATGCGACATAAGACCTTATTATTGGAGCGGTCCGGGCCATAAGAGTTATCATATTTCACATTTATACTTGACATTTCACGGTGCTTATTTTATATATAATCCAAGCTGAATCAGAATGAATAGCAGCTGATTTTGGGATTTATATTGGAGAGGGCTGATTATGACTCTGAAAGCAGCATTCGATAAGGAGAAATCAAAAAGCATAAAAGAAACCATGCCCGATGAGCTGCTCGTTTACAAGGCGGCCCGGATATCTCATAAAAGAGGACCTTTTCAACAAGCGGATTTGCCGAAATACGTTTCTCCCATAATGCGCACGGAATATAAAGGCGGCATAGAGAGTTTCCATTGCGATTTGCCCCCCTTTAGCGTTCCGGTTGCGGATAAGCCGGGACAGCACTGCCTTTATTATCCCGGCTTTCATTCTTTTGTGAATAAAAAAGGGGCCGAACGTTTATTGCGAGTGTTTCCGATGCCAAAAACAAAAGCAGTAATATTGACATGCGGCGTTCTCAAGAAATGGATTATCGCTATCGGCTACGAGGGCGACAGGGAACTTGTCGTAGTCAGCAACAAGATATTAATACCATCTTACCCGCACAGGGACATAGCCGACGATGAGAGCTGCGAATGGTTTTTCGAAGCATCGACGGAAAGAATCGGCCGGAATGCGTATCTGGAAACGGAGCTGCCTTTATCGTCCTGCAGCGCCAAGCTTTCTTATCCTGAGGTTTTTTGATAATTGCCCCCGGTGATTGTCATTCCTGCGCAAGCCGGAATCCAAAAATTAGTGACAGTGGGGCTGTTGAAAAAGTC
>CAZHVR010000094.1:0-4878 GCA_964536225.1 uncultured Pirellulales bacterium
CAAGAGGCCGCTGGTTCGAATCCAGTCACCCCGATTATCTCGGCTTCGCATACCACTGGCGCACTATTCTCTCCGCCGGCTTGCCGTAAATACAAAAACCAGTATCGGTCTTTGCATCCTCCAATGTATAAAGAGGCGTAGGCCAGTCCCACCATGCAAATCCGAAAAACCACGGCTCGTCCCAGAACGTTTCAATCACCGCCTGATAGAACCTCGCCTGCTCGTCCGCATCGTATGCGACGTCCTTTTGCGGGTGCGTCCACGGTGCTGCCGAAAATCCCCTCGCGCTGCACACGCCGATTTCTATAAAAAACAAAGGCCTGTCGAAACGCCTGCTGACGTATCGCAGTTTCTGTTTGATGGGCACCCATCTTTTCTTCAAGGCCTCAACCGTGCTGTCCTCAGGCGGCACCTTCGATAAGTCCTGCATCGCCTTTCCAACGTCGTCCGTCCCCACCGGGTAATATCCGCTCATACCGATTATATCCACAGCGTCCCACCAGCGCACCTTGTCTTCGTTGCCGTGATTGGCATTATAGGTAATCGCACCAGTATAAACCTTTCGCACCTCGGCTATCTCGTCACGCCACTCTTTAACGAACCGCTCCGTCGTCCCCATCTCACATCCTAAGCAAAGCATCTCGCATTTCGTCTCCTCCGCAATCTTGGCGTAGTGAATAAGAAACTTCCCGAAATCGCCCCACCATTTGTCCCACGCGGCCGTATCGGTTTTCCCGTCGGCCGTCCTGAAATCGATATATCCCCGCCAGGTCCCGTCCTTCACGTTGACAGTGGGTTTGAGTATTATCTTGAGCTTGTTCTGACGGGCAAGGTCAATTGCCCTGCGAATCTCCGCGTCTGTAACCATGCACGGCTCGTTATCACCCCAGCTTATTGTTGGGGTATTCGGCCCGTCCATCAGTCCCGCAAATGAAATGCAAATCCAGTTCGCCCCCGTCTCGGTCATCTTCTTCATCGATTCGACCGGCGAATCTCCGAGATATTGCCCGCGCTCGCCCGTCCAGCCCCAGCTGAATCCCTTTATAAATCCCGTCGGTGAGCTCCTGTGTGTAAACCCGGCAGGAGAATTCACCTCCGCCGCCTTGCAAAAAGATGCGACCAGCAAACATATTAATAATCTTCTAATCATAATCACTGCTCCAGTTATTTTTCACTTCCGTATTTAATTTCTACGCGGGCAACTTGTGCCTCGGCGGTGAATTCTATTTTCAGAAATTCAGCGTTTTCTTCGGGGACGGTTGCCTCATAAAGAACAGGCGGATAGTAATTATAATCGCCCTTTCCCGTGAAGTAATCTCTTCGGCTGAATTTTGCCGGCTCGAAGTTTTTGCCGTCTGCCGAAGTATATAATTTGAAATCTAAAATCTTGTCCGGATAGAATGAATAAACCTTAAAAGAGCTAATCGGCCTATCGACTTTGTAAACTATATAGTCGCCGGCTTCGCCTCTCAGCCGGTGCATGTCCTCTTTGAATTTACGCGACCCTTTGGTCTCCAGAGACAATTTGCCTTCGCGTTTATGAATCAGCGACCAGTCCCGCATCTCATCGACCAGCGTCTTACAGGATACCGAAACAGGCCCGACGACGTTCGACGGCCCGGAAACACCCGCCGAATTTCCGGCAATAACACGGTAATAATAGTTTTTACCGATCTCCGCACCTGTATCATTAAATAAAGGCCGATACTGGACCGCCGCATCGGATATATCGCTTCCGGCGACCGCCCAGGGACCTTCCTTATTTCCCGTTCTTTCTACCGTATAGCTTCCGGCCCCGGCGCTGCCCTGCCAGCTTATCGCAGAAACGTCCTTGATATCGAGCAAAACCGGCGCTGCCGGCTTCTCAATCACCGGCTCAGGCAGGTTTGCAATTTCAAACGCCTTTTTGCGCATTACCCTCAACAGCCCCGTTTCATCATACGCCTCGCCCGATTCGAACCCCGGCCAGTGATACGCCTTGAATAAATCTTCCCCGTGCGGCTCGCTGTGCCAGTAAAATCCGCCGTCGCGGTCGCGGAAGCGGAGAGACCAGATAAGGGCGCCGGATATTTTCTCGTCCATAACGGTCTGCAGAAGCGAATCGACGTCGGGGGTGGGAATGAAGCCGAACTCGCCGACGAAATAGGGCTTTTTGCCGCATACAAGAGCGGCGTTTGCCTTTATATGGTTAATCATTTCAGTCGGGGTTACAGCCGTGAAAAACATCACAGGATAGAAATGAGTCGTAACGATATCGACGTTCTTGTCCTCGACGGACTCCTCTCGCAGGGTCATAGTGTGGTAGCCGTCGATGACGAGATGATTCTGGTCGATACTTTTGATATACGCGGCGGCCTTGGCGGTCCACTCGGGAGGGCATAACAACTCGTTGCCGGTCTCCCAGGCCAGAACTGCCTTATCGTCGCGGTATTTGACGCCGGTGACTGAATTGGTCCGGTTTATTACGTAACTGACGATTTTCTTGTAATCCTCGAACAACTGCTCATCGGTCCAGAAGTCCTCAGGTTGTTTGCCCCTGAAAGCGGCGCAGGCGCCTATTCCGCCCCACCATTTCCAGTTGTCGATAAAGGGGAAGATTATTCGTATTCCCTTTCTGTTCGCCACCGCCAAAACCATATCCAGGGATTTAAAGGCATCCTCATTAAACTCTCCGGGCCCGAGTATGTGCCGGGGGATATTCGGGTCCTCGCCTGCTATGCGAACGGAAAGCGTATAGATTCTCACGACCCGGCCGCCCATCTGCCTGACGCTTTCGAGGGCGTCGGTGATTTCGAACTCGTCGGTCAGCCGCCAGGGATTTGTCTGGGTGAAGGGAACGTTGTCCTCGGAATAGTGCAGACAGGGAACGTTGAAGCTGATGAAGCGGTATTCGCCGTTTTCGTCCATAAGCTTATCGCCTTGCCGATAGACGAATCTCGTAAAGACGCTGTCAGAGGCCGAGGCGTCTGCAAATAATGAAAATAAAGTCAGTGCCATAAGAATCCTGCTCATTTTTACTGCCTTTTCATTAGTTTTGCGTTCATTGGTAAAAGATTTTAGCAAAAAAGAGATAAAACACAACCGCCCTGTTTCGCTCGTTTAGTTAGGCATCGGGAAAGTTTAATCTGGCGAATTCGCCGAAGTATTTTTTAGCTGCTCTGTCGTATGCCTTAGCTGCTGCGATTTCACTGTCGAACCTTCCAAGAAAAATTGGTTTCTTATTGAAGGTGATTCGAGCCGCCCACCGGTTAGTCCTTTTATCGCGCCACAAGCCGACGTATTTCGAGGTGGTATTTTTTCTTTTACGACGATTCTGCATATTCTGAATATGGGTCGCTAAGCGAAGATTGGACCTTCGATTATCGAGGGTATCGCCGTTTTTGTGGTCAACTAATTTGTTCTTCGGAAAATTCATAATTTCCCTGTGCAGAGACACTTTCTTTGTTGATTTAGGCCCTGTTTTCTTTTCGCGAAACGCATAAAAATTGTATGTGTCCCCCCAGACAATCCATCTGTATTTGCCGTACGTGTAGTAATCGCCCGGCTCGACGATTGTCCATTTCCCCTCTCCGAGATAAATCCTCCGAAAGTCATACCCATATTTGCGCCTGCGATACCACACCACCGGCCACACACAAATCCTGTCTAACCACACTGGAATCCTGAATGTTACATTCGCACCCTTTTCCATTTTCGCCTCCCTTGCCTGCCACAGCGTAGTCCCGATTTCTTATATCGGGACGAAGACGGGCCCTCGACTCAAGCTCCGAAGGAACCGCTGTCGGGGATCCATTTTTTAGTCGCGCAGCGACACCACAATTTTGGATTTTGCATTTTGATTTTTAATATCCCTTGTGCCTTACATCCCTGAGTTACCTACAAGGTCCCTCTATCCTATGGCGCGATCTTGCGCGCTTTTGACGAAAAATCGTGTTTTTTCGAAGGGCCGGATATGCTTAAGTGCTGCTAATATAAGGAGATAAATTTTTTTATTTTTTTCGGATTTCGACCAAAATGACTTGCGCGCTTTTGTCGTACACTTGTATCATACACTTGTATCATACATGTGTAAGAATTTGCCTATTTTAACATTATTCCACCGCTAATTTCGGTAATAATCCTTCGCAGACTTGCTATGCAATTGCCTGATTTAAGTAAGATTTTTTTGAAATATTTTTAATGCCCGGCACAAAAATGCTTGATAGTACGTATAGCGTATGCTATACTATAATTGTGGCAGGAGAACAAAGATTCAATCTGGTCAGGAAGACCCTCGAAAAGAAAGGGTATAGATTGACAAGAATTTCCGGCTCACACCACATATTCACAAAGAAAGATGCTTTGCCGGTAAGCATACCCGTCCACAAGGGAAAGGTGAAGGGCTTTTATGTCAGGCAAATCGAAAAAATTGAATAGGGCATTCGACGCCAAAATCCTGAATACCGCCAAAAAAATAGCGGAGAAATACGAAGTCATTCTGGCCTTCGAAGATAGCCAATGGTATGGCAGAGGTCTTGAAATGCCCAACGTATTCGGTGATGGCAAAACTCCCAACGAATGTATTCAAGATACAAAAGAAGGGCTTGTTTCAGCGATTGCTCATCTTCTCGAACGTGGCCAAACCGTTCCGGCCCCGGCCGGTAACCAGAAACGAACAGAGCAGGTTAATGTTCGTCTGACTGTTGAGGAAAGGACCATTCTTAGCGCATCTGCCAAAGCCCAGGGGTTCAAGGGACTCTCCGATTTTTTCAGGGCAAAGGCATTCGCCACACAACTTTAATCAGCGGACAGCAGACAGCTCAATTTCGTCATCTGCTCAAATGCCTGTCCTGAGCAAACGTAGTGCGTCGAAGGGCTCAAATTTCTACTTTCTCGCGA
>CAZHVR010000095.1:0-4824 GCA_964536225.1 uncultured Pirellulales bacterium
TAATTATAATGCAAAAATCAATCCCCGACAATCCCTTTGCCTTAACCACCAAGGCACTAAGAATTTACTTTGTGTCTTTGTGGTAAAAATCCTTGACAATTAGCCCTATTTCCAGCATAATAACCTTAAGAATGAGAGGCCGGTACGAGGGGGCAATTCCGGCCAAGAAAAGAAGGTATTTCAAGAAGAGGAACATTTATGAAGGGCAGGGAATTATCTCTTTGGATATTTATTACTGCATTTCTTTTATCAATATTACCGCAAAAGAGCAATGCCGATACAAGTTTCGATATACATATGCTTTATAAGCTGATAGGTATAAGCGAAGAAGCCGTTTCAGTTGAACCAGAGTGGTTGATTACTAATACCTCCTCGCAACCCCTTGTCATCGGCGACGTCGGATTAGTCCCTTTCGCCACTATGGATTTTGATACTTTGCCCATTCAATCACCAGAGTTTATTTTTCACGATGATGTAATTTCCGGATATACTCTTAATCCGGGCGAAACTATCGGTTGGGCTCCCTTATCTCAACCTCATGAGCCGCCTCCATCTTCTCCCGAGCCACCTATATCTCCAACTTATGATTTGTCCAATATTGCCTTATTTGAGTTTAATGGCGATTTTGTCCCGGGAGAAGGAACGGGTAATTTAGCGTTTGGCTTTGGTAATGCTTATGTGAGTGTTCCAATAACTTTTGGGGTCGAAACATCAGGGCCTTACGGTTATATCACAGGAACCTTCTCTTCGGTTCCAGAACCTGCCACGATTTTATTATTTGCCCTCGCCGGCCTCGTCTTGCGAAAAAGACGTTAAAATCATAAATCATAAATAACTTTGTGTCTTCGTGGTTAAGAGAGCATTATATTCTCAAATGCTTATATAAAACAAGCTCATTATGGAGAAAATCCGTGAAAATCTGTGTAATCCGTGGTTAACTCTTTTGTGCTCCTTCGTGTTAATTCGTCCGCCTTTGGCGAGACCTCGCCTTTAGGCGGGTGGTTAGGAAACGGCTTTTCATAGCCGTAGTTTTCTCAATCTCAGGGCGTTGGTAACGACAGAGACCGAACTGAAGCTCATCGCCGCGGCCGCAATAACCGGGCTAAGAAGCAGTCCGAAAAACGGGTACAGAACACCTGCCGCAATCGGCACGCCAATCGAGTTATAAAACAAAGCGAAAAACAAATTCTGCCGGATGTTCCGCATCGTCCCCCGGCTAAGCAATCTCGCCCGTGCTATTCCGCGTAAATCGCCCTTGACTAACGTTATACTAGCGCTTTCCATAGCGATATCCGTTCCGCCCCCCATAGCTATGCCGACCTGCGCCGCCGCCAAAGCGGGCGCATCGTTAATCCCGTCGCCCGCCATTGCGACAATCCCGCCCTCGTTTTGCAGCCGTTTGACCGTATCGTTTTTGCGTTCCGGCAGGACTTCCGCCTCAATCTCGTCGAGTCCTAATTTTTTCGCGACCGCCTCGGCCGTCGCCTTGCTGTCGCCGGTCAGCATCACTAAGCGAATACCTTCCTTTCGCAAAAGCTTGATTGCCTCGCGGGTCGATTCCTTAATCGGGTCTGCCACGCCAATCAATCCCGCGACCTGCTTTTCCGCCGTTACGTAAATGACCGTCTGCCCGTCGCCGCCTAATTCTTTGGCTTTTTCGTCCAGCCCGCTCGTATCGATGCCAAGCTGTTCCGTCAGCTTGGTATTGCCAAGCGCTGCCTGCTTTCCGTCGATTTTGCCCGTTATGCCCTTGCCCGTTACCGACTCGAAATCTTTACATTCTGCCGGCTTTATTTTCCGCTCCTGTGCGCCTGATAAAATCGCCGAAGCTAAGGGATGCTCGCTTCCCCGCTCGAGGCCCGCCGCCAATCGCAGGACATCGTCTTCTTTGAATTTCCCCGCCGGGATAATCGAGACCAGCTTCGGCCTGCCTTCTGTTAGCGTCCCGGTCTTATCCACGACTAATGTGTCCACCTTTTCCATTATTTCAAGTGACTCTGCGTTTTTTATCAGCACGCCTTCCCTTGCTCCGCGTCCGACCCCGACCATTATGGACATCGGCGTCGCCAGGCCCAGTGCGCACGGGCAGGCAATGATAAGAACCGAAACTGCGTTGACAATCGCGTAAGCGAAAGCCGGTTTCGGCCCGAATATCGACCATACGATAAACGTCACCACTGCCGTCCCCACTACCGCCGGGACAAAATACCCTGATACCTTGTCCGCCAATCGCTGAATCGGAGCCCTGCTTCGCTGCGCCTCGCTTACCATTTCCACAATTTGCGACAAGAGCGTCTCCGCTCCGACCCTTTCGGCCCGCATAATGAACGTCCCGGTTCCGTTGACCGTTCCGCCCGTGACTTTGTCGCCTGTCTTCTTCTCAACGGGAAACGATTCGCCCGTTATCATCGATTCGTCGATGCTTGCCCCTCCTTCGATAATAACGCCGTCCACCGGCACCTTCTCGCCGGGCCTGACACGCAGGCGGTTTCCCTTCTCGACGCTGTCTAAGGGAACGTCCTCTTCGCTGCCGTCTTCCCTGACAATCCTCGCCTTCTTGGGTGCGAGTCCCAGCAGCGCTTTTATCGCTCCGCTCGTCCTTCTCCTGGCGCGTAGCTCGAGCACCTGCCCCAACAATACCAGCACAGTAATTACTGCCGCCGCCTCGAAATAAACCCCGACCTGGCCGTTTTCTTCTCGAAACGATTCCGGAAATATCCCCGGCGCAACGACCGCGACCACACTGTAAACGTATGATACCGCGATGCCGATAGCAATCAGCGTGAACATATTCAGTTGTAAAGTGACGATTGAAACCCATCCCCGCTGGAAAAAAGGCAGCCCGCACCACAGCACTACCGGCGTTGCCAATATAAACTCAACCCACGTCAAGACCTCCGCCGATGCGATATGTTCGAGCGGCTTCCCCGGTATATGCCTGCCCATCGCGATGATAAATACCGGTATGGTCAGTATAAGGCCCGTCCAGAACCGCCTGCTCATCGAAGCAAACTCGCCGCCTTCTTCTTCCTCCTCGCCTGCCCCTGCCTTCGGCTCAAGCGCCATCCCGCATTTGGGGCACGCCCCCGGCCCTTCCTGAACGACCTCCGGGTGCATCGGGCAGGTATAAAGATTTTTGGCTTGTGGTTTTCCCTGCTTTTCTTTTTTCTCCGAATATTTTTCCGGATCCGCCCGAAACTTCTCAAGGCACTTGTTGCTGCAGAAAAAATATTCCCTGCCTTCGTGTTCAATAGTCCCTGCCGCCTTCTCACGGGTCACACTCATTCCGCACACCGGGTCAGTATGCGCATCGCCGGTCTCGTCCCTCACGATTTCCCGCTCCTTTCTGTCCCCGTTTTTGCTTTTTATGTCTTTTAAGGTCTGCCCGTTACCTTTTTCGCCGCGGCAACAACCGCCCCAGCGGTTATCCCGAATTTCTCGAAGCAGACCTTGCCGGGGGCTGATGCGCCGAAGGTTGACATACCGACAAATGCGCCCTTTTCACCCAGCCATTTGTGCCAGCCGAACTCGACGGCGGCTTCTACGGCTACTCTCGCCTTTACATCAGGCGGGAGCACCGAATCGCGGTATTCTTTACTTTGCTTTTCAAACAGCTCCCAGCAGGGCATATCGACCACTCGTGCCTTTACCCCTTCGGCTGTCAGCTTCTCGAAAGCAGCCAGTGCAACCGAAATCTCCGAGCCGGTCGCCAGAAGCAGAATTTCCGGATTGTCCGTGCCAATCAGCGTGTAAGCGCCTTTGACGAGATTTTCCGCCGGTGCGTATTTTGTCCTGTCGAGAACGGGTATGTTCTGGCGGGTCAGAAGCAGGGCGACAGGCCCTTCGCGGTATTGCAGAATAAATTTCCACGCCTGCGCGGTTTCATTCGCATCGGCAGGGCGGATTACCAGCAGGTTCGGTATTGCACGCAGCGAGGCGAAATGCTCGACCGGCTGATGTGTCGGGCCGTCCTCGCCTAAGCCGATACTGTCGTGGGTATATATGAAAATCGACGGGTAATGCGACAGCGCAGCTAATCGCACCGAGCCGCGCATATAATCGCTGAATGTCAAAAACGTCCCGCCGAACGCCCTCGCCAGACCGCTTACGGAAATGCCGTTCAGTATCGCGCCCATCCCGTGCTCGCGGATGCCGAAACGCAGGTATCTGCCGTCGAGAGCATCCTGCTGGAAGTCCTTCACGTCCTTCCAGCGGGTGTTGTTCGAAGGCGTCAAGTCCGCACTGCCCCCCATTACAAACGGTATTTGCGGCATAAGATTATCGAGGGTCTTGCCCGATGCCTTGCGGGTAGAAACAGCATTGGGCTTGCCCTCGCTTATCGGCTCGAATTTTGGAAGCAGAGAATCAATATCAACGGTGATTTTGGCTTCTGCAGTGTTTTTGAACTGTTCGGCAAGCTCAGGATGTGCCTCAGCGTATTTCTTGAAAAGCCGATTCCACTTTGCCTCCGCTTTTTTGCCTTTGTCGATTGCCTTGCGTGTAAGCTCAAGCACCTGCTCTGGGACGTTGAACGTTTTTTCCGGGTCCCAGCCGAAATTCTGCTTTGTTTGCTTTATCTCATCTTCGCCTAATGGCGCGCCGTGCGCCCCAGCCGTGTCCTGTTTTGTCGGGCAGCCGTAGGCGATATGTGTGCGAAGTTTTATCAGCGTGGGTTTGCCCTTTGTTCGTTTTGCTCGTTTGAGCGCCTTCTCAAGTATCACCATATCGTTGCCGTCGCCCGGTGCGTCTATAACGTTCCAGCCGTATGCCTTGTAGCGCTTCGCTACGTCCTCCGTGAACGATATTTCGGTCTTGCCGTCGATT
>CAZHVR010000096.1:0-4730 GCA_964536225.1 uncultured Pirellulales bacterium
TCAACCTTCGGATCGACAGTCCGATGCTCTAGCCAATTGAGCTACGGCCCCGAAGAATTCGTAAATATACCCGTTAAGGATTTGTATGTCAAATATTTTAGGGTCGACCTTATATTCTCCCGGAAGACCGTGGGTGCCTGAGTATCGGCTGGGATTTCGGCAGGCGCTTGGGATTCTTCTGAAGAATTTTCATTGCCTTTTTTACGTCCGCGACCTTTAGGATGCCTGTTGTGCGTCCGCCTTTGGCGCCGGCGGTGCAGTAGGCATAGGAAATGTTAATATGACTTGCGGCAAGCTGTTCGGCAACGCCCGAGAAGGCCCCTGCCCTGTTATCGAGGGTAACACATAGGACGTCCGTTGTATTGAAGGGCATGTTGATTTTGGCGAGTATGTCCTCGGCCTTTTCGGAATCGTCAAAAACGACCCGCAGCACACCGTGCTCGACGGAGTCCATCACGGTCATAGCGACGATGTTAATTTTAGCTGAAGCGAATTCGCTGAGGATATGGGCGAGGACGCCGGGTTTGTTGACCATAAAAACCGAGAACTGGGTAGTCACATACATAGCATTATCTCCTTCAAAACTGGTCGGTTAACCGCAACGCAACGTGTCGAGAGCGTTTTGGGTGTCGGGAAAAAACATAAAGACCTGGTCGAGGTTTGTAATCTTAAAGACCCTGTGAAGCTGTGGATTAATTGAGCTTAGATAGACCTGGCCGTCGTACGAGGACAGGCGGGCCCGCGTTTCGAGGAGCAGGCCGAGGACCTGAGAAGAGAAAAACTTAACCCCTTTGAAATCAAAGATGATCTTTTTGGGATGATTGGCGTCGATGAATTCAGCAATATGCTCGGCGGCGGCGGTAATATCCTCAAAGCTGCTTATGGAGCTTTTGCTGAACGTGACTACGGCGGTATCGCCTTCTACCGAGATTTGGCCGATAATTTCCTCGCTCATAGCAATCCTACTACTTATCAATAATAACGTTGTTCATAACCTGAGCAAATATTCCCTTATTTCGGCAGGAATTTCAACCGTCAATCAAAAACAATTATATTTTCTGCATTTTCCAGCACGCCAGGAGGTGCTGCGGCTTGCCGGGAACAGGCGATAAAGGCGGATTCTCGCCCAAGCACCGGCCGTCGGCGAAGGGGCATCTCGGATTAAATGGGCAGCCGGATGGGGCACTGGCAATATCGGGCACTTCGCCTTTAACAGGCCGGTCAAAAGCCCTCTGGGAGGCCTTAATTCGCGGTATAGCTGACATCAAAGCGATGGTGTAGGGGTGGAGGGGGTCATCATAAAGCCCGGCTACAGGGGCCTGCTCGACGATTTTGCCCATATACATCACGGCCACAACGTCGCAGGAAAACTGCACAACAGCCAGGTCATGCGCGATGAATAAATAGGTGAGTGAGAACTCCTGCTGCAGGTCTTTGAGCAGGTTAAGGATTTGTGACTGGATTGAGACGTCGAGGGCGCTTACGGGTTCGTCGCAAATGACCAGTTTCGGCTGCAAGACAAGCGCCCGGGCGATGCCAATGCGCTGGCGCTGGCCGCCGGAAAACTCGTGGGGATAGCGGTTAAAAGCGTCCGGGGAAAGGCCCACTTTAGACAGTATCCCGCAGACGTGTTCTTTGAGGTCGGCGCCGGTTATCTTTTTATGGACCTTGAGCGGCTCGCCTACGATGCCGCCTATGGTCATTCTCGGATTAAGCGAGCTGAAAGGGTCCTGGAAAATCAAGCTGATATTGCTGCGGAGGTTATGAAGCCGGGAATCGTTGGCGGTAAAAACATCGACATTTTCGAAAGTAACCCTGCCGGCTGTAGCCGGTATTAATCTCAGGATAGTTCTTGCTACGGTGGTCTTGCCGCAGCCGCTTTCGCCGACGAGACCGAAGGTAGCTGCATGTTTGACGGAAAAAGAGACCCCATCGACGGCCTTTACATATCCGACGGTCCGGCGAAGAAGCCCCTTCCTGACAGGAAAGTAGGTCTTGAGGTCTTCGACCTTCAGCAAACCACCATTTTTTTCAGCAATTTCAGGATTCATATAGTTCGACTTCGCTCACCACAGGATTTCGGGTCATCGGGCCTTTCGTAACCGGGTGCATACCAGCAGGCAACCCCCCTGCCGCCACCGGCGACTCGTCGCAATTCGGGTTCTATGGTTTGACATCTTTTATCGTTGCAGCCGACCGGACAGCGGGGATGAAATTTGCAGCCCGTCGGGAAATGCAGCGGGTCGGGCACGCTGCCCGGTATAGTGTGAAGGCGTTTGCCCTTAAAACCCAGCCGAGGCAAAGATTCAAGCAGTCCCTGAGTATAAGGGTGCAGCGGCCGGTCGAAAAGGGACTTGCAGTCGGCAATCTCGGCAATCCTGGAGGCATACATTACAGCAACGTCATCGGCGCGTTCTTCGACTATGCCGAGGTCGTGGGTTATCAGCAGGATGCTCATCTGATTCTGCTTTTGCAGGTCGTCCAAAAGGTCAAGGATTTGCGCCTGGATTGTAACATCGAGGGCGGTGGTCGGCTCATCGGCGATTAGTAAGGCGGGCTTGCAGGATATAGCCATAGCAATCATAACCCGCTGTCTCATTCCTCCCGACATCTGGTGCGGGTATTCCGTAATGCGCTGGTCGGGGTCGGGAATACGGACCTTTCGGAGCATTTCCGCGGCGAGTTTCCAGGCCTCCTGCTCTTCTTTTTTCTGGTGGAGCATAATTGCCTCGACAATCTGCTCCCCGACCGTGTAAACGGGATTCAAGCTGGTCATCGGCTCCTGAAAAATCATAGCGATACGGTTTCCGCGGACGGCTCGCATTCTGTGCTCAGAAAATTCGAGCAGGTTATGCTCGTTGAACAGGATTTGGCCGGCGACGATTTTTCCCGGCGGGTCGGGAATAAGACGCATAATAGAAAGGGCCGTAACGCTTTTGCCGCAGCCGCTTTCACCAACCAGCGAGAACGTCCTGCCCTTTTTTACCGGAAAACCGACGCCCTGCACCGCGCGGACGACGCCTTCTTCTGTGAGGAAATTCACACAAAGGCCTTCGACGTTTAACAGGACGGAATCATTAGTCACAGCATTTCCCTCAATCGCGGGTCAATCGCGTCTCGCAGGGCCTCGCCTACGAGGTTATAAGCTAAAACGGTGAAAAAAATCGCCAGGCCCGGAAATAGCGTAAGCCACCACAAAAACCGTCCCGTGGTGCTGACGCCCAAGCTTAGAATCTGACCCCAGCTCGGCGTAGGAGGTGCCACGCCGAAACCAAGAAAGCTAAGGGCCGCTTCGATGAATATCGCGCCTGCAATTCCGAAAGTCGCGTTGACAAGGACCGGCGCTATGGCATTCGGCAGCATGTGCCTGAAGAGGATGCTTCTAAGCGGCAAACCAAGCGAGACAGCCGCCTGGACAAAATCCTGTTTGCGGAGCTTGAAAAACTCTGCGCGGACAAAGCGAGCATTCTGGGTCCAGGTGGTCAGGCCTATTATCAGCATTATGTTGAACAAGCTGCGGGGGAAAAAGGCGACAATGGTTATAATGAGAAAGAAGACGGGCACTGCCATCATAATCTCGACGAGGCGCATACCGAGAAAGTCAACCTTGCCCCCGAAATATCCGAGCACCGCACCGATTACGATGCCGATGATGCTCGATGTACCTACCGCGACGAAACCGACCGACAGAGATATCCTGCTGCCGTGGATGAGCCGGCAGAGGACGTCCGAGCCGACGTCATCGGTACCGAGCCAGTGCTGACCGTTCGGGGGGCTCTCGCGGACCTTCAAATCAGTCCTGCCGTAGCCGTAAGGAACCGGTGCGAATACGGCATCGGCGGCTTTGCCCGAGGCGACCATTGCTTTATAGTCAGTAGCATCGAGACGGTGGGGTATAAAAATATAAAAGAGCACGGTGCCGAGGAGAATTATAGAAGCGTTAACGGTTATCTGCCTCCAGAAGACGCTTGTTCGAATCGAGGGGTCGATTCTCCTTCGGTTGCGAAGAACGAGAAGGAATTGAACAAAGGCGACGCCGGCCGCAAGAAAAATACTATAGTCACTTGCCGTGAGGTTCCTGAAAAGAGGGAAGTGCCATTGGCCTTCGATTCTGATAACGAAGGGTTTGTCGTTGGCGAGAAACGGGGCGAAGACGGCGATTAGAAAGAGAAAAATTATGACGGCCAGCCAGACAATCGTGAATTTGTTTTTGGCAAATTCACCCCAGACCATTTCGCCGTATGAGGTGCCCCAGTTTTTCTGCTGTTTAGTAAGTTTGCTCATATCGGAATTTTAGTCAGCGGCCTCGAAACTGATTCTCGGGTCAACCGCGGCATAAGACAAATCCGCCAGCAGCAGCCCAAGCAGGTTTAAAAAGCCGGCAATGGTTGCCACTCCCATTACAACGTTATAATCACGTGTGGTTACGGCCTCGAAGGCGAGTAGCCCCATACCGGAGATGCTGAAGATTCTCTCGATGATGACCGAGCCGCCGAACATCGCGGGCAGCAGCGTCGCCATAATCGTAATGACGGGGATAATACTGTTTCGAAAGGCGTGATGTATTATGACGGTCCAGTTGGAAAGCCCCTTTGCCCTTGCGGTGCGGACGTAATCGGCGCGGAGGTTATCGAGCATACCTGCCCTGACCTGCTTGGTCAGGTAGGCAAAGCCGGCGTATGTAAGACAGGATACCGGCAGGACAAGGTGCCACAGCCGGTCCGCGAGCC
>CAZHVR010000097.1:0-1778 GCA_964536225.1 uncultured Pirellulales bacterium
CAGGTCAGCGATATTCCCGATAGCAACGACTTTGTAGCGGTATCAGCGGGGAAATTCCACGGCCTTGCTATGAAATCCGATGGCTCTATTGTTGTCTGGGGCGGTAACTGGAACGGCAACAGCTACACATACGGGCCGTTTACTGCAACGAGACCCTGCACAGATTTGGCGAGATCACTATTATGAGGACTAAGCCCTTGCGTCCGCCTCGCCGCAGGCGGGCGAGACCTCGACTTTTGGCGTGGCGCATGAGCGAGGTCAACTAAATCCTCGCAGCGTATGAGCGAGGTCAAGGCATCAACAGCGAACAATCCTTTCTATTGCGTTCGAACGTAAATTACAGTAGTATTTTAACTTGTCGTGCAAAAAGGGCTTAAAACCGCAATAACAGAAAGGAAACCGCTTATGAGAAACTCCACGTTCTTAATTTTGGCCGCGCTTTTAACTATTGTATTTGCAATCATCGGGTGCGATATGGCTGCACAGCAAAAAATATATTCGCCTGCCGAACTAAGGGCTGACCCCAACGAGCGTTATATCCTGACCCCGAAGGAGTCGCCGAAACCACGGATAAACGGAGCAAAGGTCTTCGGTGTCCGGCTGGGAAGTCCCTTTCTCTATACCATCGCGGCGACGGGAAAACGGCCTATGACCTTCACAGCGGATAACCTGCCACAGGGTCTTACTCTCGACGGCTCGACCGGCAGAATCACCGGAAAGCTCACCGCCGAGGGAACGTACAACGTCACACTCAAAGCGAAAAACTCTGCCGGTAAAACAGAGCGAACATTAAAAATCATCGTCGGCGAGCAAATCGCGCTTACACCTCCTATGGGCTGGAACAGCTGGAACTGCTGGGCACACAACGTCTCCGATAAAAACGTACGAGCATCGGCAAAGGCAATGGCCGAAAGCGGCCTTATCAACCACGGCTGGACGTATATCAATATTGATGACACCTGGCAGGGAGAGCGCGGCGGTCAATTCAACGCGATACAGCCAAACAGGAAATTTCCCGATATGAAAGCACTCTGCGATTACATTCACTCACTAGGGCTCAAGGCCGGCATATATTCGACGCCCTGGATCACTTCGTACGGGGGTTATTGCGGCGGCTCGAGCGATGACCCGAACGGCTCCTGGGAAAAAGTCGAGGGTTATGAAAACTATTCCAAAAAATATCATCGCGTAGGCAAATTCACTTTCGAGCCGAACGACGCAAAACAATGGGCACAATGGGGCTTCGATTATCTAAAATACGACTGGAACCCCAACGACGAGAAGAACACAAAAAATATGGCCGACGCCCTTCGCGCAAGCGGCAGGGACATAGTATATTCGCTTTCGAATAGTGCTCCTTTCAGCAAGGCCGCAATATGGGCAAAACTGGCTAATTGCTGGCGAACAACGGGTGATATTCGAGACGTCTGGAGCAGAAAACAGCTTCCGCGAAGTGAAAACTGGGCTCAGGGCTTGATTGATATATGGCGCCAGCACCTGCGATGGGCACCTTTCACCGGCCCGGGCCACTGGTCCGACCCGGATATGCTTGTCGTGGGCAAAGTCGGCTGGGGAAAACCGCACCCCAGCAACCTAAAACCCGATGAGCAATATACGCACATATCGCTTTGGTGCCTGTGGTCTGCACCTCTGCTTTTGGGCTGCCCGCTTGACCAGCTCGATGATTTCACTCTCAATTTGCTGACAAACGACGAGGTGCTTGCCCTTAATCAGGACCCCTTAGGCATACAGGCAGGGCAGATTTCAAGCGAAGGCAA
>CAZHVR010000097.1:1878-4355 GCA_964536225.1 uncultured Pirellulales bacterium
ATCAGGCCGGCTGCGGGGATAGCCGGTCTCAACGGCTTTTTTGAAAGCATTTACGTCTGCCGTTTTGACTAAAGCGCCCGCCGCGCCCTTGTCGCCGCCGCCTAACATTCGCTCGCCTAATACACCCGGCACCGTCCGGGCAATGTCGCACATCGTCTCAAGCTCGGGGCCTGAGATTTTGTATTCGTCGCGCAGGCCGACACCGTCGGCGCGGAAGATGGAACCGACCGTCTCTATATCGCCCCCCTTCCAGGCGTCTAACATTTCATAGAACCGCTTCTGGGCGGCGAAGATATACCTGAGCCGGTCGCACAAATCAGGGTATGTGTCTGGGAATTGCGCCAATATCTTCTTGTAAAGGGCGTCGGTCTTGATATCGGCTAAGCAGGAAATTTCGAATCCGGCCTTCTGGAGAATTTCGACAAGCTGCTCACACTCCGACCTTCTAATTTTGTAAGTTGATTTTTCAAGGCCTGGACGCACCGTGCCGGTATCCATAACAACGATTGAAAAATCGATTGCCTTTTTGCCTAATTCAACGTATTCGACCTTGCGGCCTTTTGGATTGTAATATGTGCCGAAGCCCTCGCGGGCGAACAATATCATAATCTGGTCTAATTTTCCGCATGGTGAGCCGATGTAATCGTTTTCGACGGCTTGCGCCAAATCGACAATCTTGAGCTTGTCCGGCTCTTCAATATCGTTAGCGTCGAGGATTGACAATATCAGGTTCAGGGCCAACGACGCCGAGCGGCTCATCCCGCCGCCGGGGACATTGCCGTATATACAGGCGTTGATTCCGCGTTCAAGCTTATAACCGGCCCGACGAAGCACAAAATCGACGCCGTAAGCGAAACGCCCCCACGTATCGGCCGCCTGCGGGGATTTTGGCTCAGGGATACTGCCCAATTCGAATTCAATAACGCCGTCGTCGGGAAAATTGCCGCTGTAAAGCCGCATGCGTGAATTTTCAGCGGGCTTATACGCCATCCAGATAAACCGGTCGGTGCCCACGCCGAAAAGCTCCGTCCCGTTGTAATCACCGTGCTCTACGCCGAGACAAAACCGCGACGACGTCCTCCTGATTTTGCCTGTCTTTATGTCGATTCGCTGCCGAGCGGCAATTTCCCGCAGTTTCTTAACGGCCTCTTTATCCTGTGACGTCGGTTCCATTCAACAAATCTCCCTGACGTTTTTCATTATTTCGGCTGATTAGACAGGGACTAATTTACTCGAAAACAACAGGCAGGGTCAAGATTGTAATGATTAACCCGAAAATAAAACCCGGGATTACCAATGCTATTTCAGCTTAATCGGCACGCCCTTTTCCTTCGCTTCGGCCACAAACGATTTCAGGTCTTTGAGGACCAGCTCAAGCTGACGGCTGTCTTCGAGCAGCTGCTCATACAGCCGGCCGTCGTTGACAAGCCGGCCCGCGGTGCCCTGGCCGTTGTTTATTTTATCGAGGATACTGTCAAGATGAATCATCACCTCGCTTAGCTTGTCGCTGGTGCCGATAAGTGAATTGGCAAGCCGTTCCATCCGGGCGTCGGCGTTTTGCAGGGTCGTTTTGCCCGCAGCAGCGGCCTCCTGAAGCTGCTTCAGGGTTTCGGTCGCCTGCTTCGAGGCATCAGCGATATTGGCCATCGCGGCAGTGAGATTGGCCTTGTTTTCATCGTTGCCTATGATTTCGTTGGCATTATCGATGAAGTCGCTGATTCCGTTAATAAGATCATTGAGCTTTTTCTGGCTTTCCTCGGGGAAAAACTCGCTTGTCACGCCAGTGGAGCCCTGAAGCAAGCTGCCTTCCCCGAGAACCTTGCCTTTTCGAATGTCCTTAGGCGGCACTTTCAACTCGATATAGCTGGAGCCCAGGCCCCGCGTCATCAGCTTGACCTCTACGTCGGTCGGGATGTCCTTGAACTGATTATCGATATTGGCAAGCACCATCGCCTGGTAATAATACTGCCCGGTATTGAGGTCCTTCCTGAGCTCCGGCGGCTTGACCTCGATAACCCTGCCTATTTGGTAGCCGCAGAAGCGTACGGGGGTATCTCTCTGAACGCCGGGAGCGGTCGGAAACTGGATTTTAATCTCGTATGATTTTAATTCGCTGACAAGAATGGGAAGGTCGCCGAATTTGAATATCATCCAGAAAAATGCGATTACCGCAATGATGACAAACACCCCGACAACCATACTGCGTCTTCGCTGTGTCGTTTCGTAATCACTCACCGCCTTGTCCCTTTCGAATTAACCCTGCCCTCAAGAAAAATCTCTCTTATGGCACGCAGAGGGTAGCCGTTGTCGTTGAGCTTCTTTATAAGTTTAATCCGCTCAATGTTCTTTTTGTCAAACATTCGCCTGCCCGTCTTCGTGACCTCGGTCGGCTCGAGCAAACCCACCATAAGGTAGTATTGCAGGGACTGCCGCGTTACGCCAGCCCTTTTTGCCGCCGCACCTGTCGGCACTAATCC
>CAZHVR010000098.1:0-4256 GCA_964536225.1 uncultured Pirellulales bacterium
TCTGCTTTGTATATGGCCCGCCTGAGACCGTCGAGCGATACACGTTATAGCCGTCTAGGTCGCCTTCGGAATTGTCATTCCAGTTAAGCGTAACCACTCCGTCACCCTCTACCGCCCCCAGACCCGTCGGCGCCGCAGGTGGCACGGTGTCATTTTCGCTTGGCTGGTCGGCATCTTTCATCTCGTAGAGTATGTCCTTCGTGAAACAGCCCATATAGTTTTCACCGCAGCGAAGCGTCCAGTCGGAGTTAAACATCGGCGGTCCCCATTCCGTATCAGCGCACCACGCAGTGTGACCGATTTTATATTGTTCACGCCACTCGTGGAACGGCTGGCCGTAACCTGAAAGTGTTCCGCTGGTCGGTACTGCGCCGCCCAGAATAAATCCCCATTCAGTTACCATACAAGGGTGCACCGCGGCAGCAGTTGCAAGCTGCTGGACATAAATTCCACTGCCCCCAGACCAATGGTCAGGATAGATATGGGAGACGTAAACGATATTGCCCCCTGTAACCGGATTGGTCGCGGTAGGCGCAATAATCTGGCTCCATTGCGGACAGCCGACAAGAATAAGGTTGTTGGGTGCAGAAGAGCGAATAATATTTGTCCAGGTCTGCATATCTGCCCTGCAGGTCTCCCATTTCGCCGCATCGTTTGCCCCCGAGTTGTTAGCCGGCTCATTGAAAAGCTCGAAAAGGACATGGCTGTCATTGGCAAACTTAGGAGCTATATAAGTCCAGAACGCAGTTGTCGATGACATTTTGTCGTATGTATTAACGCCGACATAATGCCAGTCGATGATTGCATAAAGGTCCTTTGATCTACAGTAATCGATAACCGGCCTGAGGAGGTTATTATAGTAATTATCAGGGTTGGTTTGAAAATACCAGGGACCGCCGGTAAAATCACCGTCTGTCGGATAAACGGCAAGACGGATAACTTTCGTGCCCCAGCCGGTATAACTGCCCTGAGAATCGGTCGGGTCCGTGACCCGGTCAATCAGGTTAGTAACTCCGCCCCGCCATAGTTCAACGGCACCTAAATCGATAAACGCAACACCCCTCAGGACAACAACGTTGCCCATAGGGTCCTTAATTTTATTACCGTCCACGTGCAACCAAGGCGTGGCGGCGCTCAACGAAGTGGCTAAACAAAGAAATACGGACAAAACAACAATTTTGACAAATCCCCTCTTCGATTTCATCACCTAAACCTCCAAAAAAAGCCGCCTTCTTAAGGGCCAAAAATATGCACTATTTCCCCGTTTATCTGAGGGTGCGACGCAGATACAGCAGACATAATCCTTCATTAAGTACCGTTCTCTTCTAAAGATAAGATTATCATAAAAAGGGGATATTTTCAAGGATTTACCCGCCTAAGACGGATTATTTTTGGAAAAAGGGGGGAAATACTGGCTAAGAGGCCGGTTTTTGGCATATCAACCCATCAGAAGGTCAAATTGCTCCGGACTAAGGGCCTGCCTGAGTTTCTGCAAGCTGACAAGCTCTATCTGCCGAATCCTCTCCTTGCTAAGACCTAAATCGTCACCGATTTGCTTGAGCGTCTTTTTATTTTTCTTTACCAGCGTGCCTTCAAGCCCGAAGTGGTTGATGATTATGTACTGCTCGCGTGTTTCGAGATTATTGCGTACCACCTGGATAAGGTCGTTTCTCGCCCTCTCCACGGCCGCCACGTCCATCGGGGCCCTCTTCAACTCCTGTTCGAACTCGCCCGGTGAAGCCGCGGAACTATCCATTCTGACCTTCCGGCCCGGCACCCTGTGCGCAAAATCCTTGCTGATTGCCCAGCTTGCATACGTTGAGAATCTGAAGCCCCTCGTATAATCGAACTTCTCTACTGCTTTCATCAGCGAAACGTTACCTTCGCTGACGAGGTCGGCAAGATTGGCCCCGGTTATTGTGTGCCTGCTGGCGATACTCACTACCAATCGCAGGTTCGCCTCGATTATCGATTCCTTTACCGCCTCTGCCTCGGCAAGATATCCTTCGATTTCATCCAGCCGGGTGCTGGGAATGCTGCTCATCTTGAGCTGTTCCCTTGTAATATGCGCGAGATATTTCAAATAGTTATATTTTCTGAAAAGCTCCATCTCTTCCTGGCGGTTCAGCACCGGCACGCCCTTTAATCCTTCGAGATATTCACCCAAAGAACCACCCTTTAACACAGGAGAAATCCTGCTTTTGACTTCTACATGCCGCCTTAACCCGGGCCCACTGCCCAAAATCTTTGTTTCGGCGCCGGTCTCGGAAAACTCTTTGCTTCGAATAAACTCGATTTTCCTGGCCAGTAAAGTATGTACCCTTCGCTGCTTCAATATCCTGTATATCGAGCTTCTGCTCCTGCCGAACCGTTTCATCAGTTCCCTGATGCCTGTTTTTTGTTTGTGCAGCCGGTCTATTTCCGCGGTCTCCGCCGGGCTTAACAACCCCACTGCCTTTCTCATCGACCCCGCCTTATCCGGATGTGACTTCTCATAATTAAGAAGAACACATCGTATCGTCTCCTGACCCCTCTGCGTTTCGGCGGCAATCTGGGCTATTATCTTCCTCCTGCTCATTTTTGTCTCAGTGCTGAGTGCCGCTGCACGGTCTATTATCGCTCGCCTCTGCTGGGCCGACATTCGCGTGAACCGGCCCGCCTTATCCGCCAAATCCCTGTTTTTTCGCAGAAATTTCTCAACCGCCGACTGTGAGAAACCCAGTCGCTTCCTACCGTCCTCAAAAACGTATTTGCGAACACCCAATCCGCGCCTTCGCCACCTGTCGATGGTCTTTGTCGAAACATTCATTTTATTCGCAAGCTGCTCTTTGGTATAAACCTCCTCCGGCTGAGCGCCGGCTGGCTCGGCGACCTGGCCGCTTAGCTTCCAGATAAAAATCCGCAGGTCGTCGGCCAACTCATCACCCTTTATGAGTCGACGTCCCGCCTCCCCCTTAGGCCTGAAGCCGGTAATCTTGTAACATACAAACTCGAAAGGATATTCCTTGTCCTGCTTGCCCTCGAATCTTGTTGTCGGGGGAGCTTTGTCGAAGGATTTGTCTTTCTCGATTATGGCAAGAAGCTGCTCGACGTTTTCTACCTGTTTACGTCGCTTCGCGGGCGGCGAAAACCTCACCTGCATCAGCAGCTCCGCCAAATCCCTATTTCTTATCTGCCTCATTAATCCCCGATTTTATCATCACAGGCGCAAAAAAAACAGCCCCGCACGTGCGGGACTGTTTTTTGCCTACAGGATAATCTCTCAATTTATGCTATCAGTTGTTTTGCCACGTCAACCGCCGAAGCCGCGTCAGGCGCATAACCATCAGCGCCTATCTTGTCAGCGTAGGTCTGCGTCACGGGCGCGCCACCTACCATTATCTTCGTCTTTAATCCCGCCTCCCGAATCGCCTTTAGCGTATTTTCCACGCTGGGCATCGTCGTCGTCAATAGCGTGCTCATCCCTACTAACTGCGCACCCGTTGCTTTTGCCTGCTCGATAAATTTCTCCGACGCCACGTCAACGCCGAGGTCAATGACATCGAACCCGGCGCCTTTCATCATCATCGCCACGAGATTTTTGCCGATATCATGGAGGTCGCCCTGCACTGTCCCGATTACGA
The DNA here is from genome assembly GCA_964536225.1 of uncultured Pirellulales bacterium. Taxonomy (GTDB): domain Bacteria; phylum Planctomycetota; class Phycisphaerae; order Sedimentisphaerales; family Anaerobacaceae; genus Fen-1362. The sequence continues at coordinate 3,624 of CAZHVR010000098.1, forward strand.
GCTTGCCTATCGGCTGCACCCCCGCCTTGACAAGCTCCGGCTCAAGGACCTGCATCGCCATCTTCATCGCCCGTGCAGCCATAAGGACTTCCGGCACATAAACCTCGTTGTTCTTAAAACGCACCCCGATTACTTCCATACCGGCTATAAGGCCGTCTTTGAGAACCGTCTCAGCCGACGTTCCTTCTTCAATCGCCTGCTTTGTGATAGTGACCGCCGTATTCGGGTCGCCCGCTATCACTGCCTCGGATAACGCCTTCAAATCCGCCATACTCGCGCATTCTCCTATGAAATAAAATATATTGTCTTTTACAAACGAAGCGATGATTAGACAATACCGCCCCCTTAAAAGCAAGTCCAAAAAGCTCTGCCGGCAAACAAGCCCATCGAAGCGATGTTTACCCGCCGTGTTCTGTGGCGGGTTTACCAGATTTTTACGGGTTGTATATCGGGACATACACGAATTTCGAGTTTCGGATTTGGGATCCGATGACAATTTCTGAAATAAAACAACGTTAAAATAGGCGAACTTTGACGCTTGTATAGTACAACTGTTTCATACACTTGTTCGACAAAAGCGCGCAAGTCGAAAACCCTTAGTTTCTAACTTTTTAAAAAAATTTTTTACTCCTT